>CAZEDU010000087.1:0-6777 GCA_964511185.1 uncultured Myxococcaceae bacterium | reverse complement strand
AGAAGTGTGCGGGCTGTCACACCCTCGGCGACGGCGACCGCGCTGGGCCGGATCTGTTGGGCGTCACCTCGCGCCGCTCCAAGGACTGGCTGCTCGGGTTCATCGTCTCGCCCGGCGCGTACATCGACCGGGGCGACAGCGCGGCCGTCGCGATGCTCGAGAAGTTCAACAACGTGCGCATGCCGGATCAGCCGCTCACGCCGGAGCAGCTCGAGGAGATGTTCGCGCTGCTGCAAGGGTGCGACGCGAAGGGCGGCTGCAAGATCTCCCTCGGGGTCGCCAAGAAGGCCACCGAGGCGACGCCCGAGCAGATCGCCCTGGGCCGCTCGTTGTTCGAAGGCAGCGGGCTTTTGGTCAAGGGCGGCCCGCCCTGTGTGTCTTGCCACAACGCGCGGGGCATCGGCCCGATGGGTGGCGGCACGCTCGCGATCGACCTGACGTTCACCTACGCGCGCCTGGGTGATCAGGGCCTCCAGAGCGCGCTCGAGAGCACGCCGTTTCCGCTGATGAAGGACATCTACGGCAACCGGCCGCTCACCGAGGCCGAGGCGTTCGCGATCAAGGCGTACCTCTATTCGCTGTCGACGAACGGCGACCCGCCCACGGCCGACGCCAACTTCCTCTACGCGGGGCTGCTGGGGGCCCTCTTCGCGCTCGGCGCCATTGGTCTGTTCTGGGCCGGGCGCATGCACGGCGTTCGCAGCCACATGACAAAGCGAGGCAAACGGTGAGCTGGCTGAAGGACATCATCGCCCCTCAGACGCGGTCGTGGGAGGAGTTCTACCGAAACCGCTGGCAGCACGACAAAGTCGTGCGCAGCACGCACGGCGTCAACTGCACCGGCGGCTGCTCGTGGAACATCCACGTCAAGGACGGAATCGTCACCTGGGAGATGCAGGCGCTCGATTACCCCGAGATCGACCCCACGATTCCGCCCTACGAGCCGCGCGGCTGCCAGCGCGGCATCTCGTTCAGCTGGTACCTCTACAGCCCGATTCGGGTGAAGTACCCGTACGTCCGCGGCGCGCTGATCGACCTGTGGCGGGCGGCCCGCCAGCGCTTCGATGACCCGGTCGAGGCGTGGGCGTCGATTCAGGCCGACGAGCAGGCGCGCGCGTCGTACCAGCAGGCGCGCGGCAAGGGCGGCTTCCGGCGCGCTTCGTGGGACGAGCTGCTCGAGCTGATCGCGGCGTCGACCCTGCACACCATCAAGAAGCACGGGCCAGACCGGGTGACCGGGTTCTCGCCGATCCCCGCGATGTCGATGCTCTCGTACGCGTCGGGCGCTCGGTTTCTGCAGCTGATCGGCGGCGTTTGTCTGTCTTTCTATGATTGGTATTGCGATCTGCCGCCGGCGTCGCCCGAGATCTGGGGCGAGCAGACCGACGTCGCCGAGAGCGCAGATTGGTACAACTCGAAGTTCACCGCCGTCATGGGCGCCAACCTCAACATGACGCGGACGCCGGACTGCCACTTCGCCGCCGAGTCGCGTCACAACGGCACCAAGATGGTGGTCTTCTCGCCCGACTTCTCGCAGGTCTCGAAGTTCGGAGACCAGTGGATTCCCATTCACCAGGGGCAAGACGGCGCCTTCTGGATGGCGGTGAACCACGTGCTCCTCAAGGAGTTCCACGGGGAGACCAAGACCCAGAGCTTCTTGGACTACGTGCGCCGCTACTCCGACTCGCCGTTCCTGGTCGAGCTGGTGAAGACCGCCGAGGGCTACAAGCCCGGCAAGCTGCTCCGGGCCAACCGGGTCGAGCGCTACGCGCGTGAAGAGAACGGCGAGTGGAAGTTCCTGGTGTTCGACCAGAAGAGCGGCGCGCCGCGCACGCCGGGCGGAACGGTGGGCCACCGCTGGCAGAAGCAGCAGGGCCAATGGAACCTCGAGCTCAAGGACCCGACCGACGGCGCCGAGCTCGACCCGGCGCTGACCTTCATCGACGGCGGGGGCGAGGTCGCGCAGGTCGAGTTCGCCGACCACTCGGGCGGCAAGCGCGTGTACCGGGGCGTGCCGGTGCGCGCCGTCGACACGGTTGACGGCAAGGTGGTGGTCGCCACCGTGTACGACCTGCTCTTCGGCGAGCTCGGCGTCTCGCGCGGGCTGGCGGGCGCCTACCCCAGCTCGTACGACGACGCGGAGGCGGCGTACACGCCGGCGTGGCAAGAGAAGTACACCGGCATCGGGCGCAACACCGTGCTGCAGTTCGCCCGCGAGTGGGCGCGGACCGCGGAGCAGACCGGCGGCAAGTGCTCGATCATCATCGGCGCCGGCATCAACCACTGGTACCACAACAACCTCATCTACCGCGCCGGCATCACCGCGCTGATGCTGACCGGCTGTGTCGGCAAGAACGGCGGCGGGCTCAACCACTACGTCGGGCAGGAGAAGCTGGCGCCGATGGCGTCGTGGTCGACGCTGGCGTTCGCGCGCGACTGGGTCGGGCCGCCCAGGCTGCAGAACGCGCCGTCGTGGCACTACCTGCACTCCGACCAGTGGCGCTACGACGCCGGCCACAAGGTCTACGGCGCCAACCCCGACGGCGGGCCGCTGACCGAGGCCCACACCGCCGACATCAATGTGCAGGCGGTCCGCAACGGGTGGCTGCCGTTCTACCCGCAGTTCCCCGAGTCGAGCTTCGAGACGGTGCGCCGCGCGCAGGAGGCCGGCGCGAAGACCGCCGAGGAGATCATCGCGAGGGCGCAGGAGCGCATCGGCCGGCGCGAGCTCAAGTTCGGCATCGAAGAGGTCGACCGGCCCGAGTGCTGGCCGCGCGTGTGGTTCATCTGGCGCGGCAACGCCATCATGGCGTCGGCGAAGGGCCACGAGTACTTCCTCAAGCACTACCTGGGCACGCACCACAACGCGATCGCCGACGAGCACGCCAAAGGCCACGTCGACGAGGTGGCGTGGCTCAAGGACGCGCCCCAGGGGAAGATGGACTTAATCGTCGATCTCAACTTCCGGATGGACACGTCGGCCCTCTACTCCGACATCGTCCTGCCGGCGGCGACCTGGTACGAGAAGGCCGACCTCAACAGCACCGACCTCCACTCGTTCATTCACCCGCTCGCGCAGGCGGTGCCGCCGTCGTGGGAGTCGAAGAGCGACTGGGCGATCTTCAAGGCGATCGCCCAAGAGGTCTCGCGCCAGGCGCAGCGGCACTTCCCCGAGCCGGTGAAGGACCTGGTGGCGACGCCGCTGGCGCACGACTCGGCCGATGAGATTGCCCAGCCGCACATTCGAGACTGGGCCAAGGGCGAGGGCAGCTACCAGCCGGGCAAGACCGGCCCACGACTGACCGTCGTCGAGCGCGACTACACCAAGGTCTACGAGCGCTACATCGCGTTCGGGCCGAAGGCGCGCAAGGACGGGCTGGGCGCGCACGGCGTGAAGTACGCCATCGAAGACTTCTACGACCAGCTGGTGGAGCACGGGCCGACCACGCTGACGTCGGAGGGCAAGTGCCCGTCGATCGAGTACGAGGTCGACGCCGCCAACCTGGTCTTGACGCTGGCGCCCGAGACGAACGGCGAGCTGGCCTACCGCGCCTACCAGGGCATGGAGAAGAAGACGGGCCTAAAGCTCGCCGACCTGGCGGAGGGCTCGCGCAGCGTGCGCAACACCTACCGGGCGCTGCAGGCGCAGCCTCGGCGGCTGATCAACTCGCCGTGCTGGTCGGGCCTGCTCAACGATGGGCGGGCATACTCGGCGTTCACCTACAACGTCGAGCGGCACGTGCCTTGGCGCACGCTGACCGGGCGGCAGCAGTTCTACCTCGACCACGACGGCTACCTCGCGTTCGGCGAGCACCTGCCGACCTACAAGCCCTCGCCGCTGCCGGTGGCGTACGGCGACCTGACCAAGACCAACCCGGAAGCGTCGGGGATGCTCCTCAACTACCTGACGCCGCACGGCAAGTGGCACATCCACAGCACGTACGGCGACACGCACCGCATGATGACGCTGTCGCGCGGCGGCGAGCCCTGCTGGCTCAACGACAAGGACGCCGCCGAGCTGGGCATCGAAGACAACGACTGGGTCGAGGTGCACAACGACAACGGGGTGGTGTGCACGCGCGCGAACGTGAGCGCGCGCATCCCGCGTGGGGCGTGCATCGTCTACCACTCACCCGAGCGCACGCTGAACGTGCCCAAGTCGCCCTTGCGCGGAAACCGGCGCGCGGGCGGGCACAACAGCCTCACGCGCGTGCGGCTCAAGCCGCTCCTGATGGTCGGCGGCTACGGGCAGTTCACCTACCACTTCAACTACTGGGGCCCGACGGGCGTCAACCGAGACACCTTCGTGATGGTCAAGAAGCTCACGAAGGTCAGCTTCTAGGAGAACGAGCATGGACGTCCGCGCGCAGGTCTCGATGGTGTTTCACCTCGACAAGTGCATCGGGTGCCACACCTGCTCGATCGCCTGCAAGAACGTTTGGACCGACCGAAAAGGCGCCGAGTACATGTGGTGGAACAACGTGGAGACCAAGCCGGGCACCGGCTACCCCACGTTGTGGGAGGACCAGCAGCAGTACTCGGGCGGCTGGGAGAAGAAGAACGGCTCTGTCTCGCTGAGGGCGTCGGGGCGCTACCGCGGGCTGCTCAACATCTTTCACAACCCGAAGCTGCCGGTCATCGACGACTACTACGAGCCGTGGACCTACCGGTACGAGGACCTGTTCACCGCGCCCGCCGGCAGTGATCAGCCGATCGCCCGGGCGATCTCGATGATCACCGGCGAGCCGATGGAGATCACCGCCGGCCCGAACTGGGACGACGACCTGGGCGGCTCGCCGGTCTACGCCGAGAACGACCCGAACCTGGACGCGCTGACGCCGGAGCAGCGCGCGCAGCTCTTCGAGATCGAGCGGCTGGCGTTCTTCTATCTGCCGCGCATCTGCAACCACTGCTCGAACCCCGCCTGCGTGGCGGCCTGCCCTTCCGGCGCGCTGTACAAGCGCGGCGAGGACGGCGTGGTGGTGCTCAACCAGAACCGCTGCCGCGCCTGGCGCCACTGCGTGTCGGCCTGCCCGTACAAGAAGACGTACTTCAACTGGGCGGGCGGCAAGAGCGAGAAGTGCATCCTGTGCTACCCGCGCCTCGAGTCGGGTCAGGCGCCGGCCTGCTTCCACAGCTGCGTGGGCCGCATTCGCTACCTGGGGATGGTGCTCTACGACGCCGACTTGATCGAGAAGACCGCCGCGCTCGACGACCACGAGCTGGTCGACGGCCAGCGCCGGATGATCCTCGACCCGCACGACCCCGAGGTGATCCGCGAGGCGCGCCGCTGCGGCATCGGCGACTCGGTCATCGAGGCGGCGCAGCGCTCACCGGTCTTCAAGTTCGTCAAGGAGTGGGGGCTGGCGCTGCCGCTGCACATCGAGTTCCGCACCCTGCCGATGCTCTTCTACGTACCGCCGCTGTTGCCGGTGCTCAGCGCGGGGACCGGCGACGTGTACGAGTCGACCAGCGAGCAGGTGTTCGGCTCGCTCGACGCGGCGCGAATCCCCGTCGAGTACATGGCCCGGCTGTTCTCGGCCGGCAACGTCGGCAAGGTGCGCTACGCGCTGCGCAAGATGCTGTCGGTGCGCTACCTGCGCCGGCAGCAGACGGTCGGCGACCTCGACGAGAAGATGGTGAGCGGCCTGCTCGCCGAGGCCAACTGCACGCCCGAGGAGGCCGAGGCCATCTACCGGCTCACCTCGCTGCCGACGTTCGAGGAGCGGTTCGTCATTCCCCCCAGCCACCGGGAGGAGGCGATCGCCGCGCTGACCGACCCACTCGAGTTCAAGGGCGCCACGGGCATCGGGTTTCGAAACAAGGCGGTGCAGCCATGAGAATCGACGGTTCGCTCTACGAAGCGCTCTCGGAGCTCATCGACTATCCCGAGCCCGACCTGGTGCCCACCGCCGAGCGCTGCCGCCGGCGGCTGCCCGACGGCCACGTCGCCGCGGCGGGGCTCGAGCAGTTCGCGGCGGCGATCGCAGGGCTCGGCGGCGACGCGCGCGAAGAGCTCTACGCCCGCACCTTCGACTTTCACCCGCCGCACTGCCTGGACCTGGGCTACCAGCTGTTCGGCGAGGGCTACAACCGCGGCGTCTTTCTGGCCAAGGTGAAGCGGGCGGCGGTCGAGCATCGGGTCGACTCCGACGTTCAGCTCGCCGACCACCTGACGGTGGTGCTGCGCCTGCTCACGCGCCTGCCCACGGCGGAGGCGCGCGCGCTGCTCGACGAGGTGGCGGTGCCGGTGCTCGCCAAGGTGCTCGGCACCTTCGGCGACGAGGTGAACCCCTACCGCCCTCTGCTCGAGGCGGTGCAGGCGACGCTGCGTGCGGACTTCGCCATCGAGACGATTCGGCCCCTGCCCACCGCGCGGCCCGTCGCGCTGCCGGGCCAGACGCTGGGGCCGCCGCTCAAAGCCAACCGGCACGAGGAGGGCCTCTAAGCCATGTTCAACCTGCTCTTGTTCGGGGCCTTCCCCTACGTCGCGCTGGTCTTGCTCCTGGTGGTGTCGATTCAGCGCTACCGGCGCGCCGGGTTCAGCGTGTCGAGCTTGTCGTCTCAGTTCCTCGAGAGCGAGCGGCTGTTCTGGGGCTCGGTGCCGTTTCACCTGGGAATCCTGACGCTCTTCTTCGGCCACCTCATCGGCTTTCTCATTCCCCGGCACGTGCAGGCGTTCGCCAGCCACCGCGATGGTGAAGGGTTGGCCTGCTTCCAGGGCGTCGGCCAGTCGCCGCAGTTTGGCAATGAAGGCCGCGCGAGGATAAGTCTTTT
>CAZEDU010000086.1:0-21788 GCA_964511185.1 uncultured Myxococcaceae bacterium | reverse complement strand
GAAGGACCGCATCGCGGCCGCCGCCACGGCGTACCTCCCCAGCACCGCAGGGTCAGTGCTGCTCGACGCCGGCTCCACCACCGGCCGGCTCGCCGGCCTCCTCGCCGGCCCCTCTCCCGGCGCAGTGCCGCTGACGGTGTTCACCTCCTCGGTGCCGATCGCGGCGCAGGTCGCACCCATGCCCAACGTCGAGCTCCACCTGCTGCCCGGCCGGGTCCGCAGCACCACGCTCGCGGCCGTCGGCACCGAGACCGTCGGCTCCATCCTCTCTCCGGCTGGCGCGAACCAGCTCGTTGGCCTCAAGCCCACCGTCGGCCGGATCAGCCGATGGGGCGTGATGCCGATCATGGCATCGCAAGACACGCCGGGGCCTTTGACGCGGACCGTGACCGACGCCGCGTTGATGCTCGGCGCGATGGAAGGCGCATCGCCCGACCTGAAGGACCTGGCCACCACGCGCTGCGCTCCGCCCGCGAACCGCGACTACACCGCGTTCCTGAAGAAGGACGGACTCCAGGGCAAGCGCATCGGGATCATCGGCGAGCCTTGGCTCGCGCCCGGCGACGCCGAGCTCGACGCGTGGCGCGAGAGCGTGATCGCCGCGCTCAAGGACGCCGGCGCGATCGTGATCGAGTCCGTCGACCTTCCGTCGGTCGTCGACCAGAGCTACTTCGGTTGGCAGCTCTGCTGGGACGAAGGGGCCGGTGCCGCGGACGACGGCTGCTCCATCTCGCTCAAGTACGAGTTCAAGCGCGACTTGAACCAGTACCTCGAGTCGCTGGGGCCCACCGCGCCGGTGAAGACCATGACCGAGCTGCGGGCGTGGAACACCGCGCACCAAGCGCAAGGGGCGATCGAGTTCGGGCAAGCGGGTCTCGATCTGGCGGATGAGATGGACCTCGTCGCGGACAAGGCTGAGTATGAGTCGAGTCGCAACAAGGACCTCATGGTCACCAAGGTGAACGGCATGGACAAGCTGTTCGCCGAGCAGTCGCTCGACGCGCTCGTCTTCCCGTCCGAGTGGGCGGCGGACGTGATTGGCCGGCCTGGCTACCCGGGCATCACCGTGCCGTTTGGCGACATCGACGATTCGTACTTGTACGACCCGCCGTTCCCCGCGGACTTCAACCTGCCGCGTTGGCCGATGGGCGTGACGTTCTCGGGTCTGGCGTGCAGCGAGCCCGCGCTGCTCGAGATGGCGTATTCGTTCGAGCAGGCCACCTTGTCTCGCAAGCCGCCGGCGCTGTTTCCCGAGCTCGAGGCGACCCAGCCGCTGCAGTAGCCGCAAGTCACTGTCAGGGGCCTGCCGCCCTGCACCGAAGCGTTGGGTGCGGGGCGCGCGGGCCGACGGTCACGGGTTGGTCGCGCAGGGATACGCCGGCTGCGCGCTGCGAACCTGATACCCGGCGACGTAGGCGACGCTGGTGCCCGAGGTCGAGCGCGGCCGGTAGAAGCCGAGCTTGGGGTACCAGGACGCCTGCGCCGCCGACGTCCGACCGGTCCGCGCGTAGACCTGCTTCCCGTTCACCAGGACTTTGTACCAGCCGTCCGAGCCCGCGCTGATCTTGGTGCCGATCGCGACCCACTGCCACTCGCCGGGCTTGGTGGGTGAGGCCCCGCCGTAGACCGTGTCCCAGGTGCCGGGGCCCGTCCACATGCGCGTCTGCCGCTGAGTCGCGCCGGGGACGTCGCCGAAGGGCGCTTGGGTGCCGCCGGCCGGCAGGTGCGTCTCCAGGTAGAACCAGTGGGTGCCCGGCGCGATCTGCTCGAACCGGACCCACCAGGACAGCCAGCGCTCCGTGCCGTACGTGAAGCTGCTCCCCGCCTGGACTTGAGCGACCTCGGCGTCGCTCTGCCAAGGGGCGACGTCCTCGTCGCGCAGCTCGATGCGAATCGAGCGATCGAAGCGCGCGTCGGGCGGTCGGACGTTGAAGTCGTCGCGGATGCGGCTCGCGTCGCCGCGGCCGCCCTGCAAGCCGCCCCAAGCCGAGCGACGCGAGAGATCCGCGACGACGCCCTGATCGACGGTCAGGCAGCCCGAGGTCGGGGTGGGCGTGGGCGTTGGCGTGGATTCGGGCTTGGGGGTCGGAGGCGCAGGGGTCGGCGCGGGCGCGGCGCCGCTGCCTTTGAGCAACTGCACAGCGTCGATGTCGAAGCTGTCGTTGGCATTGGCGGGCGATTGATAGACGAACATGTCGAGACGGCCGTTGCCCCGAGCGGTGTAGCTGACGGTGACGGGCACGAACGTGGTGCCCAAGGTCACCGGGGTACCGCACTGGGTGGCAATGAACCGGCCGCTGTTGTCGCGCTCGCGCAGGCAGATCGCGCTCTTCTTGCCGAGCGACTCGGCGCCGGATCGGACGAAGGCGCTCGCGGTGAACGCCTGGCCGGCGGCGGTCGTCTGCGTGCCGGGCCAGTCCCCCACGGAGAAGTCGCCGGAGCCCAAGACGCTGACGCGTCCGACGCGCCGTCCGAGCGGCGATGCGTTCGAGGCCACCGACGCGACGGTGCACCGGTAGCAGCTCCAACCGCTCGCGTTGATCTCGAACGAAGGGTTTTGGATGACGTTGTTCGGATCGAGGGTCAGCGCGCTTCCTGCCTCGGCGCCTTCATCGTCCGAAGAGATCTCCAGCATGTTCTCGCTGCCGGGTCCGCAGCCGACGGCGAGAGCGATGGAGAACAAGCTCGCCAGGAGCGATCTCACTTGCGATGGCATGAAGCGCCTCCGAGGGGCAGGGTCGTTCATGCCCCCCGGATGCAACGCAAGGGCCGCTGGTGAACATGCGCAGCGGCGTCTGTTGCCTCGCGTGTTTGTCTCGGGCCTCGCGACCGCTCACATGTGCGCCTGCGGCGCGAAGGCGTTCTCAGGTGTCAGGTGCCGTGTTCAGGCCGGGCAGAGGCTTTCTCTCAGCGCCTCCCTAGACTCCGCCCTGCACGAATGTCGGCGTGAATTGATAGAAGGGTCCTCCTTTAGATGGGGGCGGGTGGAGCGCCAAGGAGGACCGCATGAGGGCGACAGCGAACGCGCAGGTCGAGAGAGAGGTCGAGGTGGCGACGCCGGCGGAGAACGCCGGCGGGGCGGCGTTGACGCCGATGATGCGGCAGTACCTCGAGGTCAAGGCGCAGCACCCCGAGACGATCCTCTTCTTCCGGCTCGGCGACTTCTACGAGATGTTCTTCGACGACGCGGTCCGCGCCGCCGAGATCCTGCAGATCACCCTGACCTCCCGCGCCAAGGGCGACGGCCGGATCCCGATGTGCGGGGTGCCGTACCACTCCGCGCGGCGCTACGTGGCGCGGCTCATCGACGCCGGGCTCTCCGTCGCCATCTGCGAGCAGGTGGAGGACGCCAAGAACAAGGGCCCCACCATCGTGCGGCGCGAGGTGGTGCGGGTCATCACGCCCGGCATGGTGCTCGACGAGGAGGTGCTCGAGCCGCGCGAGAACAACTTCCTGGCGTGCTTGGCGGAGCACGCCGAGCGGCAGCAGAAGCGCTACGCGCTGGCGCTGCTCGACGCGTCGACAGGGGAGTTCACGGTTCAGTCCGCCCCGTCGCTCGACGCGCTCGCCGACGAGCTGTCCCGCTCGGGCGCCCGAGAGCTCTTGGTCAGCGAGCCGATGCGCGCCTCGGCCGAGCTGGAGCGCCTGCTCGAGCGGCTCCCCAGACGGCCCGCCCTCTCGGTCACCGACGAGGGCGCCTTCGAGCCGAAGCGCGCGGAGGCGTACCTCAAGGGCCACTTCAGGGTCGCTGCCTTGGACGGCTTCGGGATCGACGGAGAGCCGGCGACCCTTGGCGCGGCCGGCGCGGCGCTGCGGTACGTCAAGACGGCCCAGAAGACCGAGGCGGCGCACATCGATCGCATTCGGGTGAGCCCGCGCGGGCAATACCTGATCATCGACGAGGCCTCGCGCACCAACCTCGAGCTGATCCGGTCGCTGCGCGACGGCGCGCGCCATGGCTCCCTGCTCGGCGTCATCGACAAGACGGCGACCAGCATGGGCGCGCGGAAGCTCGCGGCGTGGATCACCGCGCCGCTGCGCTCGGTGCAGGCGATCGAGGCGCGGCTCGACGCGGTCGAAGCCCTGGTGCAACGGGCGGCCGCCCGCGAGGAGCTGGCGGGTGAGCTTCGGGAGGTCGCCGACATCGAGCGGCTGTGCGGGCGGCTCAGCCTCGGCGCTGGCAACGCGCGCGACATGAAGGCGCTGGGCCGGTCGCTGCTCGCGCTCGAGCGCGTCGCGCAGCGGGCGCAGGGCTTCGCCCCGGCGCTGCTCCAGTCGCTCGCGCCGCCGCTCTTGGCGCTGCCCGAGCTGGGCAAGACGCTCGATCAGGCGATCCTCGACGAGCCGAAGGCGGTGCTCACCGAAGGCGGCCTGTTCAAGCCGGGCTACTCGGCCGAGCTCGACGAGCTGGTCGAGCTGTCGACCTCCGGCAAGGACTACCTGCTCAAGCTCGAGGCGCGCGAGCGCGAGCGCACCGGCGTCCATTCGCTCAAGGTCCGCTACAACAAGGTCTTTGGCTACTACATCGAGGTGACGCGCGCGAACCTGGGCGCCGTCCCTCCCGAGTACGTGCGCAAGCAGACCACGGTCGGCGCCGAGCGCTTCGTCACCCCCGAGCTCAAGGAGTACGAAGAGAAGGTCCTCACCGCGGAGGAGCGGCGCTGCGCGCTCGAGCAGTCGCTGTTCGAGGCGCTGCGGGCGAAGGTCGTGGCCCAGGCCGGGCGGATCCGCGCGGCGGCGGAGGCCACGGCCACGCTCGACGCGCTGGTCTCCTTCGCGCGGGTGGCCGCGGACTACGGCTACGTGCGCCCGAAGATCGAAGCGTCGGGTCGCCTGGAGCTCGAGGGCGGCCGGCACCCGGTGGTCGAGCGGTTGCTAATGGGCGAGCCCTTCGTGCCCAACGACGTGCGGCTCGATTGCGACGAGTCGCAGCTCATCGTCATCACCGGCCCGAACATGGCGGGCAAGAGCACGGTCATGCGGCAGGTGGCTTTGAGCGTCATCCTGGCCCAGGCGGGCGCGTTCGTCCCCGCCCGGCGCGCCACCATTGGGCTGTGCGACCGGGTCTTCACGCGCGTGGGGGCGTCCGACAACCTGTCGAAGGGGCAGTCCACCTTCATGGTGGAGATGAGCGAGACCGCGAGCATCCTCCACCACGCGACGCGTCGCAGCCTGGTGGTGCTCGACGAGATCGGCCGCGGGACGTCCACCTTCGATGGCTTGTCGATCGCGTGGGCGGTCGCCGAGCACCTGCACGATCAGATCGGCGCGCGCACGCTCTTCGCCACGCACTACCACGAGCTCACCGAGCTGGCCGCGGACCGGCGCCGGGTGAAGAACTGCTCGGTGGCGGTGAAAGAGCAGGGCGGGAAGGTGCTCTTCCTGCGCAAGCTGGTCGAAGGCGGCGCGAGCCGCTCGTACGGCATCGAGGTGGCGCGGCTCGCGGGGCTCCCGCCGGAGGTGCTTCAGCGCGCGCGGCACGTGCTCGCGTCGCTCGAGCGCGGCGAGTTCACCCTGGGCCACTTGAGGCAGCACAATCCTCAGCTGGGCTTGTTCGCGATGGAGCCCATCACCGCGGTCGAGCCGTCGCTCAGCCCGCAGGCCTTCAAGGTTCTCGAGGAGTTGCGGACCTTGCCGGTGGATCAGACGACCCCGCTCGAGGCGCTCAACCTGCTGGCGCGCTGGCGCGGCTGGTTGGGGTGACGCTGCCCAGAAATTTGCCGTGATGTGGGTCTGGTGCTGACATTCGACATGGCTGTAGCGGCCATGACGGAAATTGTTCGCACTGGCGGAAGGCTCGAGTGACCCATCGCGTGGCGCCCATCGTGACCGTCCTGTCGCTGCTCTTCGCGGCGACGGCGCCCGCGCACGCCGCCCCGCCGAGCCCGGAGAAGAGCTACCTCGAGGCGCGCAAGGCGTACCACGCGCTGCGGGACGACCCGGTCCGTCGGAAGTACCGGCACCATTGGCTGAGCATCGCCACGCGGTTCGAGCAGGTGGCGCGCGCCGCGCCGAAGAGCCCGCGCGCGCCTGAGGCGCTCTACAACGCGGCGCAGCTCTACACCGACCTCAGCCGGTACTCTGGCCAGTCGGCGGATCTCAAGCCGGCCATCACCAACTACCAGCGGCTCATCGATGGCTACCCGAAGCACCGGCTCGCCGATGACGCCTCGCTCGAGCTGGCCCGGATTCACGCGGACCGCCTCGAGCAGCTCGACGCCGCGCGCGGCGTGCTCGAGCGCGGGCTCAAGCTGTCTCCGCAGGGCGATCAGGCGCCGGTGATGCGGTCCTTGCTGGCCCAGCTGCCCAAGGCCAAACCCGCGCCCAAGCTGGCGGCGAAGCCTCCGGCGCCGATGAAGCCCGCGCCCAAAGCACCCGAACCCAAGGAGGTCGTGGCGCAGGCGCCGAGCGGTGAAGGCTCCGCGCTCTGGTCGGCCTTCGCGCGGGTGGCCGCGCTGGGCGACGGCGGTGACAAGCCGCCGCCGATCCGGCCGCGTCCCCGGCGCCTGGCGCCGGATCAGCTCAGCGCCGGGCCGTTGGGTGACGAGGCGCCTCTCGCGCAGGACGACGACACGGGCGACGGCGAGGGGCTGCTGCCTTCGATCGCCGAGGTGCAGGAGCGGCTGCGCGACGTCCGGGTCGGGGCGCCGCACGAGGTGGACACGGCCGAGGCGAAGGCGCGGCTCAAGCGGGTGGAGCGGCAGGAGCGGATCTCCGAGGTCACGCTCGCCGAGCAGCTCGGCCTCAAGGTCCGCCGCGTCGTCATCGACGCCGGGCACGGCGGCCATGACACCGGCGCCATCGGGCGGTCGGGCACCCGCGAAAAAGACATCGCGCTCGCCATCTCCAAGCAGCTCGCTCGACAGCTCACCCATGCGGGCTTCGAGGTGGTGATGACGCGCGACGACGATCGCTACCTCAAGCTGGAGGACCGCGCGCAGCTCGCCAACCGCGCCAAGGGCGACCTCTTCATCTCCATTCATTGCAACTCGGCACCCAACCGCAGCTCGCGCGGCATCGAGACGTACACGCTCAACACCTCGGCCGACCGGTACTCGATCCGGCTCGCGGCGCGCGAGAACGCGTCGACCGAGCGCGGCGTCTCGGACCTGCAGTTCATCCTGGCGGACCTGGCGACCAAGGCGAACACCGACGAGTCGACCCGGCTCGCCCGGCGCGTGCAGAGCTCGCTGGTGAGTCAGCTGCGCGTCCGCTACCCCGGCGTCAAGGACCTGGGCCACAAGGAGGCGCTCTTCTTCGTGCTGCTCGGCGTGCGGATGCCGGCCATCCTGGTCGAGACCTCGTTCCTCTCGCACCCGGAAGAAGAGCGGCTCCTGCGCTCACCGCAGTACCAGGCCGACGTCGCGCGGGCGATCGCGCAGGGCATCAGCGAGTTCGTGGGCAACCGCGAGCGCCTGGCGCACGTGGAGTAGCCCGTCAGGCGCTGGCGACCGGGGACTCGCGCAACAGATCGAACAGCTCCTCCAGATCCACCGGCTTGACCAGGTGGCGCTCGATGCCGACCTCGTGGGAGCGCATCCGATCGTGCAGCTGGCCGTAGCCGGTGAGCGCGAAGAGGCGCGGCGCGACCTCGAGCCCGAGGCCCTGAAGCCGCTTGGCGGTCTGGTAGCCGTCGAGGCCCGGCAGCCCAATGTCGAGCAGCACCGCGTCGGGCAGGTGCTGCCGGGCGAGCTCAACCGCCTCGTACCCGTCGCGCGCGGTGTAGGCGATGTGGCCCATCGCCGAGAGCGCCTCGCCGAGGATCGCCGCCGCGTCGGTGTTGTCGTCCACCACCAACACCTTGAGCACCGAGGAGCGCGGCATCGTGGACGCGCCGGCCTGGCTCGAGGCCGGCTTGTCGGCGGTCTGATCGAGCGACGGGAGCCGGATGATGAACTCGCTGCCGCGCTCGAGCCCTTCGCTCACCGCCTCGACGCTGCCGCCGTGCATCTCGACCAGCGCGCGCACCAGCGTCAGGCCGACCCCGAGGCCGCCGTGCCGGCGATCGATGGACGGGTTGGCCTGCATGAACAGGTCGAACACCCGGGAGAGCTTCTCGGGCTCGATGCCGATGCCGGTGTCCTTCACGCGCACCACGGCGGTGGAGCCTTCGAGCTCGCTGCGGAGGGTGAGCGTGCCTCCGGGCTCGGTGTACTTCGCGGCGTTGTTGAGCAGGTTCACGAACACCTGCTCGAGCCGGTCGGCGTCGGCCAAGAGCAGGCATGACTCGGGCGGGTGGCTGACGCACAGGAGCAGCCCGCGCGCCCGGATGAAGGGGGAGGCGGTCTCCACCGCCCGCTGCAGCACTTGCCCCAAGGCGATGGGGCGGCGCCGCAGCTCGACCTTGCCGCGGGTGATGCGCGAGACGTCGAGCAGGTCGTCGACGAGCCGGGTGAGCCGCCGCACCTGCCGCTCGGCCATCACCACGTAGCGCTCGTGGTCCTGGGGCTGGGCGATCCGCAGGCGCATCATCTGCAGCGCGGTCAGCAGCGGCGCGAGCGGGTTTCTGAGCTCGTGCGCGAGCATCGCCAGGAACTCGTCCTTCCGGCGATCCTCTTCGCGCAGCCGCTCCATCTGCTCGTCGCGCTCGCGGACGGTGGTGCGAAGCTCGATCTCGGTCATCACCGCCGCGGCGATGTCCTGCATCGTGGCCACGTCCTCTTGGGTCCAGGCGCGCGGAGCGAAGTCGATGACGCAGAACGAGCCGAGCACCTCCCCGGTCGACAGCCGGATGGGGATGCCCAGGTACGCGGTCACGCCGAGCAGGTTGACGGGCATGTTGTCTTGCCCGAGCGGGTGAATGCGGGCGTCGCTGACGATGAGCGGCAGCTCGGAGGCGACCACGCATTGGCAGAACGAGACGCGGCACAGAGGCAGCTCCCGCGTGCTCGCCAGCGGCTCAGGCACGCCCACGCAGCTCTTCAGGAAGTGCTTGTCCCCGTTGATCAGCACCACCATCGCCACCGGCGCGCGCACCATCCGCGCCGCGAGCCGCGCGAGGCGATCGAACGCCTCGTCGTTGGGGCTGTCGATGAGCGCGGTGCGGCGCACGGCGGCCAGGCGCGCAGGGTTCTGCACTGAAATCGGAATTTGCTCGATTCGCATCGCTGAGCGGCCGCCCATAGCGCAAAAAGCAGTCCGTGCCATTGGCTGACGGAACTGCCGCCTTGTTCAGCATCAAACCAATGTGCCGATCGGGGGAGCACCTCGCGCGTGCTCGCCATTCACCTCGTGGAGCACGCGTCTGCCCAGCGCCGCGCCGAGCACCAGGCTCACCGCCAGGCCCGCGGCGGAGAGGACGGTCAAGATCACCTTCCCCTGGCTCAGCGCGCTCCCGAACTGGGCCGTCAGGAAAGTGCCGGGGAGGGTCGCGAGCACCACGCCGCCCACGGTGGGCCAGAAGCGGCCGCCGGCCGCCGCGCACGCCGCCACGGCGATGTCGGTCGGCATGAGCGGGTTGATCGCCGACAGGAGCGAGAACTGGAAGTCGCGGCGCCGGGCGACGCGGCGCAGCGCGGGGTACTTCCTCTTCGCCAGCCGCTGCATGAACCGCGGCCCCAGCTGCAGCGCCAGCCCGAAGACCAGCGCGTTCGCCACGGCGTTGCCGATCGTCGCGTACACGCCGCCGAGCAAGGTGCCGAAGAGGATCCCGCCGACGGCGGTGAACAGCTGGCCGGGGAGCAAGGTGACCGGACGAACGGTGAGGAAGAGGACGAAGGCCAGCGGCGCCCAGTGCCCGAGCGGCGCGATCCAGCTCGACAACGTCGCCTGGTCGAGGAGGTCGGGGCCGAGCAGCCGCAGCGCGACGAGCCCGGCCAAGGCGGCGAGCACCGGCGCGAGCAGCTTGGCCCAGGGCGCGAGCCGCTTTTCGCTCATGGCCTTCGAAGCTGGAGACGCGCCACGATCCGAGCAAGCGGGCGCGCAAAGCCTGCGGCGCGGGTGAAGCAGGGCAGGCAGGCGGGCAAACGTCAGGTCCGCCGTCAGCGCCACCAGGCCAGCGAGAAACCGTAGCGGCCGTTATGAGTTACAGCACTTGAGCAGCGAACGGCTTGGTCGCCGCGCATGGCTGCTTTGAGCTTGGCCTTGCTTGCATCACTTTGCTCCAAGACCAAGCTTTCAAGCAGCGGGCTCGGCGGGCGAGCGTGATGGAGGTTTGAAAGATGTCGGACAAAGACAACAAGGGCAGCATGACAGTCGCGGAAGCCGGCCGAAAGGGCGGCGAGACCGTGCGAAACGAACGGGGTCGTGAGTTCTACGAGACCATTGGCCGCAAGGGCGGCGCGACGGTCAAGGCAGAGCGCGGCCGCGCGTTCTACGAAGAGATCGGCCGAAAGGGCGGCGAGACGGTGAAAGCCGAGCGTGGCCCGAAGTTCTATGAGGAGATCGGCAAGAAGGGTGGCGATCGCGTGAAAGCGACCCGGGGGCCGAACTTCTATGAGGAGATCGGCCGGAAGGGGGGCCAGAAGGTCAAGCGCCTCATCGAAGAGGGCAAGCGCGCGGCCCGCGCCGCGCGTGAAGAAGAGAAGCCGGCCGAGCCCAGCGTGGAAGACGCGGCCAAGGAGTAACGGCCCGCGGCCTTGTCGAGCGAGCGGCCCTGGGCGGTGATGACAGGGTCCTCCCTTCGAGGCCGCGGATTGGCGGGAGAGCGCGCGCGCCGGTAGCCTTCGCTTGCCGTGTTGGAGACGCTCCTCGATCCGTTCGTGGCCTACCTGCGCGCCGAGCGCGGCTTGTCCGCCAACACGGTCAATAGCTACGCGCTCGATCTGCAGGCCTACTTCGCGTTCTTGAACGCCCGCGGCGTCCAGCGCATCGAGTCCTCTTCGCGCGAGCTCGTGCGCGCGCACCTGCTGTCTCTGCAGAAGAAGGGGCTCAAGCCTCGCAGCCAGGCGCGCCACCTGGCGACCCTGCGCGGGTTTCACCGGTTCCTGGTCGACGAAGGGCTGTGCGCGCTGGATCCCACCCACGATCTGGACACGCCGAAGTCTCCCAAGACGCTGCCGGTCTACCTCACCGTGCCCGAGGTCGTGCGGCTGCTCGCGGCGGTGGACCTAACGACGCCCGCCGGGGCGCGCGACCGCGCGATGCTGGAGGTGCTCTACGCGACGGGGCTGCGCGTCTCGGAGCTCATTCGGTTGAGCGTCAACGACGTGAACCTGGACGCGGGGTTTTTGGTGGCGCTGGGCAAGGGGCAGAAGGAGCGGCTCGTTCCGCTCGGGAAAGCGGCGATCGCCGCCACGCAGCGCTACCTGGCCGGGGCCCGACAGGCGCTGCTCAAGGGCAGGCCGGCGCGGGCGCTCTTCGTCACGCCGCGGGGCAAGGGCTTCACGCGCATGGGGTTCTGGAAGCTCCTGCGCCGCTACTGCCTGAAGGCCGGGCTCAAGAAGCCGATCTCGCCGCACAAGCTCCGCCACTCCTTCGCCACGCACCTGGTCGAGCGGGGGGCGGACTTGCGCGCCGTGCAGTCGATGCTCGGGCACGCCGACCTGGCGACCACGCAGATCTACACGCACGTGGATCGCGCGCGGCTCCAGCGGATGTACCAGGACAAGCACCCGCGGGCGCGGGCGGCGTCTCAAGCACGCCCGGCGTGATTTGCGCGGCAGTTTGGGTATGGTGCCGCGCGCGATGCGCATCCTTTCGGGAGTTCAGTCGAGCGGCCGGTTGCACCTGGGCAACTACTACGGCGCGATCAAGCAGTTCATCGAGCTGCAGCACGAAGGCGAGGCGCTCTACTTCATCGCCAACCTGCACGCGCTCACCACCATTCGAAACGCCGAGCTCGCCGCCGAGCTGACGCGGGAGACCGTGGTCACCTACTTGGCGCTGGGGCTCGACCCGAAGAAGGCGGTGCTGTTCCGCCAGAGCGACGTTCCGGAGATCCCGGAGCTGTACTGGATCCTGGGCACGGTGGTGCCGCTGTCGAACCTGGAGCGCGCGCACAGCTACAAGGACAAGGTCGCCAAGGGCCTGTCGCCCGACTTCGGGCTCTTCGCGTACCCGGTGCTGATGGCCGCGGACATTTTGCTGTACGGGACCGACGTGGTGCCGGTGGGGAAGGACCAGATCCAGCACGTCGAGTTCGCCCGCGACTGGGCGACCAAGTTCAACGTCACGTACGTGAAGGGGTACGATCCGCAGGTGCCCGAAGGCGGGAAGACGCCGCCTGGAATCCTCAAGCTGCCGAAGGCGAAGGTGCAGGAGCTGGCCGCGGCGGTGCCCGGCATCGACGGCCAGAAGATGTCGAAGAGCTACAACAACGGCATCGAGATGTTCGGCGACGAGAAGGACATCAAGAAGCGGATCATGAGCATCAAGACCGACGCGACGCCGGTCGAGGCGCCCAAGCCGACGGAAGGGCCGCTGTACCAGCTGCTCAAGGTGATGGCGCCGCCGTCCGAGTTCGTCGCCATCGACAAGATGTGGCGAGAGGGCGGGAAGGGGTACGGCGACTTCAAGAAGATGCTCCTGGAGATCTTCCACCAGACCTTCGACGGCGCGCGCGCCAAGCGGCAGGAGCTGCTCGCGGATCCCGCCGAGCTCGAGCGCATCCTTCAGGCGGGCGCGCACCGCGCCAGGGAGATCGCCGCGCCGATCATGTCCTCGGTTCGGCAGGCCGTCGGTATCCGGCCGATCTGAGCGCGGTGAAGGCGCGGCCGGGCGGCCGTTGACCTGGCTTTGCGCGCGCTGGTAGGTACGACCCCTCTTTTGCGGAGGCGTAGCACAGCTGGAGACGCAACGAACGGCTTCGGCCTCCGATGAGACGACTGCGCTGGAAGGGGCGGCCCTGTCCCCGGGCGATGCGTTTCGCATCGCGCTCCCGAACTTCGAGGGCCCGCTCGACCTGCTGCTCCACCTGATTCGCGAGCACAAGCTCGACATCTTCGACATCCCCATCGCCCTGGTGACCGAGAAGTACCTGGCGCACCTGGAGCGCATGCGCGAGATCAACCTCGACATCGCCGGCGAGTTCCTGGTGATGGCCTCGACCCTGGCCCACATCAAGAGCCGCCTCCTGCTCCCCCGGCAGGAGACCCCGCCCGACCCGGAGGCCGGCGAGGCCGAAGGGGATCCGCGCGCCGAGCTGGTCCGCCGCCTGCTCGAGTACCAGAAGTACAAGGACGCGGCCGAACAGCTCGCCCGCCAGGACCTGCTCGATCGCAACGTGTTCGCGCGCCGCGCCAGCATGGAGCGCCTGCCGATCCCCGACGACGAGATCGGTTACCAGGAGATCTCGGTCTACAAGCTGATCGAAGCGCTCGACCGCGTGCTCAAGGCGCTGGAGCCGCAGCTCCAGCACGAGGTGATCCGCGAGCGCATCAGCCTCTCCGACGCGATTCACCGCCTGGCGGACCAGCTGCGGCGGCAAGAGCGTGTCTCGTTCTACGCGCTCTTCGAGGGGCACCGCACCCGCCAGCAGGTGATCATCACGTTCCTGGCGATTCTCGAGATGTGCAAGCTCAAGCTGATTCGCGTCTTCCAGCCTGAAGACGCGCAAGACATCACGGTCATGGCCAAGGGCGATGCCTTGCTCAACCTGACCAGCGAGGTGGACGACGGTGACTACAAGTAACCCAAAGGACGCAGTGACCGGCGGGCCAGGCCCGTTCACCGAAGCGGAGGTCGCCGCGGTCACCGCGGGCCCGGCGGGAGATCCCGAGGTCGAAGAGCTCGAGCCGGCCAACATCGACGAGGGCGACGAGCCGGAGACGCCGTTCGAGAAGATCGTCCAGAAGAGCAAGCGGCTCTCGGCCGAGCGCGTTCGCACCGTCGTCGAGAGCCTGCTCTTCGTCACCGACAAGCCGCTCACGGTCGACCAGCTCTTCGAGGCCACCGGCATCGACCGGGAGAAGATCCTCCAGGCGCTCGAGAAGCTGCAGGGCGTTCACCGCGAGGGCATCAGCGGCATCGTGCTCCACGAGGTCGCCGGCGGCTGGCAGCTGCGCACCGACCCCGGGTCCTCCGATTACGTGCGGCGCTTTTTGCGCGTGAAGCCGCAGCGGCTCACCCGCGCCGCCGTGGAGACGCTCGCGATCATCGCCTACCGCCAGCCGGTCACCCGCCCGGAGGTCGAGGAGATCCGCGGCGTGGACTCGGGCGCGGTCATCAAGGCGCTGCTCGAGCGGCGCCTCATCAAGATCCTGGGCAAGAAGGAAGAGGTCGGCCGGCCGATCCTCTACGGCACGACCCGCGAGTTCCTCGAGTTCTTCGCGCTCAAGGACCTGGCGTCGCTCCCCACGCTGCGCGAGTTCCAGGAGCTCAGCGAGGAGCACCAGGAGATCCTCGAGAAAGAAACGCCCGAGAAGCCCGCCGTCGAAGGCACCGTCGCGCAGCTCGCCGACCCGACGTTCCAGAAGCGCATCGACGAGAGCAACGACGCCTCCGAGGCGGCGCTCGCCGAGCTCGAGGCGGCGATTCAGACGGCCGACACCCGCACCAAAGCGGCCCGCACCGTGCTGGGCGGCTCCGAGCCCGAGGAGCCCGCCGCGCCGGCCAAGCCGACGCCCGAGGCGTAGTGGCCGAGCGGCTCCAAAAGTTCCTCTCGCGCAGCGGGGTGGCCTCGCGCCGCCACGCGGAGGCGCTCATCACCGCGGGCCGGGTGAAGGTCAACGGCAAGCCGGTCACCACGCTCGGCACCAAGGTCGAGCCGACCGACCGGGTCGAGGTCGACGGCCGCCGCGTGGAGGCCTCCGAGGCGCGGGTCTACGTGCTGCTCCACAAGCCGTACGGCACGGTGACCACCGCCGAGGACCCGCAAGGCCGCGCCACGGTGGTCGAGCTGCTGAAGAAGGAGCTGCCCGACGTCCGGCTCTTTCCCGTCGGCCGGCTCGACTACGACGCGGAAGGGGCGCTGCTGCTCACCAACGACGGCGAGCTGGCGAACCGCCTCATGCACCCGCGCTTCGAGGTGCCGCGCACCTACCTGGCCAAGGTCAAAGGCACGCCCTCCGAGCAGGCGCTCGAGAAGCTGCGCGGCGGCGTGCGGCTCGAGGACGGCATGGCGAAGCCGACGCGCGTCGAGGTCTTCGAGCCCGCGGAGAAGAACACCTGGATGCTGATGGTGGTGACCGAAGGGCGCCATCACCTGGTCAAGCGGCTGTTCGCGGCGATCGGCCATCCGGTGGTGCGGCTGTTTCGCCCGGCCTACGGCGGCTTGGGGCTGGGCGACCTTCCGCCGGGAGGGTTTCGAGTGCTCACCGCCGACGAGGTCGCGCGCATCCGCGACTTCGCCGCCGGCCAGAAAACGGATGAGCCGGTGCTCCAGCTGCCGCCTCGCCGCCATGGGCGCGGCTGATATAACCCCGCTCGATGCCATCGACCCGGGTGACTGGTTTCACCGCCGCCGCGCTCGCGATCGCCGTCGTCTGCGCGGGCTGCGAGGGCGGCCGAGATCGCCTCTTGGCGGATCTGCAGAGCAGCAAGCCCGACGAGCGGGCGCTGGCGGTGCGAAAGCTCTCTGAGAAAGCCCAGCCGGAAGATCTGGTCCTCTTCACGCAAGCCGCGCGCGACCCGGTCGCCATCGTCCGGGCCGAGGCGATGACCGCCTTGGGCAAGAGCCAGGACCCGCGCGTGGTGGACATCCTCGGCGAGGCGCTGGGCGATCCCAACGAGCAAGTCCAGGCGGCCGCCGCCATGGCGCTCGCCGAGATCCGCAACGAGAAAGCGAAGGGGTACCTCACGCTGCAGTACGGCCGCCGCGGCAGAGAGACCCGGAGCGTCATCGTGCAGGCGCTCAAGGCCGCGAACGTTCCGGGCGCGATGGCCTCGGCGGTGGCGATGGAGGCGCAGCACACCTGGGAGCGGAACCTCCAAGCGCTCACCGAGGGCATGCTGTCGGAGCGCGTCGGCGCCGCGGAGAGCATCGGCAAGAGCGGCCGGCCCGAGGCGGTCAACCGCCTGGTGCCGCTGCTCAAGGACAACCAGGTCGTGTTGGCCGCCGCCGCGGCGCGCGGGCTGGGCTACGCTGGCGACAAGCGCGCGGTGGGGCCGATCGCCGAGCTGCTCAAGGAGAACTTCCCCGAGCTGCGCGAGGCGGCCTGCGAGGCGCTGAACCGGCTGCAGGACGCGTCGGCGCTCCCCCGGCTCCAGGAGGCGGCGGTCGATCGCAGCTCCGCCAGCGCCGAGGCGACGCGCGCGATCATCGCCTTGCCGCGCGGGGACGACACGGACGCGGCGCTCTGCTCGGTCGCGGTGTCGTCCGCGTCCGACGAGGCCTTGCTCGCCGCGCGGGTGATGCGCGCGCGGGGCGGATGTCCCTTGGAGCCCATCGCGGAGAAGCTGCGGCAGGCCAGCTCGGCGCCGGCCGCGCTCGTCGCGCTCCGGGGCCTGGGGCCGACGGCGAAGGCCGCCGCGCCGAAGGTGGCCGCGCTCCTCTCGTGGCAAGACACGTCGGTGCGGCTGCTCGCGGTCGAGGCGCTGACCGCGCTGGGGGACGCCTCGGCGGCCGAGGCGATCGCCAAGCTCGTGGATCAGGAGATCAAGTCGCTGGAGGACGTTCGGCAGGATTGGATCCCGGAGCTGCCCAAGCAGTTCGGCGCCCAGTTCGGGCCGAACCTGGTGGCCGCCGAAGGGGATCCGGCGGCCCGCGAGCGCGCGGCCAAGCTCGTGGAGCTGATGGCGCGCGTGAAGGCGCTCAACGAAGCCAAGGCGCGCGAGGCCGGAAGGGCCGGGCCGCCGCCGCTGCCGCCGCTCGATCTCATCGACGACGCGGCGATCGATCGGCTGCGGCTGCTCGCGGCGGGGCTGGAGGCGCTGGGCGCGCTCGAGGCGCCCGGCGCGCGCGAGCTGCTCGAGCGGTTCGTGAAGGACCCTTCGCACGCGCTGCGCGCGCACGCGTTGGCGGGGCTCGCGCACCTGGGGGCCCAGGGCGTGGCGCAGGCGAAGGTGGGACTCGCCGACCCGGTCCGGGAGGTCCAAGGCATCGTGGCGGACGCGCTGGCGCGGCATCCGGAGGGCCAGAAGGAGATCGGCGAAGCGCTCCTGCTCGTGGGGGTGGATCGCATGTCCCTGCTCGAGTCGCTCGACAGGGAAGGGCCGCGCGGCATCGCGCCCGAGGCCCTGATGGCCGTCGTCCGGGAGGGCGGACCGGATGCGGGGTTGGCGGCGAACCTGCTGGGCCGGCTCAACGCGAAGCGCGCGGTAGCGCCCCTGGTGGCCTACCTGAGCGATCCGGGCGCGGTGGCGCGGCGCGACGTGCTCTGGGTGCTGGGCGCCTTGAAGGACGTCTCGGCCGCCGAGACGATCGCGCGCGACCTGTACCACGACAGCCCCGACGTTCGTGCCGCCGCCGCCGAGGCGCTCGGTCAGGTGGGGGGAGCGGCGTTCGCCGAGCCGCTCGATGCCTTGAAGAGTGACTACTACCGCAAGGTGCGCGAGGCCGCCTCCGAGGCGCTCTCGCGCATGGCGAGCGTGAGCCCGGAGGCGCCGAAGTGACCGACCTGCGCAAGGTGAAGGAGAAGGCGGCCGAAGCATTCTCGAAGGGGAAGTTCGCCAAGGCGGCCGAGCTGTACGCCGAGTTCTGCAAGAAGGATCCGCGGGACACGCAGGCGAAGCTGCGCATGGGCGACGCGTGGGCGAAGTCCGGCGACAAGGCGAAGGCGATCGACTCGTACAAGTCGGCCGCCGAGCAGTTCGCGAAGGACGGCTTCCTGCCGCGCGCGATCGCGGCGAGCAAGCTGATCCTCGAGCTGGAGCCGGGCCACAACGGCGTGCAGCAGATGCTCGCAGACCTGTACGCACGGAAGTCGGGCGCGCCGGCGCCGCGCGCCGATGCCGCCGCCGCGCCCCCGCGCGGCCGTCACGCGCCGATCGCGCTCGAGGATCCGCCGTCGCCCACCACGCGCCCCGACGCCATCGAGCTCGATCCCGCCCCGGCCGACGCGGCGCCAGGGGAGATCCTGGAGCTCGAATCTACCGCCGCCGCCCCCACGCGTGCGGTGGAGCTCGAGCCTGCGCCCTCCGAGGTCACCATCGAGGTGGAGTCGACGAGCGCCGAGCCGGAGGCGGAGCTCGAGCTGGTGGAGCCCGAGCCCGAGCCCGAGATCATGCGGTCCGGCCAGGGGCTCTCGGCCGACGGGCCGAAGGCGTTCGACTTGTCGGCGGAGCTCCCGCCGGAGCTGCAGCTCCATCCCCCGGAGCCCGCGCCCAGCCCGCCGCCGAAGGCGCCGCCGCCCGCAACGGTCGTGCAAAGGCCGATGGCTGCGGCGCCGCCAGGCTTGAAGCCCCGCCAGGCACCCGCGCCGCGCCCCGCCCAGCCGACCGGGTTGGAGGCGGCGCTCGCGCAGTTCGACGAGCTCGAGGTCGACGTCGAGTCACTCCTGTCGCAGGGGCTTTCGAAGGTCCAGACCCAGGGCGACTCGCTCCTGCACGCCGTCGAGAACGCGGCCGAGCTGGGCGCCCGGCAGCGCGGGGAGCCGGCCGGGAGCATCGAAGAGGCGCTCGAGATGCCGGACGAGCCGAGCAAGCCATCGCCCGACGCGCTGCCGAAGATTCCGCTCTTCTCGGACCTGCCGCCCGACGCGTTCATCGAGCTGTTCGAGCGCTGCCCGCTGCGGCGCTTCGGCGTGAACGAGCGCATCTTCCAGCAGGGCTCGAGCGGCGACTCGTTCTTCGTCATCTGCGCGGGCACGGTGCGCGTGTTTCGCGAGGACCAGGGCAAGCGCAGCGAGCTGGCGGCCCTGAGCGAGGGGGCCTTCTTCGGCGAGATGGCGCTCCTGTCCGAGGCGCCCCGCGGCGCGTCGGTCGAGAGCACGTCGGAGGACACGCAGCTGCTCGAGATCTCCGCGGCGGTGCTGGGCCAGCTCTCGGCCCGCCACCCGCAGGTGGCGCAGGCGCTGAAGAAGTTCGTGCGGCAGCGGCTCCTGGCGAACGTGATGAACAGCTCGGCGCTCTTCCAGTCGTTCAGCAAGAGCGACCGGCGGGACCTGGTCCAGCGCTTCCGCGCGCGCGACGTCGCGAAGGGCGAGGCCATCATCCGCGAAGGCGAGAAGTCCGACGGGCTCTACCTCATCCTCTCGGGCGAGGTGGAGGTCACCAAGGCGGGCCAGGCGCTCGCCAAGCTCAAGGAAGGCGAGCTGTTCGGCGAGATGTCGCTCTTGCAGCGCGCGCCCGCCAGCGCGACCGTCACCTCGACGCGCCGCACTTCGTTGCTGCGGCTGCCGCGGGAGGACTTCGATCAGATCATCATGAGCCACCCGCAGGTGCTCGCGCTGGTCTCCGAGCTCTCCGACGAGCGCAAGCGCAAGACCGAAGACGTCATCGCCGACATGGCGCTCGGCGGCGAAGAGCTGGTGCTGGTCTAAAAAAGTCAGGCCGCGACGAACTGGCGCTCCACCAGCTTGCGGTACAGCCCTTCCTGCTCGAGCAGCGCCCGGTGCGTTCCGCTCTGCACCACCGCGCCGCCCTCCAGCACCACCACGCGGTTCGCGTTCACCACCGTCGACAGCCGGTGCGCGATGATCAGCGTCGTGCGGTTCTGCATCAGCCGCTCGAGCGCCTCCTGCACCAGGTGCTCACTCTCGGCGTCCAGCGCGCTGGTCGCCTCGTCGAGCACGAGGATCTTGGGGTCCTTCAGCACCGCTCGGGCGATCGCCACGCGCTGCCGCTGCCCGCCCGAGAGCTGGACGCCGCGCTCGCCGACCTGGGTGCGGTAGCCGTCCGGGAACTTCGCGATGAACGCGTGCGCGTTCGCGGTGCGCGCGGCCGCTTCGACCTCCGCCTCGGTCGCCTCGGGGCGCGCGTACCGGATGTTGTCGGCGATCGAGCAGGAGAACAGCAGCGGCTCTTGTGAGACGACCCCGACCTGGCGCCTCAGCCACTCGGGGTCGAGCGCGCGCAGGTCATGCCCGTCGAGCGAGATGCGCCCAAGGTCTGGGTCGTAGAGCCGCGAGAGGAGCGCCGCCACCGTCGACTTACCGGCGCCCGAGGGCCCCACCAGCGCGACGACTTCCCCCGCCCGCAGCGTGAGGTCGAGGCCTTTCAGCACCGGCGTGTCGCGCCGGCTCGGGTAGGCGAAGTGCACGCCTTGAAACGACACCTCGCCGCGGACGATGCCCGGCGCCAGCCCGCCGCGCGCGGGGATCACCGGCGCGCGGTCCATCAGCTCGAAGATGCGCTCGGCCGCGCCGCTCGCCTTCATCAGCTCGGCCCACAGGTCGGACAGCGAGGCCAACGCCATCGCGACGAACATCGTGTAGATGAGGAACGAGGTCAGCCCGCCGACGGTCATCGCCCCTTCGACGATCAGCCGCCCGCCGTACCAGAGCACCACCGCCGCCGCGATGAACGCCGCCGACCCGGCGCCGGCCATGAAGGTCGACGCCATCGCCGCCCGCTGGCGCGCCAGCTCGTACGACTGGTCGATCGCCTGCCCGTAGCGCTTCGCCTCCGCCGCCTCGGCCGCGAACGACCGAACGGTTCGAATGCCCGACAGGCTCTCCTCCGCGACCTCGTTGGAGCGCGCGAGCGCGTCCTGCACCTCGCGGGCGAGCTTGCGGACGCGGCGGCCGTACGCGACCGCCCCGAGCGCGACCGGCGGCACCACCGCGAGCATCAGCAATGTCAGGGAAGGCGAGGTGACCGCGAGCAGCGCGACGCCGCCCAACACCTGCGCCGCGTTCCTAAGCGCCATCGAGATGTTCGCGCTCACCGCCGACTGCAGGACGCTCGCGTCCGAGGAGAGCCGGTTGGTCAGCTCGCCCGTCCGGCGCTCGTCGAAGAACGCGACCTCTTGCGTGAGCAGGTTCTCGTAGACGCGCCTGCGCAGCCGCGACACCGTCCGCTCGCCGGTGGTGCTGAAGGCGTAGAAGCGAATCGCGGTGGCCACGCCTTGCACCAGCGCGATCGCCACCATCGCCAGCGCGGCCTGGTTGATGAAGGTCAGGTCTTTCCCGGCCAGCGCCTGGTCGACGATCAGCCGAACCGCTTGGGGGTAGCTGAGCGCCATCGCGCTGCCGACCGCGAGCGCGACCGTGCCGACCGCGAGCCGGCGCCACTCGGGCCGGGCGAGCTCGAGGATGCGCCGCAAGGACTGGGCGGACGGCCTCTTGCGCGCGGCTCTTGTCACGCCAGACAGCCTAACGGCGGCCCCGCGGGCCCGCCCGCTGCTTTGCAGTTATTCAAGCGGAGCCTACTGGTCGGCTTCCATCTCACGTTTGCGGTCGCGGTCGGCGCGGTACCGGTCGCCCACCGCCAACATCTTCTTGCGCATGCGCACGGACTTGGGCGTCACCTCGACCAGCTCGTCGGGGGCGATCCACTCGAGCGACTCCTCGAGCGACATGGTCTTGGGCGGCGAGAGGATGACGTTCTCGTCGCGGCCGGCGGCGCGGATGTTGGTCAGCTTCTTCTCGCGGCAGGCGTTCACGTTCAGGTCCGACGGATGCGCGTGCTGCCCGATGATCATCCCCTCGTAGATCTGCACGCCCGGGCCGACGAAGAGCGTGCCGCGCTCCTGAATCGAGAAGAGCGCGTAGGGCACGGTGTCGCCCTGGCGGTCGGAGATGATGGCCCCTTGGGCCCTGCGGGCGATGTGGCCCATCCACGGCTCGTAGCCGTCGAACTGGCTCGACATGATGCCTTCGCCGCGGGTGATGGTGAGGAACTCGCTGCGAAAGCCGACCAGCCCGCGCGCCGGGATGCGGTACGACAGCCGGGTGCGGCCGCTGCCGAGCTGGGTCATGTCGACCATGCGCCCCTTGCGGGGCCCCAGCCGCTCGGTCACCACGCCGACGGCGGTCTCGGGCACGTCGCAGATGAGCAGCTCCATCGGCTCGTGGAGCTGGCCGTTCACC
>CAZEDU010000085.1:17577-21940 GCA_964511185.1 uncultured Myxococcaceae bacterium | reverse complement strand
GCTCCATCCGCACGTGCAGCGTCTTCACGCCCCGCAGCACCAGGAAGCTGTCCATCGGCGACGCGACGCCGCCGATCGCGTTCTGCAGGAAGTAGATGCGCTCGGCCAGCTCGGGGCTCGAGGTGCCGGCGAAGCCGCCCACGCAGTCGCTGTGGCCGTTCAGGTACTTCGTCGTCGAGTGCACGACGATGTCGAAGCCCAAGTCCAGCGGCCGCTGGAAGTACGGCGTCATGAAGGTGTTGTCGCAGATGGAGACGAGCTTTCGCTTCTTGGCGATGTCCGCCATCGCGCTCAAGTCGATGAGCTTGAGCATCGGGTTGGTGGGCGTCTCCACCCAGACCGCCTTCGTCTTCGGCGTGATGGCGGCCTCGAGGTTCTTCGGGTTCGTCAGGTCGACGAACGAGAAGCTCAGCCCCTGCCGCCGGAAGACCTTGTCGAACAGCCGGAAGGTACCGCCGTACACGTCGTCGGAGCAGACGATGTGATCGCCCGCATCGAACAGGCGCATCAGCGTGTCGGCGGCGGCGCAGCCCGAGGCGAACGCCGCGCCGAACTTGGCCCCTTCGAGCGCGGCGAGGCAGCCTTCCAGCGCGACCCGGGTCGGGTTCTTGGTGCGGGAGTACTCGTAGCCCTTGTGCTCGCCGGGGCCGGCTTGAACGTAGGTCGAGGTGAAATAGACCGGCGTCATGATGGCGCCGGTGGTCGGATCCGGCTGTTGGCCGGCGTGAATGGCGAGGGTGTCGAAGCGCATGGCGGCGCAACTTACCCCAAAAGCCCGGGGGTCAGCGGCGGCGCGCGCGGTCCCCGAAGAACGCCCACACCACCTTGCGGCGCGCCTCGAACCGCTTGAGCTCCTGTTCGCTCATCGCGCCGGCCTGGGCCGGGTCGACCTGCATGCGGGCGATGGAGTACGCCGCCCAACCTCGCTGGTAGCGGGCGTGCGCGCCGCCCCGCAGGACCGAGAGCTGCTGCTTGAAGACGTCCTTGTAGTTGTCGAGCGTCACCGCGCCGTACCGCAGCCCTCGGCCGGCCAGCCACACCCCGATGCCGGTGAGCGCCGCCACGTTCATGCCCGGAGAGAACGCGCTGACGCGGGCGGCGACCTGCTCGATGCGCCCCTCGGCGGTGCCGTTGACCACGTCGTCCGCCGGCTTGGGGCCCGGCTCCTCGAGCGCGCCCGGCAAGTCGGGGAACGTCGCGTCGGCGTAGATGGCGTTCTTCTGCCCCAGGCCGCGCCCGTCGGGGTACGTCTCGAAGTTCACCGCGCGGGCGTGGATGCGCGCGGCGTCGAGGAAGGCCTTGTACTTGGGCAGGCTCAGCTCGGCGAGCGGCGCCCCCATGCGCAGCCAGAAGATGAGCCGCTGATCCATGCCGGGCTTCTTGGCCATCGCCTGCATCAGCGCGGGGAGCTGGTCGATCACGCGCTGCGGCGTCTTCGCGCGCAGCTCGTCGATCTGCACGTAGTCCCACTTCCTGTTCTTGAGCACCGTCGCGATGTAGTTCGCTGTGCCCTCGGGCCCGAGCCGAGCCAGCCGGTTCTCCAGCTCATCGATGGGCATCTTGAAGGCGAACTTGATCCCCTGCTTGACGAGCCCCGGGTGCTTGAGCGGCTCGAACGGCGGCGGGTTTCCCTTCGAGCGCGCGATCGCGACGTTCTGCTTGGTGGGCAGCCCGCTGTTCGATCCGAAGATGATCTCGGTGCCGCGCGCGCGCTGGGCGATCACCCCCATCGCCTCGAGGTCGATCTTCCGGTCCTTGGACGGAAAGCCGTAGAACATCGCGGTCGGCCGATCCGCCAGCCACGCGGGCTTGCTGGGCGAGGTGCTCCGCAGCTTCGAGACGATGTTGTTCACCAGTCTGGTGCCCGGCTCGGCGACGACCAGCTGCGCGAGCGCGGCGTTGAGCGGCGCCGGAATCGACGGCAGCTCGGTGCGGCCGCGGTGCAACAGCCGGATCTGCACCGCCAGGTAGGTCGTCAGCGGCGCCAGCTTCACGCGCCCCTTGGCCATCGCCTGCATCACCGCGTTCAAGCGGACGAGCGCCTCTTCGGGCGACTTCGCCTGCACGATGCCGCGGGCCCAGTTCCAGGTCGCCTTCAGGGCCTTGGGCACCTTGGGCGCCTCGACCTGCTCGACACGGCGTCCTTTCGGCTTCGCGGGCGCCTGGGTCTGAGAAACGCGGACGGGCACGGGAGTGAACCTCCTAAAGGCGGCTACGGCAGGAGCAACTCGGAGAGAAGCATCAGCACCACCACTCCCGCCACGATGACGAGGAGCACCTTCATCCCTGGCGTTATCGCGCCGCCCGGTCCCGGCGTTGTGTCAAAGGCCCCCAGTGCCGACGAAACCCCCACCATTTCGCCGGCATAGCGGGCGGTGCGGAGGTACTGCTCGGCAATGATTTCAGCCTCTTGTGGGCCCACCTCGCGGCTGAGCTGAGGGTCGACGAGGCGGGTGTTCGTCTCGGCCGCCAGGGCAGAGGCCTCTTGGACCAACGCGCGCACCAGGTCGGTCTTCTCGGTGAGCGGCACGCGCAGCTCGGTCGCGACCACCCGCCCCTGCTCCACCAGCGGCCGGACCTCGACTTCGCCGGCCGAAAACCGCCACACGCGGCCGTCCTGCGTGGTGGCGACCGGGCGAGCGGTCAGCGCCGCCTCGACCCGCTCGGCGTCGTAGGGCTGGCCCGGCTCGGCGGATTGGAGGAGGAGCTCGTAGCGCACGGAACGAAGCCTCAGTATGCCCGCTTCTGCTATGCGAAGGGCATGGCGCTTCGGCTGGGCAGGTTCGAGCTGCACGAGGTCTGCGACGGCACCTTCGCGCTCGACGGCGGCGCGATGTTCGGCGTGGTGCCCAAGCCGCTGTGGGAGAAGCAGTGCCCGGCCGACGCGAGGAACCGCATCTGCCTCGCGCTGCGCTGCCTGCTCATCGTCGACGGAAAGCGCAGGATCCTGGTCGACGACGGCATCGGCCCGAAGTGGGACGAGAAGGCGCGCGAGCGGTACGGCATCGACCAGACCGAGCGCCACCTGGACAGCGAGCTCGCCCGCGCGGGCTACGCGCGCGACGACATCACCGACGTGGTGCTCACCCACCTGCACTTCGACCACGCGGGCGGCACCACCCGCGAAGCCGGCGGTCAGCGCTCGCTCTCTTTTCCGAACGCGACCTACCACCTGCAGCGGCGCAACTGGAGCTGGGCGCACCACCCGAGCGAGAAGGACCGCGGCTCGTTTCGGGAGCAGGACTTCGCGCTGCTGGAGAAGAGCGGGCGGCTGCACCTGCTCGACGGCCAGACCGAGCTCTACCCGGGCATTCAGCTCTTCGTCTCCGAAGGCCACACCGTGGGCCTGCAGCTGGTGAAGGTGAGCGACGGGGACGCGAGCCTCGTCTATTGCGGCGATCTGATCCCCACCGCCGCGCACTTAAGGACGGCGTGGGTCATGGCGTACGACCTGTACCCGCTCACCACGATGGAAGAGAAGAAGATGCTCCTCGCGCAGGCGGTCGAAGACGGCACCCTGCTCTTCTTCGAGCACGACCCGAAGATCGCCGCGTGCGCGGTGCGCGAGGAGCACGGCGAGGCGGTGGTGGATCGGGTGGTGACGTTTTGAAGCCGCAGCGCAGGAGAGAGGCGCCGAGCCGCGCGCCGGGCGCGGGCGAGGTGGTCTTGAGCCGCAAGGGCGTCGACCGCTGGCGCGCCGGCCACCCGTGGATCTACCAATCCGACGTCACGCCGCACCCCGCGCTCGTCGGTGGAGAGGTCGTTCGGGTGCTCGACGGCCGCGGCTGGCTGCTCGGCCAAGCGTTCTATTCGCGCCAGTCGAAGATCTCGCTGCGGTGGATGGCGCACGACGACCAGAGCATCGACGCGGAGCTGTTCCGCGCCCGCATCGCCGCGGCGGACGCGCTGCGCCGGCGCGCGCTGCCGGGGGAAGAGACGTACCGGGTGGTTCACGGCGAGGCCGACCTCCTGCCGGGCTTGGTGGTCGACAAGTACGGCGACCACCTGAGCGCGCAGTTCCTGATCCCCGCCACCGAGCAGCGCAAGGCGCTCCTCGCGGATCTGCTGATGGCGCACTTCGGCGCGAAGGGGCTCGTCAACCGCTCCGACGTGCAGGTGCGGCATTTGGAGGGGCTCACCCCGGAAAAAGGCGTGATGCGCGGCGAGGTGCCCGAGCGGGTGCGCTACGCCGAAGGGCTCGTCACGCTGGAGGCCGACCTGGTCGGCGGACAGAAGACCGGCGCGTTTTTGGATCAGCGCGAGAACCACGTGCTGAGCGCGCAGTACGCCACGGGCGAGGCGCTCGACTGCTTCTCGTACGTCGGCGGCTTCGCGCTGCAGCTCGCCACGCGCGCGGCGAAGG
>CAZEDU010000085.1:0-17567 GCA_964511185.1 uncultured Myxococcaceae bacterium | reverse complement strand
TCCATCAGGAGGTGCAGCGTGGTGAGCACCGAGCCGAGCCCGCGTGCGCGCAGCTTCGGGCGAACGCCGCGTTGAACCGGCTCGAGAACATCGAGGTGGTGAGCGCGAACGCGTTCGACTACCTGCGCGACGCGCTCGACGAAGGAAAGCAGTTCGACACCGTCGTCATCGACCCGCCGTCGTTCGCGAAGAACAAGACCGCGATCGAAGCCGCGGTGCGCGGCTACAAAGAGCTCAACCTGCGCGCGATGCAGCTCTTGCGGCCGGGCGGCTTCCTCATCACCGCCAGCTGCACGTACCACGTCGACGAGGAGCGGTTCGAGGCGATGCTCGACGCCGCCGCCGCGGACGCCAAGCGCCGGGTGCAGATCGTCGAGAAGCGCGGCGCCGGGCGCGACCACCCCGTGCTCTTAGGCCTGCGCGAAACCCGCTACTTAAAGTGCTTCGTCCTCCGCGTGACGTAATTGGGGGGCCTCACACCTGCTCGACGCGCGGCCCCACCGCCATCGGAGTCTCCACATCACTCCCCTTGCGCGCGGCCAGGTACAGCCCCGTGAACAGCAGCGTCACCAACCCCGCCGCCGGCAAGAGGCCGATGCAGCACGCCAGCACACCGACGATCAGCACCAGAATCGAGACCAAGCCGGTGATGATCGTGTGCCCGCGAAACCCCGAGCCCACGCGCCAAGCACGCCCGATCGCCTCGATGGGGCCGCAGCGCTCGTCATGCGCCAGCTCAATGGGAGCGAAGGTGAGCGGCAGGAGTGCGACCATCGTCGCGGTCGCGCCCAGGCCGAAGACGATGACCGTCAAAATGCCTCCCGAGCCCTGGAACATCTGGTCGATCGACTGCGAGCCCTTGGTGGCGAACAGCACCGCCCCGCTGATCAAGAACGTCGGAATCATCGCGGCCAGGTAGATGAAGCCCATCACGATGATCATCCCGACGTACGCCAAGAGCCGCTTGAACTGGCTGCCGATGAGCGCCATATCGACCTGGCCCGTCTCGTGCGCGACGATGGCGACCTTGTACGAGCCCAAGGTGAGCGCCCCCTGCACGAGGATCGACGCCACGTAAGTGACGACCAGAAAGACGATGGCGGCTTTGCCTTCGAGCAGCGCGGAGCCTTGCTGCACCATGCTGAACGCGAAGTTGATCCCGAAGACGATGAGCTGAACCAGCGACAGCAGCACCCACTGCTTCTTGAACAGCGCGAAGGAGTGGTTCCAGAGGCCGTCGAAGCTGAAGGTGCTCCGGCTGAGGGGAAAGGTCCCGCCCTGGAGGAGCTGGCGGCAGGTCGGGCAGTTGCGCGCGGCGCCCTGCTGGTTGCAGTCCGTGCACATGAAGTTGCCGCAGCGCTCGCAGGTCGCGACCGCGACCTGCATTGGGTGAAGCGCGCAGCGCGCTCCCGCGAAATCCGCCATGTCCAGTGCCCCCTCGAAGAGAGACGAAGCCGCTAGACTACCCCCCGTGGCGCCGCCGCGTGAAAGATCAAATCGACTCGCGCCGAAGGTGCGCGCCGCCGTGCTCGAGACCCGGGCCATCTACCGCCAGGCCGACGCCGCGTATCGACCGCACAGCTGTCCCGCGACGGCCGAGTGCTGCCAGCTCGCGGTGACGAAGCGGCAGCCGTGGCTGTGGCCCTCGGAGTGGCAGGTGCTGCGCGCGCGGCTCGCCGCCGACGGACGAGGCATCCCGCCCGCGCGAGAAGACGGCGCGTGCCCGCTGCTCGACGCGTCGGGGAAGCGCTGCACCGTCTACGAAGATCGGCCGTTCGGCTGCCGAACCTTCTTCTGCGCGCGCCGCACAGGTCCAGCCCGGGAGCCGGTCGCGCGGGTGAACGCGCTGCTCGAGCGGCTGTCGGCGCTGAACCTCGAGCTCGACGAAGCGGCCGCGCCGGTCGAGCTGCTCGCGCTCTTGGAGCGCGCGCGTTGAAGCTGCTCGTCGCCCCGCAGGAGCTCAAAGGGACCTTGACCGCGGCCCAGGCCGCGCACGCCATGGCGCGCGGGCTGAGCGCGTTTCAGCTCGACCTCGCCCCGCTCGCCGACGGCGGCCCCGGGACGCTCGACGCGCTCGCCTCGATGCCAGGCGCGCAGAGGCGCTCGGCGGTCGTCGCGGATCCGCTCGGCAGGCCCGTGAACGCCACGTGGCTGCTCCTCGCCGACGGCACCGCGGTGGTCGAGATGGCGCAGGCGTCCGGGCTGTCGCGGCTCGCGCCCGAAGAACGCGACCCGACCCGAGCGAGCACCTCCGGGACCGGAGCGCTCGTCCGCGCCGCGCTCGATGCGGGGTGCGCGCGGCTGTGGCTCGCGGTAGGCGGGAGCGCGACGGTCGACGGCGGCCGAGGTGCGCTCGAGGCGCTCGGCGCCCGCTGTGACGCCAGCGGGGTCGACCTCTCGGGGCTGCACGGCGGTCTTCGCCGCGTCCCCGTCGAGGTGCTGGCCGACGTCGACTCGCCGCTCCTGGGGCCGCACGGCGCGGCGCGGCTGTTCGGTCCGCAGAAAGGCGCCACCGCGTCTCAGGTCGAGCAGCTCGAGGAAGCGCTGACCGGCTGGTCCGAGCAGCTCCTCCGCGCCACCGGGCGTCAAGCCGCGGCGCTGCCTGGCGCCGGCGCTGCGGGCGGCCTGGCGTTCGCCTTCGCCGCGCTCGGGGCGTCCATCGTGCCCGGCTTCACCCGCCTCGCCGCGCTGCTCGAGCTTCCCCGCCGCATCGCGCAGGCCGATTGGGTGCTGACCGCGGAGGGCCGCTTCGACGCGCAGACCGCGCGTGGCAAGGGACCGCTTCAGCTCGCGCACCTCGCGCGCGCCGCGTCGCGCCCCATCGCGCTCTTCACCGGCAGCGTGGCGCAAGGGGCGCCTCGGGAAGCGTTCACCGAGGTGGTGACACTCCCCGCCACCGACGCCTCCGCTGCCGAGCGGCTGACCCTCGCCGCCGAGCGCTGGGGTCACCGGCGGGCGCTCACCAGCACGGAGCGATAGCCGTCGAGCGACTCAATCGCGACGCCGATGCCGGGGAAGGCGTGCAGCATCTTGCCGTCGCCCAAGTAGATGGCGGTGTGGTCGATCGGCACCGGCCGGCTCGTCATCTTGAAGTAGAGGCGATCGCCGCGCCGCAGCTGGTCAAGCGAAATGGGCGCGCCCAGCTTCGATTGCTGGTGCGCCGTTCGCGGCAGCGGAACACCCACCTTCTGAAAGGCCTTGAGCACCAGCGACGAGCAATCGGCTGCGTCGTTGCGCGTCGGCGCCGCCCCGAAGATGTAGCGAACGCCGAGAAAGCGCGAGGCCTCTGCCAACATGGCTTCCCGCGCGCTCTCGTCGAGCAGCGGCGGAGGCGTGGACTGCGCGGCGGCCGCCCAAGCGAACAGCAGGCAAAGAAAGGTTGAGTGAGCAAAGCGTCGCATCGGTGGGTGTCCTCACCCCGCTGTGACGCCGCTCCCTGCCCCTTCGTTCCCTCCAGGCTGCCTAGAACGGGAGCTGCAGGGCGCCTAGGGAGACATGGACGGGGTGGACGCTTGTCGGCGCTTCGATGACTCGAGCATTTGCCAAGACGCGACCGCTTCACGGCGCGCTGTTGCTGGCTTCGAGGACGCCGTCGGTCCGAACTGCGGAGTCCTGGGTACCAGAAACGGTACCTTTCTCTCCGCAGCTCGACGCGCCCGGGGGCTGCAAACGTGTCAATGCCCCCGCCCGAAGCTCGGCGGCGCTGGGGGTCTCTCGCTCGAGCGATCGACCCTCCAGACCCCGCTGCCCTCCAGGCCAAGCGCTGTGGGGTGCGATTCGCGCACTAACGGAGCGCGAAACTCAAAGGCGCGGCTTGGGCCACGTCGGCAAACTGTCCGCACACCGCGTCGGGCACCTTGAGCGCCTTCATCACGGTTCGCCAGACGCGCGCGGCGGGGAGGCGGCCCGAGTTGTTCGTCGCCCCAGGCCCCGGCGCTCCGGTCGCCGGATCGGGCGAGTGGTACGAGTACGTGTGTCCGATCGACGTATCGGCCGCCACCCGAATGTCGCCCCAGTAGCCGCCGCGAATCCCGCCGCCCGCGAGAATCAGGGTGTTCTTGCCCTCATCGCCGTACGAGTCGGCCTTGGGCGAGCGGCTGCCGTCGACGGTGTAGACGGCGATCACCGTGCGGTCGTAGAGGCCGGCCGCCTTGAGCTGGGTGATGAGCCGCGCGAGCGGCAGCGCGGCCTGCTTCGCCATCGTGCGCACCAACGTCTCGCCGCGACCGCCATGGAAGTCGACGTAGTCGAACTCGAGCGCCACGGTGCGCGCCAAGTTGTTCGAGACGATCTTGAAGGCGTAGGCGACCTGCTCCCAGATCTGCGCCTTCGCGGTCCCGCCACCGACCTGGTTCGGCACGCCAGCGCTCCAGTAGGCGCGCTCTTCGGGGGTGAGCGGCAGGCTGACCAACTTGGGCGCGCCGACGTACAGCCGGCCCTTCGCCTCGGTGAGCGTCGCGGCGTGGCCCTCGGTGGCGGCGGTGGCGATGCGGCGCGACTCCAGGAAGCGCTTGTCGACGCGCTGGAGCAAACGCGTGAAGGCGTCGGCGTGCTCGGGCTTGGCGAGCACGTTGTAGTCCTCGACCTTGTCGGGAAACGCGGCGAGGAGCGACGACACCGACTGCTTGCGGTCGAGCTCCGCGGCGGGCAGCCCGGCGGCGAAATGGTACGCGGTGTGAATCGAGCGGCTGATGCCCTTGAAGACGATGCCGTTCTTCAAGCTCGGGTCGAGCTGCTTCTGGTGAAAGTTGTGGAGCGACGCCGGGGTGGGCGTGTTCGAGTAGTACGCCTCGCACCCCTGCGGGAAGTTGGCGATCGGGTCGTTCTCGAACATCGGCTTTCGGCCGGTGCTCGAGTAGCTGCGGCCCGGTGAGCGAATGGGGTTGGCGGCCTCGTGCCCGTGAATCGCGCCGGCGCCGACCTCGCAGGTGTCCAGGAACGCCACGGTGTCGAGGTGCGGGTCGAGCTCCTTCGAGTCGTTGGTGAGGAAGACGCTGGTGCCGTTCACGCTGCGCTGCAACAGCTCGCCCGGTTGCCAGAACAGCGCGGCCATGTCGCCGCTCGAGCCGCGCCGCAGGTTCGTCTTGGTGGCCAGGCCGGGCGCGACGAAGACGTGGCCCTGGTCCCACTGGTCGCGCAGGCAGATCTCGATGAAGTAGGTGCCCGGATCCGCGGCGCTCTGCGCGTACGCCAAGCCCCCCGCGACTTCATTGCAAGCGAAGCGCAGCGCGGGAGGAGCCGCCGTCACCCCGAGCACGGTGCCCAGCGCTTTCAAGAAGCGGCGCCGCTCGAGCGGCGACATGCGCTCGATTTCGTAGAGCTTCATCGGCTCGTCTCCATGCCCAACCCCTGGAGCGTCGAGCGAACGACGCGCGGGTCCAAGAAGGTCTCGACGAACAGGTCGGCGAAGGTCGGGTCGCGCGCGCCCCCTCGCGTCGATTTCGCCGCGATGTCGTCCAGCACCGAGTGCTCGACCTGGCTGGTCGCGTGGAGGCCGAAGGCGAACTCGAGCAGGTTGCGCACCTGGCAGGAAACGAAGGTCGGGCTCTGCGCCATCACCCGCGCGGCCTGCGCCAAGTCGTTCACCGGTTGGCCGAACATCTGCGAGCCGTTCGAGCTCGCTTGCGCCGGGTCCAGCAGGTGCGAGGTCATCAGGCCGTTCGTCGAGCGGCCGACCTCCTGCGCCGGGTCCTGAAGGCCGGTCGCGTTCGCGCGGTAGAGGCCGTCTTCATCGAAGCGCACGAAGAGCTGCGCGTGCGCGCCGAACTGGCCATGGCAGGTGTAGCAGGCGGTGCCGTTGCCGAAGCCGCCCTGCGCGCTCGCGTCCTTTTGCTCCTCGGGCGTCTGCGCTTGGAAGAGCGGAATCAGGCTCGCGCGGTCGAGCCGCGGCTGCAGCGAGTCCTCCATCGGGTACGCGCGGCAGGCGAAGACGCGCAGCAGCGTGCCGGCGCGCGTCAAGTTGAAACGGCTCGCGCGCGACTTCAAGAACGCGCGGGTGGTGAGCACGCCCGCGGTGAAGGGTGCCCCCGAGTCGCACGCCGCGCGTTGTCCGTCGGCGCTCACGCAGTAGTCGGCGGTGAGCAGGGTCGAGAAAGGCAGCCTCTGGGCCACCACGTGCCGCGCGAGGTTGCCTGGCAGCTCGAAGTCGACGCCGTCCTTCGCTCCGCTCACGGAGAGCTTGAGAGAGACGAGCTGTCGCGCCGCCTCGGCGAAGCCGGGCTCTTCGGTCCACCGGCGCAATATCGGCTCGAGCCCGTCGGCCGCTTGCCCTTGAAGCACTTCGAGCGACTCGAGCTCTGGCAGCTCGAGCTCCCGGCCGACCCAATAAGGCGAGAGCTGCGCCAGGTAGAGGCGCGCTTGGCTGGCGTCGAGCGAGGCGGGCTCGGGCGGGAGGACAGCGGCAGGGCCGGGAAGGGTCGGCGAAACGTCGTCGGGAATCTGGTCGGCGGGCGTGCTCCCTCTCTCGGCCAAGGTGACGCGCGACGACGCGGTGCCGGGCCCGCAGCCGAGCAGAAGGACCAGACCCAAGGCTGCGAGCACCTGGTTCATCGCGCCACGAACTCCGCGGAAGAGAGGACCGCCAGGCACACCGTCGTCTGCTGCTCGTCGGTGGTGAGAGGCACCTGCGCCAAGGTGTCGGCGATCTCCGTGCGCGGCGAGGATCAGCGCGTCCAAGTCGCGCGGCAGGACGTAGCGCTGGCGAAACGCGCCCGAGGCGCAGACAGGCTTGAGCGACTTGACCCACAGCACCATCTTCGCGGTGCTCCAGGCTCTGTCAGGCCGCACGCCGTTCGCGAAGTCGCTGTCGCCGAGGTCCAGGCGGTTGTTGCGCAGCTCGGCGAGCAGCGGATCCGTGGTCGGCACGCCGAGGACGCGCGCGACCTTGTTGAGCCGAGTCGAGAACGGCAACAGCGCCAGCTGGTCGCGGGGAAGCTCGAACGCGGTGCGCGCGGGAACGGACGGCGCGGGGGCGTCGTTCGGAGCGGGCGCGCCCTCGCCGGCCGGCGCTGCGATGTCACCGGTCGGTCGACTCACCGATGCGCTGCTGGTGCCCTTCTCCGCGCAGCTCGACACCATCGCCAAAACGAACAGCCCTGTAGGTGCCCATCGCACGGCGCTGGCGCTCCACCCAATGAAAAGAAAATTTCCTCTCTCTCCAGAGCAAAGAGCGGACCTCGATGGGAGAGGAGCGAGGCGGCCCTAAGCTTTGTATTTGTTTGCCTTTGCGCCGGTCTTGGCCGCCGACCGTGGAGCAGCAGAGCACCACCTGGCCGATTTCAGCCCAACACTTCCGCCGAGCGGTGGACCCGCCGCGCGCGGCCGCGGGCGTCCCAGTGGTACTCGGTCAGCGCGCAGTGGGCCACCGGGCCCGATCGACCGATCTTTAGCAGCTCCGCCTCGCTCAGCCCCTCGAGCAGGTACCGCATGCAGAGGACGACCACCTCGTGCGTGACGAGGAGGATGCGCTCGCCCGGGTACTCGCGGCGCCACGACTGGGTGAGGCTGCGGAGCCGAAGGATGACGTCGCACCAGCTCTCTCCGCCGGGCGGACGGAAGTAGAGCTTGCCGAGCGCCTCGCGCTGGCGCGCGTGCTCCGGATACCGCTCGGCGATTCCCCACCCGGTCAGCCCGGTGAAGATCCCCTGGTCGCGCTCGCGCAGCCGCTCGTCGAGCACCCAAGGCACGCGCTTGCCCCAGCCGGCCGCCGCCGCGATCGCCTCCGCCGTCTGTCGGGTGCGCGCGAAGGGCGAGGCGAGCACCACCGTGGGCCGCGCGTGGGGCCGCGCGCGCCGGAAGCGCCGGCCCACCTCCCGCGCCTGCGCCACCCCGCGGGGTGAGAGCCCGACGTCGGCATCGCGCATCGGCAGCCCCACCTGATGCTCGCCTTCCGCGTGCGCGCGCTCGCTCGCCAGGTTGGCCTCGCTCTCGCCGTGCCGAACGAGCCACAACACCGACGGGTGCGCGCGCGCCGTCACGACGTTTCCGCTTCCCGCACCAACGCCTGCGCCTCGTCGAGCAGCCCGCGCACCGCCTCGCGCGCCTCTTGCGTGAGCGCGTCTCTGTCCTCGGGCGTCTTGCCGGCGGTCGAGATCGGCCGGCCGATGACGAGCGCGACCTTGCGTCCGGTGTGAATGAGCGTGGTCCCCTTCGGGAGGATGTCCTTGGTGCCGGCCACCGCGGCCGGGAGGAGGGGCACGCCCGCGGCGATGGCGAGCGTCGCCGCGCCGCGCTTGAACGGCCCCAGCGTGCCGTCGGGGCTGCGCGTGCCTTCGGCGAAGAAGACGATGCTCACCCGCTCGCGCACCGGCCGGACCGCCTCCTGGAGCCGCGCGCGGTCGCGCTCGCCGCCGTCGCGCTGCACCAGCACGTTCCCCGTGCGCTTCAGCGCGGGGCCGAACAGCGGGATCTTGGTGAGCTCCACCTTCGCGACGAAGCGCAGGTGCCGTTCGATGCTCGACAAGACGAGCGGGACGTCGAAGTGCGACTGGTGGTTGAGCGTGAGGATGAACTGCTCGGCGGGGACGTTCTCGAGCCCCCGCACGGCGGCGTGCACCCCAGCCGCGCGCAGCAGCCCCTTCGCCCAGAAGCGCACCAGCGGATCGGGCGCCTCCTGGTCCTTGAACGAGGTGAGCCACACCAGCGGCGCCACGGTGCCCGTCAGCCCGATGACCGCCCCGCCTGCATACAAGCTGCGTAGAAAGCCGTTCATTCGAAGAACCCGCGCGCAGGAAAGAGAAGCACTTCGTCGATCGACCTCGCTTCCAACATGAGCATCAGCACCCGGTCCAGCCCGACCGCGATGCCCGCCGACTCCGGCATGCGGCCGACCGCCTTGAGGAACGCCTCGTCCAGCGGGAACGCCGGCCGGCCCGCCCGCCTGCGCTGCGCCTGCTCGTCGACGAGCCGCGCGCGCTGCTCCTGGGCGTCGGTGAGCTCGGAGTAGCCGTTGGCCAGCTCGACGCCCCGCGCGTACAGCTCGACCCGCTCCGCGACCGTCGGGTCGCCGGGCTTGAGCCGCGCCAACGCGGCCATCGACGCCGGGTACTCGCACAGGTACGTCGGCCGCTCCTGCCCCAGCGTCGGCTCCACCTTCTGTAGGAAGAGGTGAAAGAACACGTCGTCGAACGACTCCGCGCCGCCGACGCGCACGCCGGCCTTCTCAGCCGCCGCCGCGAGCGAGGCCGAGTCCGGGCAGGCGCGCAGGTCCACGCCGGTGGCGCGCTTCACCGCGTCGCGCACGGTGACGCGCTCGTAGGGCGTGCGCGAGAAGAGGCCCCGCCCCGGCGCCACCTGGGCCTCGGCGGCGGCCAGCGCCTCCTCCACGTCGCGCATGATGGCCGAGTAGTCCGCATGCGGGCGGTAGAGCTCGAGCAGCGTGAACTCGGGGTTGTGCGCCGCGGAGATCTCTCCGTTTCGAAAGACCTTCGCGATCTGAAAGATCGGGCCGCTCCCGTCGGCGAGCAGCCGCTTCATCGCGTACTCGGGGCTGGTGTGCAGGTAGAGCGGGCGGGCCGCGCCCACCTCCGTCTCCGGGATGAACGGCACCTCGAACGGCTGGATGTGCGGCTCCATCCCCGGCGCGGGGACGAGCAGCGGCGTCTCCACCTCTTGATAGCCGCTCGCGGCGAAGTGTCCGCGCAGGGCCGCGTAGAGCGACTGCCGGGCGCGCGAGGCCTTCCATTGCGTCGGGTTGGGCATGGCGATCGCGGAAGCTACAGTGCGAGGCGTGACCAACCCAAGGCGCGCGTGGGCCGCCCTGCCCTTCACCCTCCTCCTCCTCGGCTGTCCCCGGCCTTCGCCGCGCGCCCAGCCCACCGCCGCCGAGCGGGCCGACGCGGTGGAGCGCACCGCCGCGCGGCTGCTCCACGCGCAGGACGAGGCGCTGTGGAAGAGCTGGCTCGACGGCTCCATGCCGGATCTGCAGGGGCCCCAAGTCCTGCGCGACGCGCTCCTCGCGCCCGAGAGCCTGACCCACGTCGAGCAGGCGTTGGAAGGCGCGGTCGGCGACGAACGCCGCGCGCTCCTGCGGCTCAAGACCTTCCTCGTCGGAGAGCGCCTGGCGCGCGCCATCGCCGACCCCGCCGACGCGGTCGCCCGCCTCGAGTCGTCGATGACCTTCCTGGCCAACGGCCGCGAGCTGCCCTTCCGCGACCTGTCGCGCTTGCTCGCCGAAGAGAGCAGCGCCGCGAAGCGGAAGGCGCTGTGGCTGGGAGCGACCCAGGCGCTCGAGCGGCTGAACCCGATGATCGCGCGGCGCGACGAGAGGCTGGAGACCGCGCTGCAGGAGATGGGCTATTGCTCTTTGCTCGACTACGCGCTCGCGCTGCGCGAGGTGACGCACGAGGAGCTGAGCGCGCTGGCCGAAGGCACGCTGGCGGCCACCGACGAGCCCTTCCTCGCGCTGCTCGCCTCGCTCGCGCCGGCCCAGGCGCAGCTGCCCGCCAGCCGGCTGCGCCGGTGGGATCTGCCCCGCCTGTTCCGCACCCGGTCGATCGACGACAAGTTCCCCAAGGACGCGCTGCTCGAGCGGGCGCGGGCGACCTTGGCCGGCCTGGGGCTCGAGCCCGCGACGGTGAAGGGGTTGACGCTCGACGCGCGCGATCTGCCGAAGAAGAACCCCCGGCCGCTCACCTTGAGCGTGTCGGCGCCCGGGGACGTCCGCGTCTCGGTGCGGCTGCTCGGCGGCGCGCAGGACCAGGCCACCTTGTTCCACGAGCTGGGCCACGCCCTCTTCGCCGCGCACTCGGCCGAGCCGCGCTTCTCGCTCGCCAAGCTCGGGGGGCACGCCGTGGCCGAAGGCTACGCGCAGCTCTTCGAGCGGCTGGTGGAGAACCCGCTCTGGCTCGAGGAGCACGCGTCGCTCACCGGCGAGGCGGCGGCGCGGCACATGGCGATGGCGCAGGCCCGGCGGCTCTACGAGCTGCGCCGCGCCGCGGGCCTGACGCTCTACGCGCTGGCGCGTCACACCTCGAACGAGGACGAGGCCGAGCTCTACCGCGCCCACAGCGCGTGGCTCTACGGCGTGCCGTGCACCGAGCCCGACGCGGCGCGCTTCCGCCTCGAGTCGGACCCCTTCCTCCACCACGCCGACGAGCTGCAGGCCGACCTGTTGGCCGACGCGCTCGAGCGCGCGCTGACCGAGCGCTTCGGCGCGCGGTGGTGGAAGAGCGCCGAGGCGGGCCAGGCGCTCAAGGCGCTGTGGGCGAGCGGCCGCGCGCGGACCCCGCGTGAGGTGACGGCGCGCATCGCCGCGCTGCCCGGCCCACGCTAGGCCCTCAGGAAGGAATGGCGGTGCACCCCAAGAGCAGCCGGCTCGCTTCGTTGAGGAGCATGAGGTTGAGCCGGTAGGCGAACCGCGCCTCCACCACCAGCTCCGCGGCGTAGACCTCGAGCTCGATGGAGTCGATCGCCTCCCTCAGCCGCTGCCGTCCCGCGGCGGCCGGCCCTTTCAGGCCCCCCAAGTAGAACGAGACGCCGTTGGGCGGATCGAGCTTGAGCGCCGAGGCGATCAGCCCCCCGAACAGGTGGCCGCCCAAGACGTCGGTCCGGTACCGGACGTAGGCGTGCGCCGCGAGGAGCCAGGGCGCTTCGCTCGAGAGCTGCTCGAGCCGCTCGACGTACCGGGTCGCCGCGGGCGAGGGCTGCGTCGACGCGCCCCACTGGGCGCCCGCGAGGAACGACAGGTCGCGCTCCACGTCCTCGAGCCGCCGGAGCTCGGGCAGCCGAAGCGCCTTCAGCCGCTCCGGGAGCCGCGACCACAGCGCGCGCTCGAAGCAGGCATAGACATCCCGCCACGCGCGCAGGAACTGAACGTAGCTGACGCACCCCAGGTAGTGGCCGCAGACGCCGCAGTCGCTCGCGCACTCGAACAGGTGTTGCAGGAACACCGCCCGCTCCGCGCCGTTGCGCTCGGCGGCCGTCTCGGCCTCGAGGGAGCTCCACAGATCAGCTGGGACCTTGGCGTGCGTGGGCCGCATCAGTGGTGTGGCCCTTCCGCGCGCTCGGGCTCGCTCTGGACGCGCGCCCCGAGCCCCAGAAAGAGGACGTTGGCGATCTCCTGCGCCGCGCCCGCGTCGAGCCGGAGCGTCATCGGCCCCAAGCTCAGGTGCAAGGACCCGCATGCACATGCCTCGAGCATGGCGGTCGAGTTGCGCGCCAACACGCGACGGCGGCATTCCGACTTCATTCCTTCCTCCTCGGTGACGAATGGGGGCTTCTTGATTTTGCGAATAATTTTCAATATCAGAACTCCCGCCCATGCACCAGCCGTCCCACCTCGCCCTTCTTTTCCTGGCCGTCACCGGGTGCGGCGCGCCGCCGTCCGAGGTGGTGCGGATCTCCGACGCGCTCCTCGACCGGCCGCTGCGGGGCGCGAGCGATGACGAGCTCCGCCGTTTCTTGGAAGGAGACGCGCTCTTCGACCTCGCCTTCCGTGAGGCCGACGGGCTGGGGCCCCTGTTCGTGCGCAGCGCCTGCGGCTCGTGTCACGAGGGCGCGGCGAACGGGCCGGGCGGCGTCGAGAAGATGGCCGTGCCCGGCGAAGAGGACGCGCTGCCGTTCGGCAACACCGTGCGCCCCTTCCTCGCCGCGGGGGCGACGCACGCGGTGGCGGCGCCGGAAGACCGCCTGAACCTGCAGCTGTCCTTTCGCCTCGGGCCGTCGGTCTTCGGGCGGGGCTACATCGAGGCGGTGGACGACCGGGAGCTGGCGCGCCTCGAGGCCGAGCAGTCGTTCGCCGTCCAGGGGGTGACCGGCCGCGTCCACCGCGTCCGCTACCAGTCGGAGCAGAGCGCGGACGAGCGGTTCCACCGGTACGTGAAGGGCGACTCGAACCTCTTCGGCCGGTTCGGCTTCAAGGCGCGCATCGCCACGCTCGACGACTTCACCGCCGACGCCCTGCAGGCGGAGATGGGGCTCACCTCGCCCTTGCGGCCGCACGAGCTGCCGAACCCGGACGGGCTGCCGGACGACCGAAAGCCCGGCGTCGACGTGGACCTGACCCTCGTCTCGGCCATCACCGACTACGTGCGGCTGCTCGAGCTCCCCCGGCGGCTCGCCCCCAACCCCGAAGGCGCGCGCCTCTTCCGGCAGGTGGGCTGCGACACCTGCCATGTCCCTTCGCTGCGCACCCGGCCCGACTACCCCATCGCGGCGCTGGCGGGCATCGACGCGCCCCTCTTTTCAGACCTGCTCCTGCACGACATGGGGGACGCCCTCGCCGACGGCCAGACCGACGGCGACGCGGGCCCGCGCGAGTGGCGGACCGCGCCGCTCATCGGCCTGCGCTACCTCCGCAGCTACCTGCACGATGGCAGGGCGCGCTCCATCGAAGAAGCCATCGACCTCCACCTGAGCCCAGGCTCGGAGGCCACCCACTCCGTCCAGCAGTACCGAATGCTCGGCGCTTCGCAAAGGGCGCAGCTGCTCGCATTCGTTTCTTCACTCTAACCAGAGGGTCGTTTCCATGAAGCGTCACATCAGTCTCTCTTTGCTCGCGGGCGTCGCGCTGCTCGCCTGCGATTCCCAGCAACAGGAGCAAGCCGCGCTCACCGAGGTGAAGGGCTACGTCGCGACGAACCTGGAGAGCCTCGAGGCGGCCGCGGTGGCTTTGCAGACCGCGGCGCCCGCGCCCACCGCCAGCGGTTGGGGCGCGCAGCACGCCTCCGCCATCGACGCCATGAAGGTGCAGTGGAAGAAGGCGCGCGTGGCCTACGAGCGCATCGAGGGCGCCATCGCGGTGCTCTTCCCCGACCTCGATATCTCGACCGACGAGCGCTACGACGGGTTCATCGCCGAGGAGGCGGACGACTATCTCTTCGACGACGAGGGAGCCGTGGGGATCCACGCCATCGAGCGCATCCTGTGGGCCGACGCCATCCCCTCGTACGTGCTCGAGTTCGAGCAGGGGCTGCCCAACTACCGCCCCGCCGCGCGGCCGCAGAACGCCCAGGAGGCGACCGACTTCCGCGACAAGCTGTGCGCCAAGCTGGTGGCGGACGTCCGGCAGATGCGCACGCAGTTCGAGCCGCTCGCGCTCGACACGCCGGCCGCGTACCGCGGGGTGATCGGCTCGATGGAAGAGCAGGTCGAGAAGGTGACGCTCGCCGCGACCGGTGAGGAAGAGAGCCGCTACGCGCAGCACACGCTGGCGGACATGCGCGCCAACGTCGAGGGCGGGCTCGCCATCTACAGCGCGTTCTCGCCGTGGATCATCGCGGAGGGCGGCGTGGCCGAGGACGAGCAGATCCGCGCCGGGTTCGCGCGGCTGCGCGCCGCGTACGACGCGCACCCGGGCGACGCGATCCCGACCCCGCCTTCGACCTGGAGCAGCCTCCAGCCGTCGGCGGCCGATCTCGCCACGCCGTTCGGGAAGCTCTTCCAGCTGGTGAAGAACGAGTCCGACCCGGATCAGGCCACGTCGACGGTGAAGGCGATGAGCGACTCGGCCGAGCGGTTGGGCATCGCGGCCCTGCCCGAGGAGTGAGCATGCCAGGCGTCCATCGAAGCGGGGGCGCGCTCGTCATCGCGCTTTTCCTGTTGTCCTGCGGGCCCCCGCTCGAACCGGTCGCCGAGCCGTTCATCGCGCTGCAGCGCGACTTCCGCGGCTTCACCACATGGTCGGCAACGAAGGCGATGGGCCAACCCACCAACGGCCACGTGTCGGGGCCCCACACCGTGTACGTCAACGAGCACGCGCGCTCCTCGCGCGAGGTGTTCAACCTGGGCAGCATCATCGTCAAGGTGATGGACGAAGCGCCCGAAGGCGACGATCCGATCGTCGCGATGGCGAAGCGGGGCGGCGGCTTCAACAACGACGGCGCGCCAGGCTGGGAGTGGTTCGGCCTGGCGCCCGGCGCCGACGGGCCGGTCATCGTCTGGCGGGGCGCGGGGCCGCCGAACGAGCACCGCTACGGCCGGTCGAAGTCGGTCTGCAACGACTGCCACGCGGCGGCGCAGGACAACGACTACGTGCACTCGCGCGCCGCCGTCGAGCTCCACTGATGCGGCGGTGCGGTCACCTGCTGACGGCGCTCGCCTTGTTTCTCTCCGGCCGCGCCTTCGCGGTGGACGGCGGCACCCCAGACGTCGCGCCCGACCCGGGTGAGCTGCGTCCTCCGCCGGCGTACGAGACCGTCGTCACTGGGAGCCGCACCGAAGCGCGCCTTCCGTCGGCGGTCATCCCCACCGAGGTCATCACCCGGCGCGAGATCGAAGCCAGCGGGGCCAAGAACCTGGCCGAGCTGCTCGCCGCGCACCCAGGCGTCGAGAGCGTGGGCTCGTACCGCGGCGCGGGCGTTCGCCTGCAGGGCCTCGACCCCGAGTACGTCCTGGTGCTGGTCGACGGCGAGCGGGTGACGGGCCGCTTGGGCGGCTGGTTCGATCTCTCGCGCTTCTCGCTCCGGCAGGTCGAGCGGGTGGAGATCGTCAAAGGGCCGGCGTCGGTGCTCTACGGGGCCGACGCGCTCGGCGGCGTCATCCACCTCATCACGCGGCGGGCCACCGCTCCGTTCGAGGCGAGCGCCCGCGCCTCGTTCGGCAGCCAGGACGACCTGGAGCTGCGCGGCGAGGCGGGGCTGTTGCGCGGCCCGCTCATGCTCCGGCTGGGGCTGGGGCACCGCGGGATGCAGCCGTTCGACTTGGACCCGTCGGACATGATCACCGAAGGCAGCGGGTTGGTGCGCCTCGACGTCGACGGCGCGCTGGAGTACCAGCCGTCCTCCTCGGTCCGGCTCTTCACCCAGGCCGGCTACCTGAAGCACGACAAGACCGGCGTCGACGGCGCGCCGAGCGGCGCCCTCCTGCGCCGGCGGGAGCGCGCCGAGGAGCTCTCGGTATCGACGGGCACGCGCCTGGGCTTCTCGGGCGGGCGCGCCGCCAAGCTGCGCGCGCACCACGCGTCGTCGACCTACCAGCTCTTGCAGGATCAGCTCGGCGCCAAGGACCTGGATCAGTACTCGCGCAGCGTCGACCGGCTCTACGAGCTGAGCGGCCAGCTCGACGTGCCGCTGGGGGCCGAGCGGACGCACCAGCTCACGACGGGCGCCGACTTCCTCCACGAGCAGCAGACGTCGGACCGGCTCGAAGGCGCGCGCCGGGCGCGGAGCCGCGTGGGGCTGCTCTTGCAAGACGAGTGGCGCGTGCTCGCGAAGCCCGCGTTGACGCTCTCGGCGGGCGCGCGGGTCGACCTCGACAGCCAGTTCGGTCCACATCCCTCGCCCCGGCTCGCCGCGCTGTGGGCGCCCTGGAAGGACATCGCCGTGCGGCTGTCCTACGGCTGGGGGTACCGGGCGCCCTCCTTCCAAGAGCTGTTCTTGCGCTACGAGAACACGTCGGTGGGCTACGTCGTCGGCGGGAGCCCCACGCTGCGGCCGGAGCGCTCGCAGGGCTTCGGCTTGGCGGTGGACTGGGCGCCGGCGGCTGCGCTCTCATTCGCCGCCAACCTGTTCCGCAACGACGTGCGCGATCTCATCTCGGTCGTCACGCTCGCCCCCGGCGAAGGCGACGCGCCCACGCGCTACAGCTACGCCAACCTGGCGCGAGCGCGCACCCAGGGCGGAGAGCTGAGCGCGCGGCTGCGTCCGCTGAGTGCCGTCTATGTCGACTTGGGCTACGGGCTCGTCGACGCCGTCGACCTGAACGCCGGCCGGCGCCTGGAAGGCCGGGCGATGCACCGCGCCACCGCGCAGCTGTGGGGGCGCCACCGGCGCAGCGGGCTCGAGGCCATGGCGCGCGCCGCCTGGAACGGCCGGCGCCCGTTCTACGTCGACCTCGACGCCGACGGCGCCGCCGAGACCACGACTTGGGCGCCGCCCTACCTCGACGTCAGCCTCCAGGCGCTCTGGCGCTTCCACCCGAACGCCCAGCTCTTCGCCGGCGTCACCAACCTGACCAACTCGTTCGACCCCAGCTTCCCCGCGCGCGCCCCGCGCGGCTTCCACGCCGGCATCTTCAGCCACTATTGAAGGAGGAACGACGATGGCACGGCTCACGCCCCTGGCCGCGCTCCTGCTCCTGGGCTGCGCGACGGACTTGAGGGACGAGTTCCCCTTCGATGGGGAGCTGCCGTCGGGGGTCTACCTCGCGAACCAGACGCTCGACGACGGCTCGACGCTCACCGTAGTGGACGCGACGTCGAAGGACGCGTGGCTCTTGATCGACCTGCACGAAGGCCGGCAAGTGCCCAGCGAGGCGATGCACACCTCGACCGAATGGGAGCTCGGCTTCCAGCGCTTCAAGATCATCAGCAACGGCGGCGCCAGCGGGCCGGGGTCGGTCTCGGTCGCCGTCTTGCCCGGCGTCGACTTTGATGCGCTCGCCGCCCTGCCCTCCGAGGCGCGCTTCATCCAGGACGCGCCGGACGGCCCCGACAGCGACGCCGACGTCGACTCGCCGTTCCTCATCGACGGCGGGTGGTACGCGTACGACCTGTTGCAGCACAAGCTCCAGCCGCGCGACATCGTCTACGTCGTGCGGGCCGAGGACGCGCTCTGGAAGCTGAAGCTCTTGAGCTACTACGACTCGGCCGGCTCCGCCGCGCGGCCGTCCTTCCGCTGGGCGCCGCTGCC
>CAZEDU010000084.1:0-22233 GCA_964511185.1 uncultured Myxococcaceae bacterium | reverse complement strand
TCGGTGGGGACGCCGTGCTTGTTGTGCAGCTCGGCGCTCCGCTGCAGCCGCTGGGCGATCTTGTCGGTCTTGGCGAGGAAGAGGTAGCCGCCTTGCCGCAGCCACACGTTGATGCCCATCTCGCGGGCGAAGTGGCGCATCAGCTCGATGGAGCGCTTGGCGAGCTCGATGTTGGTCGCGGTGCCCCACTGCATGCGCACGCCGCCGCCGTTGCGGCCGGACGCGCCCGCGCACAGGTAGCTGCGGTCGAGCACCACCACGTCGGTCTCGCCGCGCAAGGCCAGGTTGTGCGCGAGCGCCAGCCCCATGATGCCGCCGCCGATGATGACCACCTTGGCGCGCGCGGGGACGGGCTCGGTGGGCCGAAGGGCGGTGGGTGAGAGCGCCACGGTGGGCGGCACGCCGACCACCGCGGAGGCCGGCTCGATGGGCGCCGAGGCGAAGGTCGCCAGCTCGGTCGGGTACAGCGGCGGGCGCGGCGTGAAGGGGAGCACCGCGTTCGAGGGCAGGCCGCTCTGCCGCGAGATGAGATCGGCGACCGCGCAGACGCAGCTCTTGCCCTGGCAGATGCCGGTGCCGAAGCCGGTGTAGCGCTTGACCGACTCCATGTCGCGGTAGCCCTTGGCGATGGCGCCTTCGATGTCTTCGACGGTGACGTCTTCGCAGGGGCAGACGAGGGCCTTGCTCATGGCGCGCCCCCGGGCGAGAGCTCGCGGGCGAGGCCCGCTCCCACGCGGCGGCCCTGCTCGAACGCGTCGCGCGCCTCGAGCGGACCGACGACCTCGCCTGCGACCCGGATGAACGGCACGGACGTGCGGCCGTCGGCGTCCGCCTGTGGCACCAGCAGGCGCGACTTCTCGTCGAAGGCGACCGTCACGCCGGCGTGGCGGGCGAGCTCGTAGCTCGGCGAGACAGGCACGCAGAGCGCGATCGCGTCGCAGTCGACCCGCTCGCGCGAGCCGTCGGCGCGCTGGTAGGTCAGCCCGCTCACGTGGCCACGGCCGTGCGCCTTGAAGGCTTCTCCGTGCACCACGCCGGGGCGCTCCTGGCGGCGATCGAGCACCACGGCGACCTCGCCGCCGTGCGCGCGGAGGAGCGCCGCCAGGTGATCGAGCTCGGGGCCTTCGCCGGCGAGCGCGAACCGCTTGCCGGGGAGCAGGCGATCGCGGCGGATGAGCGCGCTGACCGCCCGGCCGGCGAAGACGCCGGGCAGATCGTTGTTCTCGAACGGCACCATCGGCGGGTGGCCGCCGGGCGCGAGCACGTAGTGGTCGGCGTGGAGCTTGAGCAGCGGCGAGCGCTCGTGCGGCTGCGACACCGCGAGAAACGGCCCCTTCTCGTCGCGGTAGAGCGCGAAGGCGGTGGCGCGGGTGCGGACGCTCGAGGGGGGCAGCGCGGGGACGGAGGGATCGCTCGCCGACGGCGCGCCGCGGACGAGCCGGCCGCCCAAGACGGGCGCCCGCTCGACGAGCACGAAGGGGACCTGCGCTTCGGCCAAGGCGAGCGCCGCGCCCAGGCCGGCGGCGCCGCCGCCCACGATGGCCACGCGCGCTCGCAGGCTCTCGGCCGGCGCCGTCGGCGCGGCGGGCGCCTCAGGCAACTTGCCCAGGCCCGCGAGCTGGCGCGCGACCTTCGCCATCACCTTCTCGGCGACCGGGACGCCGGCGAAGAGCTCGTGGTGATCCAGGCCCTTGTAGAAGACCCAGTCGGTGGCGGCGAAGACGTCGAAGGTGGCCGACGGGTAAGCGTTCTGACGCTCGATGCGCATGCCGGCGCGGACGGGCACCTGGCAGGTGTACTGGTTGGGCACGCCGTCGACGCGCATCAGGCAATGGGAGCAGGCCGCCGCCAGGCAGAAGGGGCCGCGGGGCCGGTGGTACTTCACCGAGCGCGAGAAGATGGTCTCACCGGCGGCGAGCAGCGCGCTGGCGACGGGCTCGCCCGCACGGGCGGACAGCGGGGTCCCGTCGAGCTCAATGGTGACTTCCGGGGCGTCTGGGCTGCCAGCGAGCCGTCGCATGCCGCCTAGATGGCACAAAACGGGCGGCAGTCGAAGGGGAGAGGCGCTAGGGAGATCCGTTGGCTTGAGAGGTGGTGCATCGCCTATGGTGCGCCCGTTTTTCGACCCGATGACGTCTGCTGTGAGGTTGCCGACATGATCCACGCCCACCTTCGCGTTCCGCCCCCCCAGAACGAGCCGGTGCTCGGGTACGCGCCCGGCTCCCCCGAGCGCGCGCCGCTCAAGGCCGCGCTGCAGAAGCTGACCAGCGAGCGCATGGACATTCCGCTCGTCATCGGCGGCAAACCGCTTCGTCCCGGCAAGCCGGTCGAGGCGCGCATGCCGCACCGGCACCAGCACGTGCTCGCGACGTACCACGAGGCCGACGCGGCGCACGTGCAGCAGGCCATCGCCGCGGCGATGGCGGCGAAGGCCGAGTGGGCGGCGATGCCGTTCCACGAGCGCGCGGCGATCTTTCTGCGAGCGGCGGATCTGTTGGCCACCCGATACCGGCCGCTGATGAACGCGGCCACCATGGCCGGGCAGTCGAAGACGGCGCACCAAGCGGAGATCGACGCGGCGTGCGAGGCGATCGACTTCCTGCGCTTCAACGTCCACTTCGCCGAAGGGCTGTACGCGCAGCAGCCGATCAGCGCGCCGCAGACGTGGAACATGACGGACTACCGGCCGCTGGATGGCTTCGTGCTGGCGATCGCGCCGTTCAACTTCACGGCGATCGCGGTGAACCTGGCGTCGTCGCCCGCGCTGATGGGCAACACGGTGGTGTTCAAGCCGGCGTCGACGGCGATGGCGAGCGCCTGGCTGTTCATGGAGCTGATGCGCGAGGCGGGGCTGCCCGAGGGCGTGATCAACTTCGTGCCCGGCCGGGGGAGCACCATCGGCGGGGTGGCGATGGCGAGCCCGCATCTGGGCGGCATTCACTTCACCGGGTCGACCGGCGTGTTCCAGGGCATCTGGCGGCAGGTGGGCGAGAACATCGCGAAGTACCACCAGTACCCGCGGCTGGTCGGCGAGACGGGCGGCAAGGACTTCATCTTCGCGCACGCCTCGGCGGCGGAGGACCTGGACGCGCTCGCGACGGCCATCGTGCGCGGCGGCTTCGAGTACCAGGGGCAGAAGTGCTCGGCGTGCTCGCGCGTGTACGTGCCGCAGTCGATGTGGCCGAAGCTGAAGACGCGGCTGCAGGAGATGATCGCCGAGATCAAGGTCGGCGACGTGGCCGACTTCCGCAACTTCATGGGCGCGGTGATCGACGAGGCGTCGTTCAAGAACGTGTCCTCGTACATCGAGCTGGCGAAGAAGGGCGGCGAGGCGACGGTTCTCGCGGGCGGCGAGACCGACCGGCGGGAGGGCTGGTTCGTGCGGCCCACGCTGGTGCAGCTCACCAACCCGCGCCACCGCATCATGACCGAGGAGATCTTCGCTCCGCTGGTGGGCGTCTACGTCTATCCCGACGAGCGGTACGTCGAGACGCTGCGCGAGTGCGACCAGGCGGCGGCGTACGCGTTGACCGGCGCGATCTTCGCGCGGGACCGCAAGGCGATCTCGGTCGCCACGCACGAGCTTCGCCACGCCGCGGGCAACTTCTACATCAATGACAAGTGCACCGGCGCCGTCGTCGGGCAGCAGCCGTTCGGCAACGGCCGCGCCTCGGGCACCAACGACAAGGCCGGTTCGGCGCTCAACCTGATTCGTTGGACGTCGCCCCGGACCATCAAGGAGACGTTCGTGCCGCCCACGCAGGTCGGCTACCCGTTCATGGGGGCCGAGTGACGTGAGCGGCGCGCCGACACACCCCGTGGTGCTCTTCGACGGGGTGTGCGGGCTGTGCGATCGGATGGTGGGCTTTTTGTTGCCGCGCGATCGCGAAGGGCGGCTCCGGTTCGCCGCCTTGCAGTCGGACGTCGGGCAGCGGCTCTTGCGCGCGCATGGCTTGTCGACCACGGCGCTGGACACGGTCGTGGTGATCGCCGACGGCCGCGCCTACGTGCGCTCCGACGCCGCGGTGCGCGTCTTGCGGGAGCTGCCGATGCCGTGGCGGTGGGCGGCGGGGCTCCGCTGGGTGCCGCAGCCGATTCGCGACGCGGTCTACGACTGGATCTCGCGCAACCGCTATGGCTGGTTTGGCAAGCGCGACACGTGTCGGTTGCCGACCCCGTCGGAGCGGGCCCGGTTCCTGGAGTAGTTTCGGGCCCCGCGGCATCTGCAGGGAGGGAGTGGGGGCTCGGGCGCGCTTCGCTTCAATCTCGAGGCGAGCGCTTTTGCCGGGTGCGCGCCTCGGCCTTCTTGGATTTCTTGAGCCGCTGTCGCTCTCGAAAGCCCATCGGCGTGGTCGACTCCGCGGCGGGCCTCTTCGACGGGCGCTCGCGCCGGCGCGGCGGGGTGCGCTCGGGGGGCGCGGGGGCTTTCTCTTCGGCCGGTTGATCGATCCTTCGGCCCGTGGCGCGGATCTCCTCCGAGGTGTCGTCGCGGTACGAGAAGTGGAACAGCCGCTTGATCACGAGCGTGGCGTACGCGCCGGGTGGCAGGGTGAACGCGACGTTCAGCTTCGAGTGCGGCTTGTTGAGCGCGTCCTTCTCGACGCGGCCGAGCACGAGCTTGTGCGGGTAGATCAGCATGCTCGAGGCTTCCTCGATGCGCAGGTCGGAGAGCGCGAGCTTCTCCTTGCCGAGGACCCAGTCGATCGCCTCCTTCACCTGGCCCTGTGGCGCGGGCATGCCGGGCGCGAGGAGCGGGAAGGTGAGATCGCGGAGCGTGCGCAGCGTCTGGGGCTCGGCGTCGCGGTGGAAGAGCAGGGTGCCGGCTTGGTACGGCAGCGGGAAGAGGTGCTCGCGCGGCAGGGTGAGCTGCAGGTACCGCCGCACGCCCTCGTTCCACAGGTAGCTCTGGTAGGTGAAGAGCAGCATCGCGCGGTGCGACGCGTCGATCTGCAGAAACGCCTTCACGAAGTCCTTCGGGTCCTTCTTCAGGGCGATGAGGATGCGCTGGTACTTCTTCGCCGCGTTGAACGGCACGCGCGTCTTCCAGTCGCCCCAGTTCTCCTTGAAGAACTGCTTCACCTTGGCATCTTCGGAGCGATCGAGCGGCGAGGGCTTCGCCATGTAGTTGCGGAGCGCGGCTTCGAAGTCACCGCGGATGAGGTCCTTCGCGATGAACCCTTGGCCGTGCTTGAGCGACCCGAAGCGCTGGCTGTCGAAGTAGTTGATGACGCCCAGGCGCGCGACCTCGGCGGCGGCGACGTTGAGCTGGCTCAGGTCGTCTTCGGTCAGCGCGCGGACGGTGACGGAGAAGCGGTTCGACGTGGTGTTCGCGGCGGTGAGCGGCTTGTCGGTCCGGCCCAGGTACTTGAGCCGGAGATCTTCCTCCTGCATGTCGATGTCGGCGCCGTCGACGGCGATGATCTGCTCGGTGCGGCCCTGCTTGTCCTTGAGGCCGCAGTACGAGATGGCCCCCACCGGCAGGTCGAACTTCTCGCGCAGCCGGTCGATGGCGTCGAACGTCGACAGCTTCTGCTTGTCCATCAGGTAGACGCGGAAGCGGCCGCTCGGAACGCGATCGAACCGATAGGACTCAATCACCGAGAAGTCTTCGGGCCTCTGCTTGATTCGCACGGGCGGTGCTCTAACACGAAAGGCGGATCATTTCGGCGCGCGCCGGCAACTGAAGCCGCCATGCGTCACCTTCCTCTTCTCACTTCGTTGGCCCTCTGGGGATGCGCCTCCACGCTGTCGAGCTTTCAAACGGCTCAGACCATCGGGCGCGGTCATGTCCAAGTCACGGCGGGGACGGGGCTGTACGTCCCGCTCGGTCCGCCGGCCCGGATCGCCGCTCAGGGCGTCAAGCAGGCGGCCGACGCCGCGGGCCAGGGCAGCGGCTACGCGCTCTCCGAAGCCGACCAACAGGAGCTGCTCAGCGCCGGCATCGCGCTCGCGGTCTTCCCGCCCAGCCAGCAATACGAAGTGGCGGTGCGCACCGGCATCTTGGACGACCTGGACGTCGGCCTGAGGTACAGCCTGTCGGCCTGGCGGCTCGATACGAAGTACCGCTTCTTCCACCGCGGCGACGACGTCCTCGCCAGCGCCCGGTCGGGGCCGCCGATCCACCGGCGCAAGAGCTTCGACATGGCGATGGGCCTGGGCGTGTCCCGCTACTCGTTCGATCACCCGGCGGTCGAGGTGCTCGACTTTCTCCAGCTCGCCAACTTCTCCCGCTGGGACATCGAAGTGCCGCTCTACGCCAGCGCGGACTTGGGCGACATCTTCAAGGTCTACGTGGGACCGAAGTACCTCTACAGCCGCACGGGTTTCGATGGCCGGCTGATGAGGGCCTCGGTGGTGGCGCAAGACCTGTCAGGGCAGCCCCTGCAGCTGCCGGCGGTGGTGAACGCCCACTTCGTGGGGAGCTCCGCCGGCATCGCGCTGGGCTACCGCTACGTGCACCTGCTGGTCGAGTTGACCGGCGGGTACACCTTCTGCGAGCCGGCGCTCTTTGGGATGCGCCGGAACCTGGGGGGACCGACCCTGTATCCGGCGGTTGGGCTGAATGTGAAGCTCTGACGCTTGCTTGCCTACACCGCGCGCTTGCAGAGCCTGCTAGACTGTGAGGCCTCCTCTCACCGACGGCGGTGACCAGGATGTCCCGCGCTTGCCCGCGCTGCCGTAGCCCAGTGACCGAGCTGAACGCCGTTCGCTGCGCGAAGTGCGGCGAGGTGTTCGCCGAGGCCGCGGCGGGAGCGCCGCTGGTCCCCGCGGTGAAGCCGAAGGGCAACTACGTCCCGGTGGGGGCGACGCCGAACGAGCCGACGGGGAGCTCGATGCCGCGGCTCGTCCATCGGGTGAGGGGGCCGCGGCTTTCGGGCCGGGGGGTCGACGGCGAGTTCATCGAGCACCCGCTCGGCGCCCGGACCACGGTCGGCCGCCACCCGACGAACGATCTGCGCCTGCTCGATCGCGAGGTGTCGAAGGAGCACGCCTGCATCGAGCTCGTCAACCACTCGTTCCTCATCCGCGATCTCGGCTCGTCGAACGGGACCTTCGTCAACGGCCGGCGTGTGAAGGAGCTCAAGCTGCGCGACGGCGACGAGATCGCGCTGGGCAGCTTGCGGCTGGTCTTCCACACCGGTGAGTCGCAGCTGCCGTCGCCCGGCGTCACGGTGCTCGCCAGCACGCAGTCGATGCCGGCGTTCATCGCCCACCTGGATCAGGCCGAGGAGAACGAGTTCCGTCCCGCGGACCAGCTCAACGACCTGCCGGCGCTCAAGCTCGACTACGAGAAGCTCCGCATCGCCAACGAGTTCCACCGCATGGTCGGGCTGGAGCGCGACCAGAAGAGCCTGCTCGACAAGATCCTCAAGGTCGCCTTCGAGCTGGTGCCCGCGGACAACGCGGTCATCTTCCTCAACGACCCGAGCGGCGAGCTGAGGGTCGAGGCGATCAAGCACCGCAAGCCAGGCGAAGAGGTGGTGGTCTCCGACACGGTGCTCAAGCGCGTGACCGAGACGCGGCAGGCCGTGCTCACCGCCGACGCGATCATCGACGCGCGCTTCGCTTCGTCCGAGAGCATTGTCGCGCAGGGCATCCGGTCGGCGATGGCGGTGCCGCTGCTCGCCAAGGGCGCGCTGAAGGGCGTCTTGTTCTGCGACACGCGCGAGCGCACCAACGCGTTCAGCGAGAAGGATCTCAAGGTCCTCTCGGGCATCTCGTCGCAGGCGGCGATCGCGCTCGAGAACGCGGAGCTCGCGCTCAAGATCGAGCGGGAGGCGGTCACCCGCGCCGAGCTGTCGCGCTTCCTCTCGCCCGCGGTGGCCGACATGGTGGTGCGCGGCGAGGTCGAGCTGTTCCGCACCGGCCGCCTGGTGGAGGTCAGCGTGTTGTTCGCCGACATCCGCGGCTTCACCACCATGGCCGAGAGCGAGCAGCCGCACGAGACGGTCTCGATGCTGAACCAGTTCTTCAGCGCGATGGCGGGCGTGGTGTTCCGCCACGAAGGGAACCTCGACAAGTTCATCGGCGACTGCGTGATGGCGACCTGGGGGCCGCCCTCCTCGCACCCGGACGACGCGGCGCGGGCCCTGCGGGCGGCGCTCGAGATGCAGCGCGAGGTGGTCGCGCTGAACGAGCAGCGGGCCGCGCAGGGCAAGGCCCCCCTGGAGGTCGGCATCGGCGTGAACACCGGCCCGGCGGTGGTGGGCTACATGGGCTCGACCGAGCGCCACGAGTTCACGGCGATCGGCGACTCGGTGAACACGGCGTCGCGGCTGTGCGGGCTGGCGCGCAGCGGCGAGGTCCTGGCGTCGGAGGCGACGGTCAAGCGGGCGGGGCCCGGGTTCCAGACCGAGCCGATGTCGATGTTGCAGGTCAAGGGGAAAGAGAAGGGCGTTCCGACGTATAAGGTAGTCGATTCGGCCGGCCCATAGGGCCCTCTTCGACGACGCTCACGTGCCACCCGCGCCACAGGGGAGAACGCAGCAATGCCCCAACTGCTACACCGTGCACGACGTGGGCGTCTTCGTGTCCGGCCAGAAGCTCCTGTGCAAGTGCGGCATCCGCTTTGAGGTCAAGCGAACGGACGTGACGACCGTGAACGGACGCGGCGGACAGGGTGGGGGCCCGAGCGACTCGACGGCGAAGACCGACGCCGTGGGGGCCGACGAGGCACCGAGGAACGAGGTGCGGTCTGGCTCGGACCCGATGATGGACTTCGGGCCGACGGTGGCGCCCGGCTCGGGCCCCAAGCCGCTCAGCACCGGCCCGATGGACGGCCCGACCTTCGTCGCCTCGGCGCCGCCCACCATCCCCGGCTACGACATGATCGAGCTGTTGGGGCGGGGCGGCATGGGCGAGGTGTGGCGCGCCAAGCAGCACTCCTTGCAGCGCGTGGTGGCGATCAAGCTCCTGCCGCCGCGGCTCGCGTCGGACCCCGAGTTCGTCACCCGGTTCGAGAAGGAGGCCACCGCGCTCGCGGCGCTCAGCCACCCGAGCATCATTCAGATCATCGACCGCGGCGTGAGCGGCGAGCACTACTACTTCGTGATGGAGTTCGTCGAAGGCCGGTCGCTGCGCGATCTGATCAACCAGGGGCCGATCGAGCCCCAGCAGGCGCTGCGCATCGTGGCGCAGGTGTGCCACGCCATCGACTACGCGCACGAGAAGCACATCGTGCACCGGGACCTGAAGCCCGAGAACATCCTCTTCGACACGCGGGGCCACGTGAAGGTCGCCGACTTCGGGCTGGCGGGCATTCGCGGCACCGACTCGGACGCGCGGCTGCAGCTCACCGCCACCAAGGTGGCGATGGGCACGGTCAACTACATGGCGCCCGAGCAGCGGCGCGACGCCAAGAACGTCGACGGGCGGGCCGATCTCTACTCGCTCGGCGTCATGCTGTACGAGCTCTTGACCGGCGAGCTGCCGATCGGCCGCTTCAAGCTGCCGTCGGAGAAGATCGCCGGCCTCGACAAGCGCGTCGATGAGCTGGTCGCGAAGACGCTGGAGAGCGACCCGGCGGCGCGGTTCCAGCGGGCGTCGATGGTGGGCGCGGCGCTCGAGAGCATGCTCGGCGCGACGACGCCGTTGCCGGGCGCCGCGACGACGCCCGAGGCCCCGGCGGAGTGGGTGTCGCGCGCCTGGGCGCGGCGCGCGCTGGCGGGCGTGGCGGTGATTCTGGGGTTGGGAGCGGTGGCCTTCTTCGCGCGCTGGAGCGCTCAATCTGACGTGGTGATCCCGGGCGTGGTGGAGACCCCGGACGTGAAGGTTCCCGACTCCCCTCCGAACACGGATAGCGAGCTGTTCGCCGTCTCGCAGTTCGAGAGCCAGGGCGACCGGGCTTCGCTCGCGGTCGACTTCGCGGACTTCGACAAGGTGTTCAACGTGGACGCCGGCCAGGCGGCGGCGGACGCGCGGGTCATCCGCGAGGAGATCAACGCGCACGCGGGGCAGTGGCGGTTGGTGGACGGCGCCCTCGACGCGCTTCAGGCGGGAAACGAGCCGGTGAAGGGCGAGGTGAGGGTCGTGCCGCGGGCCTATCTGGCCCACCGCTACTTCTCCACCGACGAGGTGACCATCGAGTCAGACGTGTCGCTGGAGCCGCTCCCGGGCCAGTACGAGATCGAGCCCGAGGCGCAGCGGTTCGCCGAGGTGGCGCTGCGCATTCGAGATCTCCAGGTCAGCATCTTCGCCATCCCCGGCACCGGCATGCGGCTGATGTGGCGCTACTTCACGCCCCGCGGCGAGGTGAGCGGCAACAGCGCGCGCGACCTGGCGGACCTGGTGGAGGACGAGACGCAGGTGCCGAAGGGCCCCTTCCGCGTGAAGCTGCAGCTGCGGAAGATGGGGGACGGCGTCGATGTTCGGGCCTTCGTGAACGGAAAACGCTTCGCGCACAAGACGCTCGATGGTCTGCAGGGACAGACGGGGAAGATCGCCGTCGGCTGTCGGAACCTGCACTGCTCGTTCAGCAAGCTGCGCGTGACCGGCATGGCGGTGCCGCGGCCTTCGGTGCGGTGATGTTGGCGCCGCTCATGGCGGTCGCGCTCGCCGCCGGCGGGCTGTGTGCTCCGCCTTCGAGCTGTCAGCTCTTCCTCGAGGTGGAGGGCGATGGCGCGTCCGGCGCGCTCGTCCAAGGCGCGCTCGAGCAGCAGGGCTTCCGCGTCGTGCGCGGGCGCGACGAGCGAGAGGCCGCGGCGGCGCAGGCCAAGGCGCTCGGCACGCTCGACGGCGATGCCCTTCTCGCGGCGAAGGTCGGGGTGCGGGCGAGCACCGCGTCGAAGCCGGGAGAGCTCACGGTCACCGTGGCGAGCCTGCACCGGCCGAAGGCGGTGTACGGGGAGGCGCGCAAGCCGCTGCCCGTGCTCAAGAAGGCGGCGTGGCAGGAGACGGCGCTCAAGTCCGCCGCGCGCTGGACGATGCAGGCGGCGCTGGACGACCTGTCCGTTCGCATTCGGGACGCCGCCGGGAAGGGGGAGCGCGTGCTGCCGATCTCGATCCGCGTGAACGCGCTCGATCAGAAAGCGCGGGCGTTCATCGTGGGCAGCCTGGTGCCGTGCGTCGCTCGCCTCTTCGACGCGAAGCCGCCGGCCACCGCGGAGGTGATGGGCTACTTGGAGGGCCGGCTCTTGTATCGGCCGGCGCCGGAGGAGCCCCGGAACCCGCTGGCCTACCAGGTCGACCGGGTGAAGTCCGCGCTGAAGCCCGACGCGAAGGGGGGCTGCTCGCTGACTGGCTCTGGGCTGGAGCGGCGCGCCGTCCGGGTCAGCGCCGACGAGAACAACCGCGGGGTCGTCATCGAGCTCGAGTGAGCCCGCGGCCTTCGTGCGCGCAGTATTCGACAGCCGCCCTGCTTGCGCCCGACGACGCGCGTCTCCAACTTGCCGAACGGGGTTCGGCCGAGCGGGTGGGGGAGGCGGCGGGCGATGGACGTTCAGACGCTGTTTGGGCCGATGTTCGCCGCGGCGCTGTTCGGGCTGTGCGCCTTCGGCTGGGCGACGGGCCGGATTCGCGCGGACCGCGTCGGCGCTTCGATTCGTTGGGCCTTCTACTGGTTCTTGGCCGTGGGCGCGGCGTACCTGGCCACGCGCTGGCTCGGCCGCCGCGAGGCCGAGATCCTGGTGCGCGCGCTGATGGGCACCGCGGCGGTCGGTGCGCTCGCGTGGGCGGCCTGGCTGCTCTACGCCGCGACGCGCTGGCGGCGCTGGGCGGAGCGGCTGTCGAGCGCGACGCCGGTCCCGCTGGACGAGGCCGCGCGGTGCCTGGAGGCGGCCGACGGAGCGCTCGGCGCGGTGGGCGTCTTCGAGGGACGGCTCGGGGCCGTCGAGCAGGTGACCTCGCCCGGCGGCGTCGTGGGGGCGTTCTTCCGGGCGGAGCTGCGAGAGGTGCGCGAGGACGGCGAGAAGGGGGCGCTCGTCGCGTTCGAGCGCGGGCAGGCGGCGCACGTGTACCTGGCGGGAGAGGCGACGCGCGCGCGGCTGGCGCTGGATGATTCGCACGAGGCGGTGTTCGCGCCGTTGTCGGTGCGCCGCTGCGAGTCGGCGCGTTGGCCGACGGCAGGCGGCGAGGTGGTGATGGCCGTGGCCGGCGGCGTGGGCGAGCGGCTGTCCTTCGAGCGCGTGGGGAAGCTGGGGGCGCATTGCCTGGTCGCGGGTCGGCTGCTTCGCAGCGCGCCTGGCCGCTTTCGCTTGACGGGCGAAGGGGCCGCGCCGCTGGTGATCGCCGTCACCGAAGATGGGCGGGTGCCGGCGCGGGCGTTGGTCAAACGGGCCCGGCGCGGGTTCGTTGGCGCCGTCGCGCTGACCGGCGTCATGGCGTTCTGCCTGAGCCACTTGGTGGGCTGAGCGCCGCGCGGCAACGCTCTTGTCGCAGCGGCTCGGTTGCGCGAAAAAGCCCGCCATGGGCCGCATTTTCGAGACGCGCAAGGCCACCATGTTCGCCAGGTGGAACAAGATGGCGAAGCTCTTCACGCGCATCAGCAAGGACATCGCGATCGCGGTGAAGGCAGGTGGCGTCAACCCGGATTCGAACCCCGCGCTGCGCCGCGCGGTACAGAACGCCCGCGCGGCCAACATGCCGAAGGACAAGGTCGAGGCCGCGATCAAGCGCGCGAGCGGCCAAGACGCGCACCACTACGAGGTCGTGCTGTACGAGGGGTATGGACCGCACGGCATCGCCATTCTGGTGGAGACCGCGACCGACAACGTGGTGCGCACGGTCGCGAACGTCCGCATGCACTTCCGAAAGGGCGGCGGGAACATGGGGAACTCCGGGAGCGTGGGGTTCCTCTTCCAGCACATGGGGGTGTTTCGGTTGAACCCGGAAGGGCTGAACCTCGAAGAGCTCGAGCTGGAGCTCATCGATCACGGGCTGCAGGAGATGGGAGAGGGGACGGGCGAGAAGGGCGAGAAGCAGATCGTGATTCGCTGCGCGTTCAACGACTTCGGCCAGCTGCAGGCGGCGATCGAGAAGCGCGGGCTGACGCCGATCTCCGTGGAGTCCGAGTACATCGCCCAGAACCTGGTCGAGCTGCCGGAGGACAAGGCGAACGAGGTCCTCGCGCTCGTGGACATGCTCGAGCAGGACGAGGACGTGCAGAAGGTGTTTCACAATTTGGCGTAGCGGGGGTGGCCGCCCTGGCCCTTGGGAAGTCCGGGGACAGTCCCCGTGGGGACAGTCCCCCCAATTCACTTCCTCTTTCGTTTGGGCCTGGAGGCCGCCTTCCGCTTCGGCTTGACCGGCTTGGCCTTCGTGAGGCTGGCGATCACCTCGGCGAGCTCGGCGGGCTCCACCGGCTTGGCGACGTGGGTCTGGAAGCCGGAGCGCAGCGCCTTGACCCGGTCTTCGGTGCGCGCGAACGCGGTGAGCGCGATGGCCGGGAGGCGGCCGCCGACGGCGGGCGGCAGCGCGCGGATGCGTTCGATCAGCGTGTAGCCATCTTCCCCAGGCAACCCGAGATCGCTGATGAGCAAGTCCGGGACTTCGGTCTTCAAGGCCGCGAGCGCCTCCGGCGTGGTGCTGACGCCGGTCACCCGCGCCCCAAGGCCGGTGAGCAGGCGCGAGAGCAGGGCGAGGGTGTCGGGCTGATCCTCCACGACGAGAATCGAGACGCCGCTCAAGTCCGGCAGAGGCTGTTCGTCGCTGGGCTGCCGAACCTCTGGCTCGACGCCGGCGTGGGACGCTGGGCGGGTGTCGTCCTCGCGCGCGGCCGGCAGCACGACGGTGAAGACCGAGCCCATGCCGATTCCGGGGCTGTGCGCCGACACGGTGCCCCCGTGCAGCTCGACGAGGTGCCGCACGATGGAGAGGCCCAGCCCCAGGCCGCCGTGCTTCCGCGTCGCCGCGGCTTCGGCCTGTCGGAAGCGCTGGAACAGGTGCGGCAGGAAGTCGCTGCGGATGCCTTCGCCGGTGTCGGTCACCGCGAGGGTGACCTTGTCCTTGCCGCCCACCAGCTCGATCTCGACTTGACCGCCCGACGGCGTGAACTTGATCGCGTTCGACACCAGGTTCCAGACGATCTGCTGAAGGCGCGTGGGATCGCCCATCACGCGCGGGGCGCTGGCCTCCAGATCGCAGATGAGGCGAATCGACTTGGCCTTCGCCGCAGGCCGGACCGACTCGATCGCGTCTTCGATGGTGGGGCCCAAGGCGAGCGACTTCACGTCGAGCCGGAGCTTGCCGGCGATGATGCGGGAGACGTCGAGCAGGTCGTCGATCAGGCGCGACTGCGAGCGCGCGTTGCGCTCGATGGTCTCGAGCCCCTGCGCCAGCGTGTCTTTGTTGACCTTGGTCTCGCGCATCATCTGAGACCAGCCCAAGATCGGCATCAGCGGCGTGCGCAGCTCGTGTGAGACGACCGCGAGGAAGTCGTCCTTGAGGCGGCTGGCCTCCTTCGCGTCTTGGTAGAGCCGCGCGTTCTCGATGGCGACCGCGGCGCGGCGCGCGAACTCCTCGGCCAGCGCCACGTCCGCCTCGGAGTAGGCGCGCTCCTTCTGCGTGGTCCCGAAGGTGATGGCCCCGAGCGTCTGCGCGCCCGCGACGAGCGGCACGAGCAGCACCGAGACGGGGCGGGCGCCTCCTCCGATGCGATCCAGGCCGTCGGGGTTGTCGGACCCCGAGAGCGGGTGGCCGTCGATGCTGGCGATGAGCCGGGTCTTCGCGCTGCGGAGGACCTCGGCGACGGGGCCGCTGCGGTTGGGGCGCTGGGGCACGCGCGACAGCTGCTGGAGCCGCTCTTCGTTGATCGGATCGGCGGCGGCCTCGGTCACGCGGCGGACGGTGCCGTCCGGCTCCTGCACGTCGACCAGGCAGTAGTCGCCGAGGATCGGCACCGCCAGCCGCACCAGCTTGTCGAGCGTGCGGTTGGGATCGAGCGAAGAGGCGAGCGCGACGCTCGCCTCGGCGAGGAAGGCGATGCGTCGCCGGGCCGCCTCCGCTTCCGCGCGCGCGGTCTGCTCGAGGAGCAGCCGGCGCGAGTTCTCCTCGGCGTCGCGCCGCTCGCTGATGTCCTCCACCAGCGTGAGCGCGTACTCGGGCTCGCCCTGCGCGTTGCGGATCAGCGAGACGGTGACGCTCGTCCACACCGAGCTCCCGTCTTTCCGCGCATACGAGCGCTCGAGGCGGTACTTCTCGCGCTCCCCCCGGACGAGCTGCAGGAAGAGCGAGGTGTCCTCGGCGGGGGTGGCGGCGCCCAGGTCGACCATCGCCATGTTGCGCATCTCGGCCTGGCTGAGCCCGAAGATGCGCCCCGCGGCCGGGTTGGCCATCACCACGCGGCCGTGCACGTCCACCAGAAGGATGCCCACCGCCGCCTCGCGAAAGATCGCGGAGAAGCGCGCCTCGCTGTCGGTGACCAGCTCCTGGAGCCGGAAGGTGAGCTGCCGGGTCTCGGCCTCGATCGCGAGCAGATGGCGCTTGAGCTGTTCGTTTTCGGCCCGACGCTCGAGGACATCCCGCTCAGTCCTTCCAGAGCAGCTTCCACGGGTGCTTGCGCAGGTCGCTGATCAGGTCCTTCAGGTCGTTGTAGAGCTGAGGATCCTTGTACGCGCCGCCCATGGTGCCCTTGCCTTCCTCGATGCGCGCCAGGATGCGGTCGCCGCGATCGGCGAGCCGCTCGAGCCGCTCGCCCGCGAGCGCGTAGCGATCGAGCGCGATCTTCAGCTTCTCGCCGTCGTCGGCGTTGAAGCCGCCCGAGAGCGCCGCGAGGCCGCCGATGGCGCGGCTCGCCTCCTGGGTGATGCGCGGCAGCTCGCTGCGCATGAGCGAGGCGCTCTGCGCCGCGTCCTCGATGAGCCGGGCGCCCCTGCCGCCGGGCTCCAAGGTCGAGCGCGCCGCCTCGGACAACAAGCGCAGATCGCGCGCCGCGGCCGACAGCTCGCTCGCCAGCGTGTGAATGTCCTGCCGGTTCTCGGTGAGCACGCCGTCGACCGTCTTGGTCAGGCTCAGGACGCCCCCGACCAGCGTGGACAGCGCGCGCGGGTCCTCTTCGAGCACGCGGCTGGCCGACTCGAGGAAGTTGGAGAGCCGGTTGTAGACCAGGTCGAGCCGCGGGGCGTCGACGCCGCGGATGACCTTCTCGGGCGGGAACGGCCCGGCGCGCGCCGAGCCGGTGTAGACCTCCAGGTACGGCTCGCCCAAGGGGCCTTGGGTGGCGACGGTGACCAGCGCGTCTTCTCGCAGCGCCGTGAGGACCTTCTCGTCGACCGAGAGCTCCATGCGCACCGGCACCGGCTCGCCGTACTCGTCGCGGCGATCGGGGGTGAGCACGACCTTCTCGACGCGGCCGATGGGCACGCCGCCCAGCTTCACCGGCGCGTTGCGGACGACGTTGCCGGTGTGGCCGAACTCGACGATCAGCGTGGTGCCGCCGCCGAGCGTCAGCTCACCCATCAGCCACAGGAGCGCCAACAGGCCGCCGACCGCGGCCAGGAGGAGCGCGCCGACTTTGATCTCCAACCGTCTCTCGTCCATCGCCTTAGGGCCGCTCCTCAGCGCGCCGACAGCAGCGCGCGCACCTGCGGTAGCTCGGAAGTGAGAAACGCCTGCTTGGGTCCCAAGAATCCCACCTTCCCATCGGAGACCAACAACACCCGGTCGGCCAGGGCCTCCAGGGCCCGATAATCGTGCGACACGACCATGGCTCCAAGTCCCTGACCGCCCAAGGCGGCGATCAGCTCGTTAACCTGGAACGACGCCGCCCGGTCGAGCCCGGTGGTCGGCTCGTCCAGAAACAGAAAAGACGGGGAGCCGACCAGCGCCCGGGCGATGGCGGCCCGCTTGCGCGCGCCCGGCCCCAAGGTGGGCGGATGTCGGTCGGCCCAGGCCAGGAGCCCCACGCGCTCGAGCGCTTTCACCACGCGTTCCGCCGGGTGGGCGGTGCCCTCCGGCACGGCGAGCGCGACGTTCTGGCTCAACGTCAGCCAGTCGAGCAGGGCCGGCCCCTGCACCAGGTAGGGTGCGCGCACGCGCAGCCGCTGCAGCTTCCGCTCCGGCGCGTCGTGGACCGACTCGCCCATGAGGGTGATGCGCCCTGCGTCGGGGCGCAGGAGCCCCACCGCCAGCCGGCACAGGACGCTCTTGCCGCTGCCGCTCTTGCCGACGACGAAGGTGATGCCCGTGAGGGGCACTTCGGCCGACAGGCCATCGAGCACGCGCCGGCCGTCGAACGACTTGGTGACGTCTTCGAAGACGAGCGCGTCGGGTGAGCTCATACGCCGATGAGGAGGAAGGCCAGGGCGACGACGAAGTCGATGATCAGGCAGCCCAGCGCCGCGTCGACGACGCCGCGGGTGACCGCGAGGCCGACCGCCGGGGCGCCGCCGCGCGCGGTCAGGCCCCGCCGGGAGGCGGCGGCGGGGATGTACAGGCCGCACAGGACGGCCTTGATGCCGGCGCACGCGAAGTCGCCCCAGCTGATGAAGCGCGGGTCGACGAAGGCGAACCCGTCGGCGTCGAAGACGAAGAAGGTGGTCAACACCGCCGAGGTCGAGGCGGCGACCGCGCCGAGCACGCACAGCGCGGGCAGCACGAGGATCGAGGCGATGACCCGCGGCGCGACCAGGTCGAGCAACGGATCGCCCGCCGACATCTCGAGCGCTTCGACCTGCTCGCTCACCGTCATCGACGCGAGCTCGGCGGACGCGGCGGCGGCCGCCCCGGCCGCGGTGAGCAGCGCGACCATCATCGGCGCCAGCTCGCGGATGAGCAGCTCGAAGAAGGCGGGGCCGACCACCAGCACGTTGCCGGTGAAGCGGCGAGCCTGCTCGTTGGCGATGGTCACCATCACCACGCCGAAGAAGCTCAACCCCGACAGCACCAGCCACGAGGAGCGGTTGCCGATCTCGTTCATCTGCACGAGCACCTCGCGCCGGCTGACGCCTTGCCGGTAAGCGAGCCGCAGGGCCCGCAGCGCGAGCAGCAGCGCGCCGCCCACGTTGGCGAGCGGGAGCGCGATGGGCGCGGGCAGGGCGCGGGGCGCGCTCATGAGACGGCCGCCGCGAGCAGCGGGGTGAGCAGGAAGTCGAGCCCGAAGATGCTGGCGCAGCTCCACGCGACGGCCGAGGCCGAGGCGCGGCCCACCGCCCGGGCGCCGCCGCGCGCCGAGACGCCGACCGCGGTGGAGACGAGCGAGATGGCGACGCCGAACGTGAGCGTCTTGAGCACGCCGCCCACCACGTCGAGCGGGCCGAGCATGTCGGACAGGTTGCTGGTGAAGACGCGCACCGGCAGCGCCATGGTCGCGTACGCGGCGACGATCTCGAAGACGATGGCGATGGCGAAGGTGGGCGCGGCGAGCAGGGTGACCGAGGCGATGATGCCGACCACCCGAGGCGCGATGAGCAGCGCGAACGGGTCGAGCGCGATTCCGCGCAGGCCTTCGATCTGCCCGCCGATGTTGAGCACCGCGAGCTCGGCGGCGTTTCGGGCTCCGACGCGGGCGGCCATCATCAGGCCGAGCAGCAGCGGGCCGAACTCCCAGATGACTGCGTAGCTCGCCGCCCAGCCGAGGTAGGCGCGGGCGCCGAAGCGCTGCACGTAGAGGAACGTCTGCAGGACCACCGTCGCGCCGGTGAGGGCGGCGACCAGCACCGACAGGCCGAGCGACCCCTGGCCGAACAAGACGAAGGCGCGCAGCACCTCTTCGCGGTTCATGCGGTGCAGCTGGCGGGCGCAGCGGACGAGAACCACCGACAGCACGCCCAAAAAGCGCAGGAACCGAAACGCGTGCTCGCCGACCCAGCCCGCCGGCGCGATGAGCGCCTTCATGCGGACGCTCCGACGGGGGGCTGCCAACCCTCGTCGACTTCTTCGAGCGCTCCCTGCTCGAGGATCACCACGTCGGGCGGCCCGTCGTACGAGACCTGGCCTTTGCGCAGCCAGAGCCAGCGGGGAATGTCGAGCCCCTGCGGCGGCTCGGGCGCCGCGATGATGAGCGAGCGGCCCGCGCCCACCGAGAGGAGCAGCTCGCTCACCTTCGCGCCGGTGATGGGGTCGAGGCCCGCGAGGGGATCGTCCACGAAGAGCACTTCCGGGCGCGCGACGATGGCGCGGGCGATGCCGGCCCGCTTCTTCATGCCGCCGGAGAGCCGCTCGGGGTAGCTGTCCTGGGCGTCGATGAGGCCCACCGCGCGCAGCGCCTCTTCCGCGCGCTCACGCGCCTCGGCGTCGGGCACGCTTCGCCGCTTGAGCGGCAAGAGCACGTTGTCGAGCACGGTGAGCGAGTCGAAGAGCGCGTCGGTCTGGAACACCATGCCGAAGTGGGCCTGCGCCACGCGCCGCTCCTCGGCCGAGAGCTGCGCGACGTCGGTGCCGTTCCAGAGCACGCGGCCGCTGGAGGCGCGGATCAGCCCGGCGAGCGTCTTGAGGAGCACGGTCTTGCCGCTCTCGGCGTTGCCGAGCACGAGCGCGCGCGCGCCCATGGAGAAATGGAGCGTGATGCCGGCGAGCGCGCGGCGTTCTTCGAAGTCGACCGTGACCTGCTCGGTGCGGAGATCCACGAGAGGCGGGTAGGTTAGTCCAGCCGCCGCCGCCCGTGGGGAGGCATTGGCCTTACAGCGGCGGCTTGAGCGGATCGTGCTCGGCGATGAGCTTGCTCACCCGGGCCTCGTCGATGCGCGCGGTGAGCCGCGTGGCCTCGTGCATGTCGCGCACGGTCTTGGCGAGGCTGAAGGTCGAGCCGATGGTGAACAGCAGGCCCATCGCCATGAACGCCTTCACCCACGCGTCGACCGGCAAGTAGAAGATGCCGATGCTGGTCACCGCCACCGAGATGGCGAACGACAGCCAGGTCTGCATCACCCACGCGCCGCTGTGGGCGGGGGGGACTTCGGTCAGGGGGCGGGGCATGGCGTTGTCCTTTCGATCGGGTGCTGGGCAGGAGCATGCGGCCTGGCGAGCGATTACCTCAAGAAAGGAATTGGAACGAAATCGATAACGGATAGGAATCAAATGGACAGGTCGGCGGGGCGGCGGCGGCGGTGCCCAACCTGTGACCGGCTGGCGTACACTTCGGCGGGTGAGCGACACGACTCCGGCCAAGCCGCCGCCGGGCCCGAAGGAGCCCGAGCTGTTGGAGGGCAAGTGGCGGCTCGAGGAGCCGCTCGGGCGCGGAGGAATGGGCACGGTCTATCGCGCGCGGGAGCTGGCGCTCGATCGGGTGGTCGCGATCAAGATCCTCTCGGGGAGCGCGGCGCAGGACCAGGAGGTGGTCGTCCGCTTCGAGCGTGAAGCGCTCATGATGGCGAAGCTGGATCACCCCAACCTGGTGCCGATTCTCGCGGTGGGGCGGCGGAAGGCGCTGCCGTTCATCGTGATGAAGTACCTGGAGGGCACCAACCTCGCGCAGCACCTGCACCGGAAGGGCCCGCTGCCGATGGACGAGGTCTTGAGCATCACCCGCCAGGTGTGCGACGGGCTGGAGTTCATTCACTCGAGCGGGTTCATCCACCGCGACATCAAGCCGGGGAACATCTTCATCGGGCCGAACGGGCGCGTGACCATCCTCGACCTGGGGGTGGCGCATGATCCTGGGAGCCAGCTCACGAAGTCGGGCGTGCTGATCGGCACGCCCAAGTACATGTCGCCCGAGCAGGTGCTCGGCGTCAGCCAGCTCGATCACCGCTCCGACCTCTACGCGGTGGGGTTGGTGCTCTACGAGATGCTCTCGGGTCAGCCGGTGTTCGAGAGCGAGAACCATTTCTCCTTGATGAAGGCGCACAAGGACCTGGCGCCGCCCGACCCAGCGCTGCGCTTCGGGCTGCCCGAGCCCGTCTCGCAGGTCATCAAGAAGAGCCTCGCGAAGTCGCCGGCCGACCGCTACCAGAGCGCCAACGCGCTGTTCGCCGCGCTCGAGCAGGCGGCGAAGGCCGTCCCGGTCGAGCCTGCGACGAGCGTGACGGAGTCCGCCGCGCCGACGCAGCCGCCGTCCCCGGTCGAGACGCTCATCGAAGCGCCGAGCGTCGATCGCACGCGCCTCGATAGACCGAGTCAGGACAAGGCAGAGGCGGTGCGGGCGGCCCGGCAGCGTCGGCGGTTGCTGCCGCCGCTGATCGCCGCGCTGGTGTTGTTCGTCATCGCGGGGGTGATCTGGGCCTTCAAGCCGCGCGCGCCGAAGCCGTCTCCGGCGCCCGTGGCGGCGCCGCCCGCGCTGGCCGCGCCGCCGCCGACGCCGGCTCCGGTCGTCGCGCCGAGCGCACCGGTGCCGCCGGTGGTCGTCGAGAGCGCTCCCTTCGTCGAGCCCACGCCCGAGCCCGTCGAGCCCGCCGCGGCCAAGCGCTCGAGCAAGAGCAGCCGCGCCAAGCCGGTCGAGCTGAAGCCAGCGCCGGGTGAGCTCGCGGTGAGCGTGACCATCGATGGCAAGAGCAGCTGGGCCTACGTCGAGGTCAATGGCGCGCGGCCGCCGAAGCCGGACGCGCCGGTGCTGCTCAAGCCGTTGAAGCCGGGCAAGCACCGCATCCGCTTGAGCCGGCCCGGCTTTCAGACCACCGTCCGCGAGGTGACGATCGAACCCGGTCAGGCGCAGTCGTTGGTGGTAGAGCTGAAGCCGCAATGACAGCGACCCTGGTGTCATGTCTTTGGCTGCAGGTGTTGGCGACGGCGCCGGCGGCGCTCGAGCAGGCGAACCAGGCGATGGCGCGCGGGGAGTTTCAACAGGCGCTCGCCACGCTCGACGCCGCGCTGGGGCGCGTGGGCGACGCGAAGGAGCGCGCCCGCATCGAGCTGCTCCGGGGACAGGCCTTGCTCGCGCTGCAGGACACGCCGAAGGCCTCGCAGGCGTTTCAAGAGGCGCTGAAGGCCGACCCCGAGGCGAGCCTCGACGCGACCACGGCCAGCCCGACGGCGCTCGAGGTCTTCTCGGCCGCGAAGGCGCAGGTGAAGGGACGGCTCAAGGTGGATGGGCCGGCGGGCCGGCGCGTGGCCATCGACGGCAAGCCCGCGGGGAAGGTGCCCCTCGAGGTGTCGCTCGGGGTGGGGCCCCATCGCGTGGTGATCGGCGAGGGGACTCAGAGCGTGTCTCACGACGTCGTCGTTCGGCACGGGCAGACCGAGGAGGTGCGCCTGGAGGTTCCGGTCGAGCCGCCCGCCGCGGCGCCTGTCCCGCCGTCGCCAGCGCCCGTCGCCGCGGTCGAGGCCTCGCCCAAGCCGGTGTGGCCTTGGATCGCGATCGGCTCGGGCGCGGTGGCGGCCGGGCTGGGGGCGTTCTTTCTGGTCGAGGCGGGCCGGCACTACGGC
>CAZEDU010000083.1:14001-22523 GCA_964511185.1 uncultured Myxococcaceae bacterium | reverse complement strand
CATCGAAGCGCCGACCCCGGTGGGGCCGCGCGCGCAGGTGGTCGTCGGGGACTACGAGCTGGCCGTGCGGCCCGCGGGCACCAAGGCGCGCGCGGGCGGGGCGCGGACGCCGTACCCGCGGTCGGGCGAGTCGATGAACCCGGCGCGCGCCACGGGCCAGATGCCGGCCGTGAAGGCGGCGCGCGCGACCCGGCAGATCCCCGCGGTGACCGGCAACGACAAGCTCGCGATCCGGCCGAAGGATCCGCCGCCTGCGGGGCCTCCGCCGACGCCCACCCCGACGCTCCGGGGCCTCACCGGGCCCTGGCTCAACAAGCTCTTCCCCATTCGGGGCACCCTGACGGTGGGCCGCGTGCCCGGGGTCGACGTCCACTTAGACGACGACTCGGTGAGCCGCCGCCACGCCGAGGTGGAGAAGACGCCCGGCGGAATCGTCGTGCGCGATCTGAACAGCGCGAACGGCACGGTGATCAACGGGCGGCCCGTCCAAGGGGAGGCGCCGCTCAAGCCGGGCGACGTGGTGCAGTTCGGCGTGGTCGAGATGGTGCTCGAGGTGAGCGACCCGCAGGTGCTCAAGGCGCCCACCCGCCGCGACCGAAAGGGAGACGCGGGGGCCGGCGGAGCGGTGGGGCCTTTCGACCCGCGCAAGCGGCGGCTGGCCATCATCGGCGCGGGGGTGGTCGCCCTGTTGGTGGTCGCGATCTCGCTCAAGGTGCTGACCGCGCCGCCCGAGGTCCCGCCCGACGGCGTCGGCGGCCGGCGGCCCGACAACGTGGTGGTCGGCGCCACCGAGCTCGAGCAGCTCCTCGCCGAGTGCCGTTCGTTCTCGAACGTCGAGCTGGGGAAGGTCGACTGGGGGAAGGCGGAGCGCGCCTGCATGAAGGCGGTGGAGATCGAGCCGCTGCACCCGGAGGCGAACCAGCTGCTCAAGGAGATGCGCACCAAGCGTGAGTGCGAGCAGTTCTACGTGCAGGGCGAGCAGGCGATGGAGCGCAACCGCGAAGAGGACGCGTTGCTCTTCTTCGGCAAGGTGCAGCGCGAGTGCAAGGGCTACTACTCGCGCGCGATGGATCAGGCCTCCGAGCTGCGCGACAAGGTCCGCAAGAACGCCGGGCAGGACTGCCGCCGGTACGTGAGCAGCAACAACTTCGCCGAGGCGCTCCCGCGGTGCGAGCTGTACATGAAGATCGCCTGTCAGACGATGAAGAGCGACGACCTGCACCCGCCGCCTGGCGCGACCTTGGTCACCACGTCTGGGAGCTTGAGGAAGGGGCAGTGGCGGCCGAAGGACGCGATGTACCTGAACTTCCTGAAGGCGCGGGCGAAGGTGATGCCCGGCGCGCCGCCGTGGCTGTGTCCCGACGTGCCGATCTTCCGGCCTCCGCCCAAGCCGCCGAGCGAAGCCGACGAGCTGCGCGCCACGTTCGAGAAGCGGTACGAGGACAAGGACGTGGTCAAGGCGATGATGCTCTATTACGCGGGCAACGCGAACGACGCGCGCAACCAGCTGCTGCAGATCCGCGAGAAGTCGGCGAAGGCGGCGCTGCACGCGGTGGCCGACGACCTGATGCGCGACATCGGCCTGGTGAGCGCCCGGTACAAAGAGGGGCAGACGGCCTTGCAGACGAACGACCCCGAGAAGGCCGAGTCGCCGTTCGAGGATGCGCTCAAGATCGACGAGAAGCTGATGGGGGAGGACCAGTCGAACAAGATCGGCTCGTTCTTCCGGCGGAACATTCAGCAGGAGATGGCCAAGAGTGCTTACTTAAAAGGCAAGGAGCACGCCGACCGCGACGACTTCCGGCGCGCGTGCAAGGTCTGGAAGCTCGGCTACAAGTTCTACGGGGGCAACAGCGACCTGCTTCGGGCGCTGACGAACCAATGCACTCGGCGCGCGCGCGAGGCGCTCGACGGTGATAGTTGCGAGGTGTTGGCGGCGGGCTTCGATTACGCCGTCGACGGTGACGGGAAGCTCAGGGAAGGCGACGGCATGCGGCAGCGCATCGAGGAACGGCGGGCGCGGCTCAACTGCCGCTGAAGAGGTATGGCGCAGACGACAGGGAACCTCTCGTTGGACTTTGGTGGTGGCGTCGAGAGCCCAGCGCCTGACGCCTCGAGCGAGAGGTCGGTCACGCTGATCGACGCGTCGGGCTACATCTTCCGCGCGTACCACGCGCTGCCCAGCCTGACGACCTCCAAGGGCGTGCCGACCCACGCGGTCCTGGGGTTCACGCGCATGCTGCTCAAGCTCTTGCGCGAGCAGAACCCGACGCACGTCGCGCTCTGCTTCGACAAGGAGAGCCGCAAGGGCCGGCTCGAGATCGACCCGAACTACAAGGCGAACCGCGAGGCGCCGCCCGACGACTTGATCACGCAGTTCGAGCTGATCCGGAAGGTCGCGGCCGTGCTCGAGCTACCGATCATCGAGGTGGCGGGCTGGGAGGCGGACGACGTGATCGGCACGCTCGCCGAGCGCGCCAAGGCCGAAGGCTGGCGCGTCAACGTGCTGACCAGCGACAAGGACTTCATTCAGATCATCGACGACGGCCGGGTCGAGCTGTGGGACCCGGTGAACGACCGGCCGATCACCTCGAAGGAGGCGACCGCGAAGTACGGGGTCACGCCGGCACAGATGCGCGACTACCTGGCGCTGGTGGGCGACGCGATCGACAACGTGGCCAAGGTGCCGGGCATTGGCCCGAAGACCGCGGTCGAGCTGGTCCAGCAGTTCGGCGACGTCGAGACGCTGATCGCGCGCGTCGACGAGGTGAAGAAACCGAAGATCCGCGAGGCGATTCGCGCGAACGCCGAGACGCTGCGCCGCGCCAAGCAGCTGGTGAGCTTCAAGCTCGACCTGCCGCTCGACGTCCGCTTCGAGGACCTGAAGCGCCGGCCGATTCACCAGGCCGAGGCGCGGGCGCTGTTCTCGGAGCTGGAGTTCTTTCGACTGATTCAAGAGATGCCGGCCGCCGAGCCGACCGCGCTGTCGCAGAGCACCGAGCTGGTGAGCGAGCGCGCGGCGCTGGAGCAGGTGGCGAAGACGATCGCCGAGACCCAAGAGGTCGCGGTGGTGCCGGCGTTCGAGGGGCTGCCGCACCGCGCGACGCTGCTCGGCTTGGGGCTCGCGTTGAAGACGGGCCGCACGGTCTACGTGCCGCTGGCGCACGCGTCGGGCGCCCAGGCGTCCCGCGAGGACGTTCGGGAGACGCTGGGGCCGGTGTTCGCGGACGGGAGCGTGAAGAAGAGCGGCCACGACCTGAAGTCGCTCAGCCACGTGCTGTTCTCGATCGGCATCGAGCTGGACGGCGCGGAGGGCGACGTCGAGCTGTTGTCGTACCTGCTCAACCCCTCGCGCCGCGAGCACGCGCTGTCCGACTTGGCGCGCGAGCGCTTGCGGGCGGAGCTGCCGCTCTCACCGGGGGCGGTCCCCGCCGGGAAGCGCCAGCACCCGCTGGCGGAGGCGATGCCGGCCGACGCGGCGACGGTGTTCGGGGCGTGGGCCGACGCGGCCCGGCGCATGGCGCCCGAGCTGTGGGAGGAGACCGAGCGGGTGGGGCTCGGCCAGGTGGCGCGCGACATGGAGTTTCCGCTCCTGCCGGTGCTCGCGCGCATGGAGCGCGCTGGCGTGCGCGTCGACCTCGACGTGCTGAAGCAGGTCTCGGGCAAGGTCGACGCCTTGTGCGAGACGCACCTCAAGGCCATCTACGCGCACGCGGGCCGCGAGTTCAACGTCGGCTCTCCGCCGCAGCTCGCGCAGGTCCTCTTTCAGGATCTGAAGCTGCCGGTGCTCAAACGCGGGAAGACCGGCCCGTCGACCGATCAAGAAGTGCTGGAGAAGCTCGCCGAGTCGCACCCGCTGCCGCGCGCGGTCATCGAGTACCGCAACGTCGCGAAGCTGAAGAGCACGTACCTCGACACCCTGCCGCACCTGCTCGGCACGGATGGCCGCGTCCACACCACGTTTCACCAAGCGGCCGCCGCCACCGGGCGGCTCTCGTCGAGCGATCCGAACCTGCAGAACATTCCCATCCGCAGCGAGCTCGGCCGGGAGATTCGCCGCGCGTTCGTGCCGGAGCAGGGCAGCGTGCTCGTCTCGGCGGACTACAGCCAGATCGAGCTGCGAATCCTCGCGCACATCGCCGGTGACGTCGCGCTGGTCGAGGCGTTCACGCAAGACGCCGACGTGCACACGCGCACCGCGGCCGAGGTGTTCGGCGTCCCGCCAGAGGAGGTCACGGCCGATCACCGCCGCGCCGCCAAGATGGTGAACTACGGCATCGCGTACGGGCTGTCGCCGCACGGCTTGTCGACGCGCTTGGACATCCCCGTGGAGGAGGCGAAGTCGATCATCGACCGGTACTTCGCCCGCTACACCGGCATTCACCAGTACCTGGAAGAGACGGTCGCCAAGGCGAAGAAGCACGGCTTCGTGGAGACGCTCTTTGGCCGGCGCCGGTACATGCCCGACATCAGCTCGCGCAACCGCAACATCGCGATGGCGGCGGAGCGCGCGGCCATCAACATGCCCATTCAGGGGACCGCGGCCGATTTGATCAAGATCGCCATGCTGCGCATCGACGAGCGGCTCAAGCGCGAGGGCCGCGGGGCGCGCATGTTGCTGCAGGTGCACGACGAGCTGCTGTTCGAAGCGCCCGAGGCCGAGGCGGAGGCCACGCGGCAGCTGGCCGTGGAGACGATGTCTTCGGTCGCGGAGTTCCGCGTGCCGCTGAAGGTAGAGGTCGGCGTGGGCGCTTCCTGGGCGGACGCCCACTAACACCCTCAGTGAAGGATCGGAATTTCGGTCTCGGTGACCGCCGGCTTGCACGGCGCGCCCTTGTCGAAGACCTGGACCACCAGGCCGCCGAACGGCACGCGCGGGGGCGGGGCGGCTTGTCCCAACGTGCGCAACGCGATGCACGTCGCGCTCTCGGCGGCGTCACGAATCCACCCAGAGACTTGCTGGACGTGGTACTTCTGACCGCCCAGCACCCGAATCGCCTCCGTGCTGCACTGGAGGAGCGCGCTGAACTCTTCGCCGTAGCGCCCGACCGCGCCGCTGCCGCTCACCCGCAGCATCGCCTGGCAGCGCGTCCAGGGGTGCCCTCGCGCGCCCGCGAGGCTGCGTCCTATCTCTCGGAGGAATGGCTCCACCAGGCCATCGATCAAGCTCGAGACCGGCTGCTCTTCTCTCGGCCGCGCGGCGCGGACGCGTCGCCAGGCGGCGAGCAGGCGCTCGGGGCGGTCTGAAAAAAGTCTGGCCACCACCTCCGCCCCGCGTCCTGCCCCCGTCGTTCCGAGCATCGAAGCCGCCCCCTTTTCGGAAACTTTTTTTCGCTCCGTACGAAGCAAGCGCAGCGCCAGCGCCTGCTGCCGGTGGGCGCGGGAAGCCCGCGGGTTGTCGGGCCGACCACTGAACAGGTGGCGAAGGGCCGGAAAAATTTCGGCCGCTCAATGCAGCGTCGGCTTGTCGGGTTCTGGCGCCTCCGCGTCGGCCGTGATGCCCGAAGTCGCGTCCTCCGCGAGCTCTTCCAGCGCCTGGGCCGCGCGCCGTCTGGACACCTGGCGCCGGTAACGAACGTACGCCAGCACGCAGACGAGCGCGGCGATGGCCCACACGGTCGAGCCAAGGGTCACCAGGGGCATCCACCGGTAGCGGCTCGGGAGCGTCTTTCGCCAGTCGGCTTCCTCCAGCGACAGCGAGACGCGGAAGGCCTTGGCGAACGCGGTGGGGAAAGGCTCGCCCGCGGCCACGCCGTCGAGCAGCGCGCCGAAGCGCTCCGGTCCATACCGGTCCTGCAGCCAGTCGATGAAGGCGGTGCTCTGCGCGTACGCGAGCTGCACGTCGTCGAGCCGCTCGGGCCAGCCGTGCGTCAGATCGTCGAGCGAGAGGATCCGATCCTGCTGCACGCCATGGAAGAGCGTCGTGTAGTGCTGCAGCGAGAGGCGGTGCTCGCCGGTCATGTACGTGGCCAGCCCCTCCTGGAACCACCGCGGCCAATCGTCACCGAGCTGGCCGAGCGCGACGTGCGAGAGCTCGTGGCGCAAGGTCGCTTCACCCTCCGGGGTGGTGAGCGACCGCGCCTCGAGCAGGATGATGTTGTGCGACGGGTAGGCGAGCGCGCTTGCCCAGCTGGGGGGCTTGCCGCCCGGCAGCGCCAACGCCTCGAGCTCGTCGCGGCCGACGCCGAGCCGCACCTCGGTGACGCCCGGCCAATCTCGCCCCAGCCGCGCGGCGAAGTCGGCGCGCGCCCGCTCGAGCTTGTCGGCCAGCGCCTGCGCCGACCGCGTCGCCGCGGCCGTGTGGCGAATGACGAAGTGGGGCGTGCGCCGCTCGCCCGCGACGATGTCGGGCTTGGCGCTGGGGACCATGGGCGCCTCGCGCTCGCGCGACGGCTCCTGGGCGAGCGCTGGCGACGAGGCGAGCAGCGCGGTGAGGGCGAGCAGGGCGAGGCGCGGCCACGACATGGCGGCTACCTAACGGAGAGCGCGCCGGCCTTCACGGGGAAGCGCCGCGGTCAGTCGGCCCCGGTGGCCTTGCGCGTGAGGAACGCCAGGTTGTCCTCGCCGCGCTCGCCCAGGTGCGCGCCGCGGAACGTCTCGAGCAACTTCGCGTGCGCGTCGATCACCGAGCGGACCTGCGATTCGAACTGGGTGCGCTGGCGCTTGAGCTCGTTGATGTCTTCGACCACCTGCACCAGCTTGCCGTGCGCGTTCTGGACGATCTTTTCGGCCTGCAGCTCCGCCTCGGCCATGATGATCTCCGCCTCCTTCTTGGCGGCGACCTTGAGGTCTTCGCTGATGCGCTGGGCGGTGACCATCGTCTCCTGCAGCGTGCGCTCCCGCTCCACGTGCTGCTCGAGCGCGGCCTGCGTCCGGCGAAGCTCCTCGCGCAGACCGATGTTCTCCTTGACCACCTCCTCGAACTCGCCGGCGACCAGCTCGAGGTAGGCCTCCACCTCGCGTCGGTCGAACCCGCGAAGCACCGCGCCGAAGCGCTTCTGCCGAATGTCCAGAGGCGTGATCTTCATGCCCGCCAGTATAGGCGGCGTCTCGAGCCGCAAGCACTTCTTGGGCGTGGCCGCGCGCCCGCACCGCGCCGGTTACGGCTTATCGAGAAATTGTTCACCCAGCTGCTTCGCTCGCCGCGTCGCGGCCTCCACCGCGTCGATCAGGGTGGTGCGCAGGCCGCCCGCCTCGAGCGTGTGCAGGCCGGCGATCGCGGTGCCCCCGGGGCTGGTGACCTGGTCCTTCAAGTGGCCGGGATGCGCCCCGGTTTCCAGCATCAGCTTGGCGCTGCCGAGGACGGTCTGGGTCGCCAGCGCCGTGGCCTGGTGTCGCGAGAGGCCGACTTTGACCCCCGCGTCGGAGAGCGCCTCGATGATGAGAAAGATGTAGGCGGGGCCGCTACCCGACAGGCCCGTCACGGCGTCGAGCAGCGACTCCTCGACGACGGTGACCGTCCCCACGGCCTGGAAGAGGGCGGTGGCGGTGGCGAGGTCTTCGGGCGTGGCGTGCTCGCCGGCCGCGATGGCGGTGGCGCCCGCGCCGACCAGCGCGGGCATGTTCGGCATCGCGCGCACCAGGCGGGAGCCGGCGCCCAGCTTGCGCTGAAACGCCGCGATGGGAACGCCGGCGGCGACAGAGAGGATCAGCTTCTGCGGCGTCACCGCGGGCGCGATCTCCTCCACCAGCTTCGCCATCGCTTGAGGCTTGACGCACAGCACGACGACGTCGGCCTTCTCGGTGGCCGCCACGTTGTCGTGGCTCGGCGCCAGGGCATACGCCTTCTGGAGCTCCGCGCGGCGGTCGGCGCGGCGCGCGGTGGCGATGATCTCGCCGGGCTTGGCGGCGTTCGAACGGAGGAGGCCGCGAATGATCGCCTCGGCCATGTTGCCGGTCCCCAGAAAGGCGATCGTCCGTCCGTTCATCGTTGCGCTCCCAGGTCTCGCAGCGCGCTTCGGCCGCCCACTGCCCTCGAAGGTTGTAGATCGTTTTTTTGATTTTCGTTCCACCGCGGGTACAACCGCTGCAACCCTGTAGCAGATGCGACAGACGGAGGGGCAAGGGACGATGCGGCGAACCGAAGCGCGCTGCGAGACCTGGGAAGACATCGAGCTCGAGTGCACCCACTGCGGCGTGCGCATGACCGGCCACAAGGCCCAAGGCAGCCGCGTGCAGTACTTCCGGTGCGGCTCGTGTCACCGGTGGATGTCGAGCATGTACGCCGAAGTCCTTCGCGCCGACGCCAAGGTCCGCGCGCAAAAGATCGGCGCCGAGGGGCCGCGGCCGCCGAGCTTCGACGGGGTGAAGGACCGGCTGGAGCGCTGGCTCGCCGCGCTCGACGACCAGGACCCGTACCACTTGCTGGGCGTCTCTCCGTTCGACGACGCCGAGACCATTCGAGAGCGCTACCGCGCGCTCGCGCTGCAGAACCACCCGGACCGCGGCGGCTCAGTCGAGAAGATGCGCGAGCTGAACCTGGCGTACGAGCGAATCACGCAGCACCGCCAGCGGCGCGACCG
>CAZEDU010000083.1:0-13991 GCA_964511185.1 uncultured Myxococcaceae bacterium | reverse complement strand
CTGAGCGCCGGCGCGGTGGCGCGCCCGGTGATGCAGGCGGGCTGAACGCGTCAGCCCTCCTGGAGCGCCGAGGGCCGCTGCACCAGCGAGGCGAGCACCACCACCAGCTCGGCCGGATCCACCGGCTTGGGCAGGTGCATCTGAAACCCCGCGAGGAGCGCGCGGGTGCGGTCCTCCATCCGCGCGTAGGCGGTGAGCGCCACCGCCGGGATTCGGCCGCCTTCCTCCGGCGGCAGCGAGCGCACGCGGGAGATCAGGTGGTAGCCGTCCTCGCCCGGCATCGCCACGTCGGAGACGAGCAGGTCGGGCTGGAACGTCTTGAGCTTCTGCAGCGCTTCGGTGGCGTTCTCCGAGGTCGCGACCTGGGCCTGCGCCGCCTCGAGCACCGCCGCGAGCATGGTGAGCGCGTCGGGCGCGTCCTCCACGACGAGGATCTTCAACCCTTGCAGGCTCGGCGCGCGGGCGAGGGGCCGGGGCTTGGGCGACTTCTCGCGCAGCGCCGCCACCGGCCGCTTGGGCATCGCGCCGCTGACCGGGAGCTCCAGGCAAAACGTGGAGCCCTTCCCCGGGCCGGGGCTGGTCGCGTGGATGGTGCCGCCGTGCAGCTCGACCAGGTGGCGGACGATCGCCAGGCCCAGCCCCAAGCCGCCGTGCGCCCGCGTCGCCCCCGAGCGCGCCTGACGGAACCGCTCGAAGACGTGCGGCACGAAGTGCTCCTCGAGCCCCTCGCCGTCGTCGGTGACCTCGATGACCACGCTCGCGTCGCGGCGGTACAGGGAGATGGTGACGTGGCCTTGGCTCGGGGTGAACTTGATGGCGTTGCTCACCAGGTTCCAGACGACTTGCTGGAGCCGGTCCGGGTCGCCGTTCACCAGGCCGACCTCGGTGTCGAAGTGGGCCGACAGGTGAATGCCCTTCGCGTCGGCGGCCGGCCGCAGCGAGTCGAGCGCGGAGTCGATGATCTGAACCGGATCGGCCGAGCGCACGTTGAGCCGCAGCTTGCCGGTGATGATGCGGGAGACGTCGAGCAGGTCCTCGATGAGCTGCGTCTGCGCGCGCGCGTTGCGCTCGATGATCTCCAGCGCGCGGTCTCGCTTCTCGGTCGGCAGCTCCTTGTTGCTCCGGAGGATCTGCGTCCAACCCAGCATCGAGGTGAGCGGCGTGCGCAGCTCGTGCGAGACGGTCGCCAGGAACTCGTCCTTCGCGCGGTTGGCTTCCTCGACCCGCTGCTTCTCGCGCTGAATCATCTCGAACATCTGCGCGTGGTCGATGGCGATCGCGGTGCGGCGCGCCAGCTCCTGGGCCAGGCGCGTGTCCTCGTTCTCGAGCGGGGAGCGCTGCGGGCCCACGCCGAAGAGCAAGGCGCCGAAGGTCCGCGCCCCCAGCGTGAGCGGGACGGCGACCGCCGAGCTGCCCAGGAAGGCGCGCGATCGCTCGCGGCGATCGAAGTCGAGGTGGGCGAGGTGCTCTGGCATCAGCCGGCCGAACACCTCGGCCTGGCCGGACTCGAACACGCGCGTCAGGTTGAAGGGCGCCAGCTCGGCGATGCCCGCGGGCTTGCCGAGATCGCGCAGCACCTCCGCCGCCGCCGGAGAGACGTGGCTGACGGCGCGCATCCCCACGCAGCCGTCGTCGGAGCGCAGGTACACCGAGCACCAGTCGGCGAAGCGGGGCACCGCCAGGTCGGTGAGGCTCTCGATCATCCGCTTCAGGTCGAGAGAGCCGGCGAGCACCGCGCTCGCCTCCGACAGGAACTGAAGGGCCAGCTCGGCGCGCTTCCGATCGGTGATGTCGGTGCAGGTGGCGACCCACTCGCGCACGGTGCCGTCGGGGTTCAGCAGCGGAACGCCGCGGGCGAGCGCGTACGCGTAGCCGCCGTCCACCCGCCGCAGCCGGTACTCGGTCTGAAAGTACGTCCGCTCGCGGACGCAGCGGGCCCAGGTGTTCTGCGCCACCACGCGATCTTCCGGGTGAATGGCGGCCCAATAGCCCTGGCCGCGGTACTCCTCCCAAGTTTGGCCGGTGAAGGCGCGCCAGGAGGGCGCGTCCTCCAACACGTCGCCCTGCGGGCCGGTCGTCCAGACCACGATGGTGGTCGCCTCGATGAGCGACTGAAAGCGCTGGCGGGCGAGCTGCTCTGCCAGCTCGGCGGACTTCCGCTGCGTCACGTCGCGGAAGAAGACGACCAGGCCCGGCGGCGTCGGGAAGGCGCGCGTCTCGAGCCACGCGCCGGTGGGGGCGAAGAAGTCCTCCAGCGTCACCTGCTCGCCTTCGGCCATCGCGCGTCGGTACGTCGCGGCGAAGGAGGTCTGCGCGAGCTTCGGAAACTCGTCCCAAACGACCTTGCCGAGCAGGTTGCCCCGCGGCTCGCCGAGAATGCGCTCGGCCATCGCGTTGACGAAGCGAAAGCGCCAGCGTCGATCGAGCACCACGACGCCATCGGTCACGCCATCGAGAATGCCTGCGAAGCGGAGCTCATCGCGAGCCTCCGCGCGGGGAAGGGCCGAACCCTGTGGCTGGATCCGCATGCGCCTTTGGGTACCACCAGGAGCCGGGCCCCCGCATGGGTCGCGGAGCCCAGGCGTGCACCGGCCAACAACTCGCGGCGGGAGCGCCCACCTTCGTACAGGGGGCTGCCCTCCGCGCCACGCGTCAGGGAGAAGGCTCGAAGGGCACCGCCAGCCGGGCGCTCAAGGCGTGCCGCTGGCGGACTGGAAGCAGGGTGGGGCGGCGGTGCAGCGCGAGCAGCGTCCGCTTGCGGTGCTTGCGCTCATAGAGCGCGGCGTCCGCGCGGCGATAGAGCGCTTCAGCCGCTCGTAGGATTGCAGCTCGGCGACGGCGGTCGTCGCTGCCCGGCCGATCCGGCGCAGCAAGGCGTCGCCGGCCTCGTGTCCCTGCTCGTCGTTGACGCGTTTGAAATGGTCGAGATCGATCAGCACGAGTGACAGAGGTAACTGCTCCCGCTTGGCCCGCCGCGCCTGGCGGACCAAGGCGCGAAGCACCGCGCGCCGATTGGCGAGCCCGGTCAGCGCGTCGGTGAAGATCCGCCGCGCCGCGTGGCGCCGCTGACGGCCGCGCTCCAGCGCCAGCCCCCAACGTGCCTCGACGGTCGCGGCCGGGGCGGCGGGTTCGACCCACTCATCGAACCAGTCGAACGGCGGTGTCGGCTCCGAGCCCACTGCTAGAACGGCCGGCCTTCGCTCCGGCGGCAGCGCGCGGATCAGCTCTTGATGCCAGCGGATCTCGGGGGAAGCGAGCAGCAGCAGAGGACGGTGGCGCCCGAAGAGCCCGGCGGCTTCCAGCGGGCCGCTGACGCGCACCAGCGCATCCCACGACCCACGGCGCGGCTCATTCGGAAGCGCGGCTCCCTCCAGCAAGAGCACGGTTCGGTTCCCCATGGCCGCACGTGAACACTCCAAGCGGCCGAGCATTCCTGGGCCGCCTCACGGCTTTCGCTTGGCGCGGGTGCGCTCCCAGCCGGCGATCGAGATGCTCTTGCCCGCGCGCCGGCGCTGGGCGCGCAGCCGTGGGTCGAGCTTTTCGGCCAAGTGTGTCTGTTCCCGCCGCAGCTTGTGAAAGCTGGCCAGCCGCTCCGGGGAGACGCGGTCTCGAACCGCGCAGCCGGGCTCGTGGACGTGGGTGCAGTCGCTGAACCGGCACTGGGTACCGAGCGCGGCGATGTCGGAGAAGGCCTCGTCCAGGCCGCCCTCTTCAGTCCACAGCCCCAGCTCGCGGAACCCAGGACCGTCGACGAGCAGCGCGCCCGAAGGGAGCGCCAACAGCTCTCGGTGGGTGGTGGTGTGGCGGCCCCTCCGGTCGTGTTCCCGCACCGGGCGCGTGGCTTGGCGCTCCGAGTCGAGCAGCGCATTGATCAACGATGACTTGCCCACGCCCGATGGGCCGAGCAGCACCGCGGTGCTGCGGGCGGGCAGCGCGGCGCGGAGCGCGTCGAGCCCGGAGCGTTGGTGCGCGCTGATCGCGAGCACCGTCACCCCCACAGCAGCCCGTTGGGCATCCGCGAGCTGGGCGGGGAGGTCGGGCGCGAGGTCGACCTTGTTGAGGACGAGCAGGGGCTGCGCGCCGCTGTCCCAAGCCAGCGCGAGGCTCCGCTCGATGCGGCGCGCGTTGATGGGGCCGTCGAGCGCTTCCACCACCACGACCACGTCCACATTCGCGGCGACCACCTGCGGCTCGAAGCTTCGCCCCGCCGCCTTTCTGCGAAGCAGCGTGCGTCGCGGGAGCACGGCATGAATCAGCCCGACGGTCGCGCCAGCCCGCGCGCGCACCGCCACCCAATCGCCGATCGACGGTAGCGCCTCCGCGCCCGCGTTCCGCAGCCCGCCGCTCGGCCGCGCGAGCAGCATCGTCGTTTCACACGCGACCGACAGCCAACCGCGCTCCTGTCGCACGACGCGGCCGGGCATCCACTCGAGGTTCTGAGAATGAGACTGCAGACGCTGGAATTGCTCATCGCGCTGGGAATCCCAGCCGAGGGAAAGAAGAGACACGACGTACTCCCGAAAGTGCGTGGAACGAACCGGGAGTGGCTCAGCTTGCGGCGCCCGTGGTGAGCGCGGAGCGCGCTAGCGAACGACTCCACCCGAGGTGGCCGTCACGGCAATCACACTGGCAAGCATCGGCGCCTCGGGAAGGAGTGAAACGTCGCGCTCAAGAGTACGCAACGAGGCGCGCCCACGCAAACTCGGCGTGAGCTCGGCCTCCCCTCGAGCGATGTGGCGATCACTTCCCGCGCTGAATGCGGTTGAAGACCGCCTTCGCCCAGTGCTGCGCGATGCGCGTCCCACGCGCGCCGTTGAAGTGAATGCCGTCGCTGCCCGAGTAGCTCGAGGTGTAGCCGGCGGAGCCGATGAAGAGCCCGTAGGGCTTCATCGCCGCGCGCATCACGTCGTTGAACGCCTTCAGGGAGGCGCCGTTCTGGGCGTCGGCGCGCGTGCGCGGCGGGCCGACCCAAATCACCTTGGCGCCGCTGCGCTTGGCGAGCGCCGCCAGGCTGCGCACCTCGTTGCGAATCCCCGCGGCCGAGTTGCCTCGGAAGTTGGCGCCCAGGGAGATGACCACGACGTGTGGTCGGTTCCGCCGCAAGAGCGAGCTGAGCGTCGGTGTGGCGCGGCGGGTGACCGACTCGACGCTGCCGTCCCGCTTGCGCCCGACGAAGCCGTACTGCGTCGGGTAGCCCTTCACCCACCACCACGCCGATGAGCCGGCGCTCCCGTAGGTCTCCACCGTCGCGCCCGTCCGGCGCATGAGCCGATCGATCGACTGCCCGTAGGTGCCCGCGGTGTGCGAGTCGCCGATGTGCAGCACGCGAACCCCTCGCCGAAGCGTCGGCTTGGCGACGGGGCGGGCCGGGGCGGGCGCGCGGACGGAGAGGGCGGCGGCTCGGAGGTCGGTCATGACGGAGTTATCGAAATTCAAGCGCAAAGCGTTGTCCATCGTCAGACCACTCGAACGCACATCGGCTGGGGTGCGTGGCGATGAGGGCGCAAGTGCGACTTACCCGGGGGAGACAAGATGGCGGGCGCGCGGAGCGACGGACTAAAACAGAGGTCATGGAAGAGCGTTCGAAAGCTCAGTTCGTATCTGAGGTACTGGCGACGCTCCAATTGCTCAGTCCCGGGCGCGCCTTCGACTTCAACGGCGTCGACTTCTCCGTGCGGTTCGGAGACGGCACCGCGGTGCAGCTGGGCAACCTGTTTCAGGCCTGGCTCGCCAGCGGACCGAGCCAGCGGCAGCTGTTGCTGCGCAACATCGCCGACGTGGCGCGCGCGAACGAGGCGCCGGTGCCCGAGCGCTTCGCCGACGTGGCCGATCGCCTGTTCCCGCGGCTGAGAGATCTCGCGAGCCAGAGCCTCGCGGGCCTGGCGCTGGAGCTCGAAGGCAAGCAGATGGCGACGTCCGTCGAGAAGCGGCTGGGCAACCACCTGCGCGTGGGCGTCGTCTACGACGGTGACGGCTTCATCGCCGACGTCACGTCGGACCACCTCGACCGCTGGGAGTGCAGCCCGGATCAGCTCTTCGACATCGCGGCGGCCAACCTCCGCCGCTACGCGCAGACGACGTTCCGTTCGCCTTCGCCCGGCGTGTTCGTTGCGAGCGGGCGCGATCCCTACGAGGCGGCGCGCTGCGTGCTGCCGGAGATCTCGCAGCTGCCGGTGCGCGGCAAGCCGCTCGCCTTCGCCGTGCACCGAGAGCTCTTGATCGTCACCGGCGACGAAGATCGCGACGCGCTCCGCTTCGTCGGCGAGCTCATCGAATCAGAGTGGCAACGGCCGTACGGGATCAGCGTGGTGCCGCTGCGCTTCGCCCGGGGCGAGTGGAGAACGCACCGCCTGGCCGGGTCCGCTGAAGCGATTCGCAGGCTCCAGAACCTGTCGGTGACCGAGAGCGCCAACCTCTACCAGCAGCAGGCCGGCGTGCTCGAGCGGCTGACGCAGAGCCGCGGCGAGGCGACGTTCGTCGCGCCGTTCAAGGTCGTGGAAGAAGAGGGCGACGGCGCGCTCGACTCGTACTGCACCTGGAGCGAAGGAATGACCTCGCTCTTGCCGGAGACGGGGCGCATCGGCTTCGTGCGGCCGCCGGACGTGGCCACGGCCCGGACGGCGCTCGGCAAGCTGCTCGCGCGCAAGAAGGCGTGGGCGGCGATGGCGCGCTTCGAGGACGTCGTCCGGGTGGTCGGCCACCGCATGCAGCGCGTTGAGATGTACCCGGTGCGCTACCGGGTGGACTCGTTCCCGAGCAAGCGGGAGCTCGCCGAGATGGGCGCGGTCGAGATCCCGCTCGAGGCCTGACCTTACGCGCCGGTCTCCACCCGCTGCAGCTCCTCGAAGCCGGGCAAGGTCGAAAGATCCGGGACGATGATGATCTCGATGCGCCGGTTGGCCGCCTTGCCCTCGGACGTGTCGTTGGCCGCGGCCGGCTTGCTGTCGCCGAAGCTCGCCGCGCTGATCCGCTGATGCGGCATGCCGGCGTCGATCATCGTCTTCAGGACCGTGATCGCGCGCGCTGAGGCGAGCTCCCAGTTCGAAGGATATTGAGCGGTCGAGATCGGCACGTTGTCGGTGTGACCTTCGATCTGGAACTTGCGATCCGGGATCGAAGCGAGCAGCTGCGCGACCTCGGCGATCGACGCCTTGCCGTCCTTGGACAGCGAGGCCGAGCCGGACGCGAAGAGCACGTCGCTCGCGAGGACGACGACCATACGGCCGTCGACGATGCGCACCTTCAGCTTGCCCGCGTCGATGAGGCCCTTGAACTTGGCGAGCAGCGCGCGGTACTCGGCGATGCGCGCCTCCGCTTCATCGCGGCGCCGCTGAAGCTCTCGCAGCGCGGTGGTCATGTCCTTCACCGAGCCTTCGAGCTTCGACTTGTCCTTGATCATCGCGGCGATGCGCTCGTTCAGCTCCCGCACGTTCTCCTTCTCCGCCGCGAGCGCCTGCTTCAGGTCCATCTCGGACTTCTCGAGCACACCGATCCGCTGCTCCTGGTTGCGGACCGTATCGTTCTTGCGTGTCAGCTCGGCCTGCGTTGCCTCGTGCTCGGCCTTGAGCACGTCGTACGTGCCTTGGGTGACACAACCAGTCGACAACACCGTCATCAGGGCAATGAGTGCGTTTCTCATGAGAGCTCCGTACCGCGGCCGGAGCGCGCTGAGCAAGAACTCTTGCCGCGACCGGCTTCGCTACTTTCGCTGCGCCTTGACACCGCGCGTGCTGGTGGTCGCCGCCGCCTCGATCTTCTTCTTCGCCAAGGTCGGCGTCAGCAGAATCTCGATGCGGCGATTGCGCGCGCGGCCCTCCGGCTTCGCGTTCGAGGCCACCGGATGAAATTCGCCGTAGCCCGCGGCGATCAGCTTCTGGGGCTTGATCTTCGAGGCCTGCTGCAGGTGCCGGACGACGTTCACCGCGCGGGCGGTCGACAGCTCCCAGTTGCTCGGGAACGTCTCCTTGAGCCGATCGGAGATGGGGCTGTCGTCGGTGTGGCCAGAGACCTGAATCTGCCGGTCCTGTACCTGCGCGAGCACCGTGCCGAGCCGTGACAACACCTCCTTGCCCGGCTCGGACAAGGTCGCTTGTCCTGACTCGAAGAGAATCTTGTCGACCAAATCGACCTGAATGCGGCCGGCGGACTGCTTGAGCAGCACCTGGCCCGCGGCGATCTCGGCCTTCATCTTGTCTTCCAACGACTCGTAGGTGGCCTTGAGCTGATCGAGTTGCGAGGTCGCCTCTTCGACCTGCCGCGAGAGGGACTCATTCTCGCGGGTCAACGTCAGGTTGGCCTCCTGTAGCGTCGAGAGCTGCTCCTCGAGCGACCGGAGCGCGTCCCGCGAAGCCTTCGCCTTACCCGAGAGCTCCTCTTCGCGCTCTTTCACTTCGGCCCGCTCTTCCTGGAGCGCCTCTTGCCAAAAGTAGAAGGCACCCGCGCCGCCCACCAAGGTGAGCAGCAGCAAGAGCCACGCCGTGGGGGACGTCTGGCGAAGCACAATGACGTTCTCATCATGGGCCATGGAAGTGCCTCCGTGGACAGCGAGGGTAGGCAGCCGCCGAGGTGGGCGTTCCAGTGCCGAGGCGCCCGCGGGTGAGGGTTGTCAGCACTCGGTCGGAGGCAGCCGGTTGACCTCGCCGATGTCGGACGCTCTCCCGACGCAGGCGTACGATAGACGCCGGGCGGGACTACTTCAGCCGCTTCGTCCCGCCGCCCAAGAGCTCGCCCAGGTTGGTCTGGGCGACCTGCAGCTGGCCCAGCTCCTTCGCGTAGTGAAGCAGCAGCGAGCGGTTGTCGAGGACCGACAGGTTCTGCAGCTCGAGCGCGCCGATGCGGTCATCGGGCGTGAACGCGGACTCGGTCTTCTCCATCGACAGCTTGTCGGGCGCGTACGCCGAGCAGGCCGCCTCGGTCTTGAGGATGCTGTAGTCGTCGCCGCGCCGCAGCTCGAGCGCGACCTCGCCGCTGATGCCCGACGCCACCCACCGGGTGAGCGAGTCCTTGAGCATCAGCGCCTCGGGGTCGAACCACTTGCCTTCGTAGAGCAGCCGCCCCAAGCGCCGCCCGAGGCTGAAGTAGAGGTCGGTCGTCTCTTCGTTGTGCACCGCGGACAAGATGCGCTCGTAGGCGGTGTGCAGGAGCGCCATGCCCGGCGCCTCGTAGATGCCGCGGCTCTTGGCGTCGATGACGCGGTTCTCGATCTGGTCGCTCATGCCCAGGCCGTGGCGCCCGCCGATGCGGTTGGCCTCCACGAACAGGTCGAACAGCGAGCCGAACGCCTTGCCGTTCAGCTTCACCGGCACGCCTTGCGCGAACGTGACGGTGACCTTCTCGGCGTCGATCTTCTGAGCGGCGTCCCAGAACTTCACGCCCATGATCGGCTCGACGATGTAGACGCCCTTGTCGAGCAGCTCCAGGTCCTTCGCCTCGTGCGTGGCCCCGAGCACGTTCGCGTCGGTGCTGTAGGCCTTCTCCGTCTTCTTCGAGTACGGCAGGTCGATCGACTCGAGGTACTGCGACATCTCGGTGCGGCCGCCGAACTGCGAGACGAAGGCCTGATCGAGCCACGGCTTGTAAATCTTGAGCTCGGGGTTGACCAAGATGCCGTAGCGGTAGAACCGCTGGATGTCGTTACCCTTGTGGGTGCTGCCGTCGCCGAACACGTGCACGCCGTCTTCGCGCATCGCACGGATGATCGCGGTGGTCGTCACCGCGCGGCCGAGCGGCGTCGTGTTGAAGTACTTCTTGCCGCCCGAAGACAGGTGGAACGCGCCGCACTGAATCGCGACGATGCCCTCGCGCACCATCGCCTCGCGGCAGTCGACCAGCCGCGCCGCGGTGGCCCCGTGCTTCAGCGCCGTCCCCGGAATGTCCGACGGGTTCGCCTCGTCCGGCTGCGCCAGATCCGCGGTGTACGCGTGGACCTTCATGCCTTGCCGGGACAGCCACGCGACGGCGCAGCGGGTGTCCAAGCCACCGGAGTAGGCGATGCCCAGCGCGGTGCCTTGAGGAGGAAGCGATCGGTAGATTCGGCTCATGGCGGCGCGACCTATCACGAATGGCGGGCGTCGCGCGAAAGCAGGCCGTCCAGCTCCCGCCAGAGCGCCTCCATCGCCTTGTCGCCACACCCGCCGACGGAGTTCTTCAGGCCCCGCCACGTCGCGGGGCTCATCGAAACGATGTCGTCCTCGAACAGGGGGCTCGCCTCGCGCAGCGTCGAGAGCGGCAGCTCGGCCAGGTCGACGTTCGACTGCTCGGCCCGGCGGACCAGGGTGCCCACCACCTCGTGCGCCTGCCGGAAGGGCATGCCTTTGCGCACCAGGTAGTTGGCGTACTCGGTCGCCACGATGTGACCGCCCTTCGTGGCGGCCGCCATCCGCGCGTCGACCGGCGCCATGCCTTCGATGAGCTCGGTGAGGATCTCGACCGACGCCAGGGTGTGGTCGTACAGGTCGAACCAGGCCTTCTTGTCCTCCTGCAGATCCTTGTTGTAGCCGAGCGGCAAGCCCTTGGTGAGCGTGAGCAGGGCGACCGCTCCGCCGATCACCTGCGCCGACTTTCCGCGCACCAGCTCCGGGATGTCCGGGTTCTTCTTCTGCGGCATGATCGAGCTGCCGGTGCAGTGGCGGTCGGCCAGCTTCAAGAAGCCGAACTCCTGCGACGTGAAGAGGATGAGCTCTTCGGACATGCGCGACAGGTGCACCATCAGGAGCGCGGCGGCCGCGCCCAGCTCCACCAGGTAGTCGCGGTCCGACACGGAGTCGATGCTGTGGAGCGTCGCCCGCTGGAAGCCGAGCTGCTGCGCCGTGAACGCGCGGTCGAGCGGCAGCGAGGTGCCGGTCGAAGCGCAGGCACCCAGCGGGCACTCGTCGGCGCGCTCGACGGCGTCCAGCAGCCGCGAGCGGTCGCGCTCGAGCATCACCACGTACGTGCTCAGCCAGTGGCCATAGGAAGTGAACTCGGCGCGCTGCAGGTGCGTGTACGAGGGCATCAGGAGCCCGCCATGCCGCTTGGCTTGGCCCAGGACCGCTTTCTGCAGCGCGCGGACGGCCTCGGCGAGCGCGCGCGTGGAGTCCTTGAAGTAGAGCCGCTGGGCCACCGCTTGCTGATCGTTCCGGCTGCGCGCCGAGTGCACCTTCTTGGCCACCTCGCCGACGCGCTCCTGCAGCAGCACTTCGAGGTTCATGTGCAGGTCCTCGAGCGACACCTTCAGCTCGACCTTGCCCGCCTGCCAATCCTTCAGCACCTCCTCGAGCCCGCGAACCAGCGTCGCCGCCTCCTGCGCCGAGAGGATCTGCGCGCGCTCGAGCGTCTTCACGTGCGCGATGGACGCTTTCACATCGTAGGGAAAGAGCCGCTCCTCGGTCGGCAGGCTGGTGTTGAACCGAATCAGCCGGTCGGTCATCGCTTCGCTGAACCGGCCACCCCAGGGGTTCGCCAGAGGTTCGGAGGGTTTGGACATGACGGCGGCGCTTAGTGGACGCCGCCTCTGATTGCAACGCGCGCACGGTTTGCGCTCGGGCGCGGGGACGCCGTGGGGGACGCCAGATCTTGCGCCGACGCCAGGCGCCTTCCCCGGGCCGCGGCGACGGCACTCGGCGTGCAATGCCTCGTTTGCAAAGGAGCCGCCATGTACTTCGTGTCTGATCTGATGAGCACCCACCTGGTCACGCTGGCGCCGTCGGACAACCTCGGGCTGGCCGACGCCATCTTCCAGAACGCGCGCGTCCGGCACCTGCCGGTCACCGACAACGGCAAGCTCGTCGGCCTGCTGACCCAGCGCGATCTGCTCCGCGCCCTGCAGGACGGACGCGTTGCGCGCGAGCGCCGAGCCGAGGAGGTGATGATCAAAGAGGTGGTCACGGTGACGCCCGACACGGCCCTCCGACACGCCGTGAAGCGCATGCTGCACCGCAAGCTGGGCTGCCTGCCCATCGTCGATGCCGAAGGCGCCTTGGTGGGGATCCTGACCGAGGCCGACCTGGCGAAGTTCGCGGCCAACATCGACACCGAGCTCAACGAGATCGAGCACGCGGCCGAGCGGGTCGCTGGGTCTTCGTTGCCGGGCGATGAGTGAACCCGTAAAACGCCGGTGAATGGCTGAGACCTTGTTCGAAGAGCTGAAGAGATATGTCGGGTTCGGCGAAGCCGACGAAGCGGGTTTGCGCGCGCTGCACCCGCACGCGGCGCCGCACTTCGAGAGAATCGCGGGGATCTTCTACGACCGAATCCTCAAGCACGAGGGCGCCCGAAAGGCGCTGCAGGGCGGAGAGAGCACCGTCGGACGGCTGAAGGTGACGCTCGTCCTCTGGATGAACGGCCTGCTGCAGGGGCCGTGGGATCAAGACTACTACGAGCTGCGCGCCCGCATCGGCCGGGTCCACGTGCGCATCGCGCTCCCGCAGCACTACATGTTCGGCGCGATGAACGTCGTGCGGCAGCAGTTCAACGCGATCATCGACGAGACCTACGCCTCCGACCTCGAGCAGCTCGGGCAGGTCCGCCGCGGGCTCAGCAAGATCCTCGACCTCGAGCTGGCGATCATGCTGCACACCTACCGAGAGGACCTGCTCGCGCAGCAGGCGAGGGTGGAGCGGCTGTCGACCTTCGGCCAGCTCGTCGGCTCCATTGGCCACGAGCTCCGCAACCCGCTCGGCGTGATCGAGACATCGCTCTTCATCATCAAGGGCCGCGTCAACGACGATCGCGCGGTCAAACACATCGAGCGGATCTCGGAGCAGGTGGCGATCGCCAACAGCATCATCACCCAGCTGCTCGACATGATTCGCGACCGGCCGCTGCAGCGCGAGCAGGTGCGGATCTCTGAAGTCATCGACAGCGCGGTCAACGCCATCACGCGCCCCGAAGGCTTGCTGCTCGGGGCCGAAGGGCTCGCGCTGTTGCCTCCCGTCCCGGGAGACGCGATGCAGCTGCGCCAGGTCTTCTTGAACCTGATCGAGAACGCGGTGCAAGCCGCCGGTACGCCTGGCTCGGTGCACATCACCGGCGCGGTGAAGGGCGACAAGGTCGAGGTCGCGGTCGAAGACTCCGGCCCGGGTGTCGACGAGGGCATTCGCGCCCGCCTCTTCGAGCCGCTCATCACGACCAAGGAGAAGGGCATTGGCCTGGGCCTGGCCTTGGTCAAGCGCGTGGTCGAACGCCACGGCGGAACCATTCGCTACGCGAGCGCGCTGGGAGGCGGTGCTCGGTTCGTGGTCACCTTGCCGGCGAGCGTGTCATGAGGCGCTACCTCCTGGTCGACGACAACCGCCCGCTCGCCGAGAACCTGGCCGAGATCCTGCGCGACGAAGGCGCCGAGGTGGTCATCGCGCAGAACGGCGACCAGGCGCTCCGCGCGGCCAAGGCCAAGCGCTTCGATGCGCTGCTCACCGATATGCGCATGCCGGTGATGACGGGCGCCGAGCTCGTGCACCACATTCGGCGCGTGGACCCGCAGCTCCCCGCCGTGGTCTTCACGGCGTACAGCGGTGACGCGGACCTGTCCGTGGCGCGCAACGAAGGGCTTCTGGCCGTGCTGCCCAAGCCGACGCCCATCCCTCAGCTGATCGATCTGCTGAAGACCGCGCGCCGCGGCGGCACGGTCGCCATCGTCGAGGACGACGCGGCGATGGCCGACAACCTGACCGAGGCGCTGCGCGCGCGCGGCTTCACGGCGGTGGCGGTCGGCTCGGTGCTCGAGGCGGAGCGGCTCGGTGACATCGCCCCCTTCGCGGCGCTGGTCGATCTGCTGGTACCGGGCGGTCCGTTCGGGGAGGCGATGTACCGGCTCGAGGCGCGCTTTCCGAAGCTGCCGCTCGTGGTGATCACCGCGCACGATGATCCGCCGCCCATGCCGCCGCGCGCGGTGCTCCACAAGCCGTTCGACATGGGCGAGCTGCTCACGCTGCTCGAGAGCCTCTACCAGACCCGGCTCGCCGCATGAGCGCCTCGGACAAAGGTCGGCTCCTGCTCGTCGACGACAACGCCCC
>CAZEDU010000082.1:11364-22667 GCA_964511185.1 uncultured Myxococcaceae bacterium | reverse complement strand
GGAAGTGGCCAAGCTCAAGCGCATCGCCGAGTTCAACCCGAACGCGCCGTTCACGCGCGAGCTGTCGGTGATCGGCGATCGCCGCGTGCCGTACGACCTGCTCCTGACCGTGCTCTACACCGCCGGCCAGAACGAGCTCGAGAACTACCGCTTCGTGGTGCTGCAGAAAGAAGGCGGGTAGCGCCAAGAGGGGGGACGGTCCCCCAACTAGAGCGATGGCGTGGCCAGCGCGCCCACTTGTCGCCGGCGCGCTTCGTGGTCCTCGGCGTCTTCCTCGCAGCGCAGCGCGAACGGAAGCGCCTTGAGGCGTCCGAGCGAGATGTCTTCGCCGCAGTCGACGCAGACGCCATAGCTCCCCCGCTCCATGCGCTCGAGCGCGCCGTCGATCATCAAGAGCTCTCGGCGCTGGTTCTCCGCCAGGTGCGAGAGCGTGTAGTCGGCGAGCTCGACCTGCGCGTTCTCTTCGTACTCCGCGTCGCGGTCTTGCTCTTTGAGCGATCGCACCTCGTCGTGGGTCGCGTGGGCGATCTCGAGAATGTCGCGCCGCCGCTTCTGAAGCTGCTTCCGCAATCGATTCACGTCCGTCTTCCGCGTCATGTGCGCCTTCCGCCTGGTGAATGACGGTTTCGAAGGTAAGGCCCACGCGTCGCGGAGGCATGGAGAAGGCTCGAGGCGCTCGCTCGTTCGTCTGGTTTGCGCGCGCGGCGGGGTGGGTGTTAGCAGACCCAAGAAGTGACGAACGCGTTCCCCAGAGTGACGGTGATCGGCGGCGGCCTGGCTGGAACCGAGGCGGCTTTCCAGCTCGCCCGGCGTGGGGTGCCGGTGACGCTGCGCGAGATGAAGCCCGGCAAGAAGAGCCCGGCGCACAAGTCGGACCGGCTGGCCGAGCTGGTGTGCAGCAACTCCTTCCGCTCCGACAACCCCGAGAGCGCGATTGGGCTCTTGCACCTCGAGCTGCGCCGCTTAGGGTCGCTGATCCTCTCGTGCGCCGACGCGCACCGCGTGCCCGCGGGCGACGCGCTGGCGGTGGATCGCGAGCGGTTCGCGGACGCGGTGGAGGCGCGGCTCAAGGCGTCGCCGGGGCTGGAGCTGATGGCGGGGGAGGTCGAGGCGATCCCCGAAGGCCCCGTGGTGATCGCCACGGGCCCGCTGACTTCGGAGGCGCTCACCCGATCGCTCGAAGGCTACGTCGGTGAGAAGCTCTACTTCTACGACTCGATCGCGCCCATCGTTTCGGCCGATTCGATCGACATGTCGATCGCGTTCCGGCAGAGCCGCTACGGCAAGGGCGGCGGCGACGACTACCTGAACCTGCCCTTGAACGAAGCGGAGTACCGCCAGTTCGTGCAGGCGCTGCGCGAGGGCGAGAAGGTGACGCCCCACAGCTTCGAAGAACCGAAGTACTTCGAAGGTTGTCTACCCATCGAGGTGATGGCGGAGCGCGGCGAGCAGGTGTTGGCGTTCGGGCCGATGAAGCCGGTGGGGTTGACCGACCCGCGCACCGGCAAGTCGCCGCACGCGGTGGTGCAGCTGCGCATGGAGGACCGCGCTGGCACGGCGTACAACCTGGTCGGCTTTCAGACGCGGCTCACCTGGCCGGAGCAGCGGCGCATCTTCAAGGGCCTCCCGGGGCTGCAGGACGCAGAGTTCTTGCGCATGGGGCAGATCCACCGGAACACCTTCATCGACTCGCCGCGGCTGTTGGCCCCGGACCTGTCGCTCCGCCGAGAGCCGCGGCTGTTCTTCGCGGGGCAGATCACCGGCGTCGAGGGGTACGTCGAGTCGGCGGCGTGCGGCCACCTGGTCGCGCTGGCGCTGCACGCGCGGCTGTCGGGCAAGCCCTTCTTGCCGCCCCCGGCGACGACCGCGATGGGCGCGCTGTACCGGCACCTCACGGGGGAGGCGCACCCCGAAGGGCACCCGCATCAGCCGACGAACGTCATTTTCGGGCTCTTCCCGCCGCTGGCGGGCAAGATAAAGAAAGCGGACAAGCGCGCGAAGTACTCGGAGCGGGCGCAGGCCGACTTCGCGCAGTGGTTGCCTCAAGCCGTCTGATTCCAACGGAGCCTTTCACGTGATGACTCGAAGCGTGATCGCCGCGGCGCTTCTGTTCGCCGCGGCCGGGTGCAAGCAGTCGAAGAGCGGCGACCGATCTGCGCGTGTCGCCGGACGGGAAGTTCGCGGTGTTCCTGGTGGACGGCGCCAAGCCGCGGCTCGACGGCATCCCCGCGCACATGCTGCTCGGGGAGCTGCACGTGGCGCCGCTCGACGGCGGCAGCCCGCGCAAGGTCGCCAACGGCGTGACCAACGTGCCGGGCGGCTACCTGTTCAGCCCCGACTCGAGGTGGCTGCTCTACCTGGCCGGCTACAACGCGGCGACGCAGACCGGCGAGCTCTCGGTGTTGAACCTCACCGACCCGGCGTCCGACGCGAAGAAGCTCGCCTCCGGCGTCGGCTACATGATGGCGAGCCCCGACTCCAAGCGGCTGGCGTTCGTCGAGGGCAGCGAGCTCAAGGTCATCGCCATCGACGGCAGCGGCGACCTGATGCGCGTGGCGAGCGAGGTGACCACGTCGCAGTTCTCGCCCGACAGCGCGCAGCTGTTCTTCAAGCGCAACGTCGCCGCGGCGGGCGGGCTGTACCGCGTCAACGCGGTCGCGCCGGAGCCGCCGAAGAAGCTGGCCGATCAGGTCGGCGAGTACCGCGTCTCGCCCGACGGCAAGCGGGTGGCGTTCGCGCAGCGCAGCCAGTCCGTGCCCGGGACGTACGACCTGTTCCTGGCGAGCGCGCCGGACTTCAAGCCGGCCAAGCTCGCGGCCGGGAGCGCCGGCTTTCACTTCTCTCCCGACAGCCAATGGCTCGCGCGCACCGAGAACGTGAAGCCAGAGATGCTGCCGGAGATCCTGGGCGACCTGTACGTCGGCCCTGCGCAGGGCGGCGCCGGACGCAAGGTGGCCGAGCGGGTGCGCGAGTTCTCTTTCTCGCCCGACTCGCAGGCGCTGGCCTTCCTCGAGCGGTGGGATCCCAAGGCGCCGAACCCGGGGCAGGGCACCGTCGGCGTCGTCACGCTGCCCGACGGCGCGCCGAAGCGGCTGGGCATCCGCAGCCCGAACTACGCGTGGGGGGCGGACGGGAAGTCGCTCGCGTTCCTCTCGCGTTTCCTCCAGCCGATCTACTCGGTCGATCTGATGCTGTACCAAGTGGGCGAGGAGGAGGCCTTCAAGGTCCACCAGGGCGTCTTCGGGTACGGCTTCGGGCCCAAGAACGAGTACCTGCTCTTCCGCTCGAGCTGCATTCGCGAGGGCCGCGCGTGCGACCTGTACAAGCTCGACCTGGGCAAGCCGAAGGAGCCGGCGAAGGTCATCGTGCAGGGCGTCTACAGCTTCAAGCCGTCCAAGGACGGCGAGCGCCTGCTCATCTCGTACGCCCGCATGGAGAAGGACATGTGGGACGTCGCGGTCTTCAACGTGAAGACGAACCAGCACAAGACGCTGGACCAGTTCACCGCGCTGCCCGCGCTGTTCCTGGACGACGCAGGCAGCCGCGTCACGTACCTGGTGGCGGCGCCGGCGCGCCGCGGGCTGTACGTGGCGACGGATGTGCCGTGAAAAGTAAAGGGGACAGTCCCCGTTGGGGACGGTCCCCAGTGGGAGCCGCCGCGGGAGGAGTAGGGATGAGGTCGGCGGGTGGCCGAGACTCCTCGCTTGGGCCGATTTTTGACCCGCGGCTGGCGCTCTCTACCATGTGAACAACGGTCTTCGGACGAGGCTTCCCATGGCGATCGATTGGCTGGCTCGGTTCGAAAGTCACCTCGCCCACGCGAAGGTGTCCTCCGCGCACACGGTGAAGGCCTACCGGTCGGACTTGGCGCAGTTCCGGTCGTACGTGGAGAAGTCGGGTGGATCGCTCCTGGCGGTGACGCACCTGACCATCCGCGCGTACCTGGGCGCTCTGGCGGTCGATCGGGCTCACGCCTCGCGCGCGCGCAAGCTCGCCAGCATCAAGGCGTTCTACCGGTTCGTCGTGCGCGAGGGCGGCCTGGCGCAGAGCCCCGCGCGCCGGGTGAAGAGCCCCAAGCTCCCCCAGCGGCTGCCCAAGCCGCTGCCGGTCGATGAGGTCTTCGCGGTGCTCGACGCCCCCGAGCAGCGCACGGTGCTCGCGCTGCGCGACCGGGCGATCCTCGAGGTGCTCTACGGCGCCGGGCTGCGCGTGAGCGAGCTGTGCGGGCTGTCGCTCGGCGATCTCGACCGCGATGGCGGGGTCGTGCGCGTGATGGGCAAGGGGAGCAAGGAGCGCATCTGCCCGCTGCACGAGGGCGCGTTCGCGGCGGTGGACGCGTACCTGTCGCGGCGCGGAGAGCTGCTCGCCAAGCCCAACAGCCGCTCCGCGCCCGAAGCGCTCTTCCTGAACCACCGGGGCGGGCGCCTGACGCCCCGCAGCATCGCGCGCCACCTGGACAAATACGCGGCGTCGGCGGCGCTCACGCGCAAGGTGAGCCCGCACGCCCTGCGTCACTCCTTCGCCACGCACCTGCTCGCCGGTGGGGCAGACATCCGCAGCATTCAGGAGCTGCTCGGGCACGCCAGCCTGTCGACCACCCAGCGGTACACGAAGGTGAGCTGGGAGCAGCTGCAGGCGGTCTACGACAAGAGCCACCCCAGGGCGTAAGAAGAGGGCATGGCCAAGAAGGACAAGCCCTTCAACAACCCCTTCGCGGGCTTGAAGCTCAAGCTCGACGAGGCCAAGGCGCGCAAGCCGTCGCCGCCGGCTCGGCAAGAGAAGAAACGGTCCGAGCCGACGGGCGGAGACGACGACGCCGCGCTCTTCCTCCAAGCGGTGGGCGAGGTCGATCCGGTGCGCGGCGGGCGGAAGGGCCTCGCGCCGCCCAAGGAGCCGCCGTCCGCGGCGTCGCTGCGCATCATCGACGGCGAGTACGAGGCGTTGACCCAGCTCGCCGAGCTGGTGACGGGGGAGGGCGAGTTCGATCTGGCGGACTCCGACGAGTTCATCGAGGGGAGCGCGCCGGGGCTCGATCCGAAGATCCTCCGGCGGCTGCGGGGCGGCGAGTACGCGGTGCAGGCGCACCTCGATCTGCACGGCATGGTGCGCGGCGAGGCGAAGCAGGCGCTCGAGCAGTTCATTCACGGCGCGCGGCTCAAGGGCCACCGCTGCGTGCTGGTGGTGACCGGCCGAGGGCTGCACTCGAAGGATCAGATCCCCGTGCTCAAGGCCGGCGTACAGGCTTGGCTGTCCCACGGTCGCATCGGCCGGCAGGTGCTGGCGTTCGCGTCGGCGCGCCCCCAAGACGGCGGGTCTGGAGCGGTGTACGTCCTCTTACGGCGCTGAAGCGTTCCGTGGAATTGCTGGGCGGGGCTTGTTAAGCCCACCCCATGTTTCATGGGACCACGATCGTTTGTGTGCGGCGGGACGGGAAGGTCGTCATCGGCAGCGACGGCCAGGTGACGCTCGACAAGACCATCATGAAAGGGTCGGCGCGCAAGGTGCGCCGGCTGGGGGACGGCCAGGTGATCGCCGGGTTCGCAGGCAGCACGGCCGACGCGTTCACGCTGTTCGAGCGCTTCGAGTCCAAGCTGAAGGAGAGCCAGAAGAACCTCGCCAAGGCCTGCGTCGAGCTCGGCAAGGACTGGCGGACCGATCGCTTCCTGCGGCGGCTCGAGGCGCTCCTGGTGGTCGCGGACAAGGAGCGGACCTTCGTGCTCTCGGGCGCGGGCGACGTGGTCGAGCCCGACTTCGACGTGGCCGCCGTCGGCTCGGGCGGGAACTACGCGCTCGCCGCGGCGCGCGCTCTCCTGTCGCATTCCACGCTGCCGGCGCAGAAGATCGCCGAGGCGTCGTTGCAGATCGCCGCTGAGATCTGCATCTACACGAACACCCATTTCTCGTTCGAGGAGCTGTGACGCCCGTGTCTACGGATTCGAAGGCGATGTCCCTCACGCCGCGCGAGATCGTCAGCGAGCTCGATCGCTACATCGTGGGGCAGCGCGCGGCGAAGCGGGCGGTGGCGATCGCGCTGCGCAACCGATGGCGGCGCCAGCACGTGCGCGACGAGATCAAGGACGAGATCTACCCGAAGAACATCATCCTCATCGGGCCGACCGGCGTGGGGAAGACCGAGATCGCGCGGCGGTTGGCGCGGCTGGCGCAAGCGCCGTTCGTCAAGGTCGAAGCGTCGAAGTTCACCGAGGTCGGCTACGTGGGCCGCGACGTCGACTCGATGGTGCGCGACCTGGTCGAGGCGGCGATCGCGTTGGTCCGCGACGAAGAGACCGAGAAGGTCCAGCTGCGGGCCGAGGAGAACGCGGAGGACCGGCTGGTCGCGATCCTCTCGGGGGCGAGCGCGTCGACCTCGAGCCGGCCGATGGGGTTCGGGTTCGCGGGGCCTCCGCCGAGCCCGCCGCGGCTGTCGGAGTCGGAGCGCGAGAAGCTGCGCGCCCAGCTCCGCGCGGGCACGCTCGATGATCAGTACGTCGAGATCGACGTGCCCGACACCGGCACCACCTTCCTCAAGAACTTCAGCGGGCAGGGGCTCGAGGAGATCGGCGTCAACCTGCAGGACCTGTTCAAGAACATGCCGGGCGCGAGCCGCACCAAGCGCCGGAAGGCGCGCGTGCCCGACGCGCTGCAGGCGCTCAAGTCGGAGGAGGCCGGCAAGCTGGTCGACATGGACGCGGTGACCCGCGACGCGCTCAAGCGAGCCGAGATGTCGGGCATCATCTTCATCGACGAGATCGACAAGATCGCGAGCCGGGAAGGGCGGCAGGGCGGCCCGGACGTGTCGCGCGAGGGCGTGCAGCGCGACATCCTGCCCATCGTCGAAGGCAGCACGGTGACCACGAAGTACGGCAGCGTGAAGACCGACCACGTGCTCTTCATCGCGGCGGGCGCGTTCCACGTCTCCAAACCCTCCGACCTGATTCCCGAGCTCCAGGGCCGCTTCCCGATTCGGGTCGAGCTCGAGGCGCTCAGCGGTCAGGACCTGGCGCGCATCCTCAAGGAGCCGAAGAGCTCGCTCTTGCGCCAGTACAGCGCGTTGCTCGAGACCGAAGGCGTGAAGCTGACCTTCGGGGACGACGCGGTGGAGGAGATCGCCCGCATCGCGCAGACGGTGAACGAGCGCTCGCAGAACATTGGCGCGCGGCGGCTGCACACGGTGCTCGAGCGGCTTCTCGACGAGATCTCCTTCGGCGCCAACGAGCTGACGAGCAAGACCATCCACGTCGACCAGGCGATGGTCCGCGACCGGCTGGCCGACGTGCTCCAGGACGAGGATTTGTCCAACTTCATCCTCTAGTGCTTTAAGAACGGGAGCGTTTTCACCCCGCGCCAGGAGCGTTCCGCCGTGTCCGCCCAGACCAACCAGGCCGTCATCGATCGCGCCAAGCGCCACCTGCTTCAGAACTACAAGCAGCAGCCCATGGCGGTGGACCGGGCGAAGGGCGTGCGGGTGTGGGACGTCGAGGGGCGCGAGTACCTGGACCTGCTCGGCGGCATCGCGACGTGCGCGCTGGGCCACTGCCACCCCGAGGTGGTCGCCGCCGCGAAGGCGCAGCTCGACAAGCTCTGGCACGTGTCCAACGTCTTCTACACCCAGCCGCAGATCGACCTCGCCGAGGCGTTGACCCAGGCGTCGGGGTTGCCGCGCGCGTTCTTCTGCAACTCCGGCGCGGAGGCGAACGAGGCGCTCATCAAGCTGGCCCGCCGCCACCAGAAGGAGAAGGGCGCGCCCGAGCGCTTCGAGATCCTCTGCTTCGAGAGCTCGTTCCACGGCCGCACGCTGGCGACCGTCGCCGCGACCGGACAGGCGAAGTACCAGAAGGGCTTCGAGCCGCTGCCCACCGGCTTCCTGCACGTGCCCTACGGCGACCTGGCGGCCGTCGAGCAGCACGTCGGCAAGGGCACCGCGGCGATCCTGGTGGAGCCGATTCAAGGCGAAGGCGGGGTCCGCGTGGCGCCGCCGGGCTTTTTGAAGGGCTTGCGCGCCCTGTGCGATCGGCACGGCCTGTTGCTCCTCATCGACGAGGTGCAGACCGGCATGGGCCGCACCGGCAAGCTGTTCGGCTTCGAGCACGACGACGTTCGGCCCGACGCCATCTCGCTCGCCAAGGCCTTGGGCAACGGGCTTCCCATCGGGGCGATGCTCTGCACCGAGGAGGCGAGCAAGAGCCTCCCGTCGGGCACCCATGGATCGACCTTCGGGGGCAACCCGGTGGCGGCCGCGGCAGCGAAGGCGACGTTCGACATCGTCCGCCAGCCGAAGACGCTGGCCGACGTGGCGGCGAAAGGGGAGCACCTCTTCGGGCGCGCGCGCGCCTTGGCCCAGAAGCTCCCCAACGCGATCTCCGACGTGCGCGGGCGCGGGCTGTTGATGGGCGTCGAGCTCAAGGTCGACGCCGCCCAGGTCGTCGCGCGGTGCCGAGAGAGCGGCGTGTTGGTCAACCTGGCGGGCGAGAAGACCGTGCGTTTCGCCCCGCCGTTCGTGGTGACCACCGCCGAGCTGGACCAGGGCATGGCCGCCTTCGAGAAGGCGCTGCTTTAGCCGTCGAAGACTTGTCCTACATGGGGACCCCGGCGCAGAATCCCTCGGGTTGAGCTGCTGCCTCGCAAAGGACGTCGCGCGGTGACCGACATGATCCCGGGGCTGGGGACCCGATCGGACTACGTCACGCGGGCGCCCGACCTCAACGTCATCGACCTGAAGCTCTCGCCCGAGGAGATGATGGTCTTCGTGCTCGTGGGCAAGAGCACCGAGATCGGCGAGATCCTCGACCGCTGTGGCCTGGGCGAGGAGGCCGCGAAGCAAGCCCTGCTGTCGCTCAAGTCCAAGAGCATCATCCAGCGCGGCAAGCCGCCCCCGCCCAAGCCAGCGGCGCCTCCTCCCGCGCCGGCGCCCACCGCCGCGGCGCCCCGCGCGCCCGCGGCAGACGCCGTCGACCTCGAGCCCGAGCGGCAGAAAGAGATCGCCGACCTCGACAAGACCTTGGAGAAGGCCAACCACTTCGAGGCGCTGGGGCTTCTGCCCACCTCGACGCCGGAGGAGGCGAAGAAGGCGTTCTACGAGGCCTCCAAGCGCTACCACCCGGATCGTTTCTTCGGGAAGAACCTGGGGCCGTTCAAGGCCCGCGTCGATCGCATCTTCAAGCGGCTGTCCGAGGCGCACCAGGTGCTGAGCGACCCCGAGCGGCGCGCCGCCTACCTGAAAGAGAACCCGCACCTGGCGCCGGCGCCGCCTCCGCCGCGCGTGCGAACGAAAGAGGACGATCAGCGCGATGCCGAGCGGCGCGCCCGGCTGGCCAAGCACCCGTACCTGGCCAAAGCCGGAAAGCTCAACGAGCACCTGACGCGCGCGAGAGAGCACATGGCCAAGAACGAGTTCGGCCACGCGCACACCCAGCTCCACATGGCGAGCCAGATCGACCCGAGGAACGCCGAGGTCAAGGAGCTGCTCGCCCAGGCGAGAAAGAAGAACGACCAGGCCAGGTTCGAATTCGAGCTGAAGAAGGGCGCGGAGGCCGAGCGGATCGGCGACCTGCCGGTGGCCGTGGCCGCCTACAAGGCGGCGTCCGTGATCAACACCGGCGACGCGGGCACCGCGTACAAGGCGGCCAAGCTCCTCAAGCGCCTCAACCAGGACCTCGCCGAGGTGCGGCTCTTCGCCCAGCGCGCGGTCGACGCCGAGCCGAACAACGCCGACTACCGGTCCTTTTTGGGGGTGGTGTTCCTCGAGGCCGGCATGAAGGCGCTCGCGAAGCGGCAGTTCGAGGAGGCGCTGCGCATCGACCCCAAGCACGCCGAGGCGAGGAAGCACGGCAAGAACTGGTGGTCGTTCTAGCCCATGGCCGAGCGCGCTCCCGTCATCGGCATCGACCTGGGCACCACCAACAGCGTGGTCGCCGCGGTGCACGCCGGCCAGCCGGTGGTGATCAAGAACCGGCAAGGCCAACCGCTGACCCCGTCGGTGGTGGCCCTGTCGAAGACCGGGAAGCGGCTGGTGGGGCACCTGGCCAAGCGCCAGGCGATCACCAACCCCGAGGAGACCATCTACGCCGCGAAGCGGCTCATCGGGCGAAAGTTCTCGAGCGCGCAGGTGCAGCAGGCGCTCCAGGTGCTCAGCTACGGCGTCATCGCCGGCGCGCACGACGACATCCGCGTGCAGATCGGCGGCAAGGACGTCTCGCTGCCCGAGGTGTCCGCGATGGTGCTGCGCGAGCTCAAGGCCGACGCGGAGGCCTTCTTCGGGCGGCCGGTGAGCCAGGCGGTGATCACCGTCCCCGCGTACTTCAACGACGGGCAACGTCAGGCCACCAAGGACGCCGGCACCATCGCGGGGCTCGAGGTGCTGCGCATCATCAACGAGCCGACCGCGGCGGCCTTGGCGTACGGCTTCGGCAAGCAGGTGAACGGCAAGGTCGCGGTCTTCGACCTGGGCGGCGGCACCTTCGACATCTCGGTGCTGGAGATCGGCAACGGCGTGTTCGACGTCCTCGCGACCGGCGGGGACTCGTACCTGGGCGGCGAGGACTTCGACAACCGCATCCTCGAGTGGCTGGTGTTCGACTTCGCCAAGGAGCACGGGGTCGATCTGCGCAAGGACCGCATGGCGCTGCAGCGGCTGAAGGACGCGTCCGAGAAGGCGAAGATCGAGCTCTCGAGCGTGCGGGAGGCGCCGGTGAGCCTGCCGTTCATCTACACGCCGCCTGGCGGCACGACGGCGCTCCACCTCCAGCGGACCCTCACGCGCGAGAAGCTCCAGACGCTCACGCAGGATCTGGCGAAGCGGACCATCGAGCTCTCGGCGCAGGTGATGAGCGAGGCGAAGGTGCAGCCGCACGAGCTCAAGGAGGTCATCCTGGTGGGCGGCATGACGCGGGTGCCGCACGTGGTCGAGCAGGTGAAGGCCTACTTCCGCCGGGAGCCGAGCAAGGCGGTGCACCCCGACGAGGTGGTGGCGCTGGGCGCCGCCGTCCAAGCCCACGCGCTCGTCGCCTCCGAGGTGTCCCAGCCGCTGCTGCTCGACGTCACGCCCCAGAGCCTGGGCGTCGCGATCGCCGGCGGGTACGTCCGCCGGTTGATTCCCAAGAACACCACGGTGCCGACCTCCACCACCGAGCGGTTCCACACCTCGAAGGACCTGCAGAACACCGTGAAGATCATGGTGCTGCAGGGCGAGGCCGAGCTGGCGCACGAGAACGAGCTGCTCGGCGAGTTCATGCTGACCGGGCTGCGCGAGGCGCGGCGCGGCGAGGTCGAGATCGAGGTGACCTTCGACATCAGCGCCGAGGGCA
>CAZEDU010000082.1:0-11255 GCA_964511185.1 uncultured Myxococcaceae bacterium | reverse complement strand
CACCGTCACCGCCTCGGGGGGCCTGACGCCCGACGAGCTCAAGCGCATCATCGACGAGCAGCAGGACCAGCTGCTCGCCGCGAAGGAGACCGAGGCGCTCGGGACGAAGCGCCGCGAGCTGGAGGCCTTGCTCCAGGAGGTCAACGCGCTCCTGCCGAACGTCGAGCGGCTGACCGCGGGCACCGAGTTCCAGGCCGACGCGCTCTCGAAGGGACGCAGCTCGATCGAGCTCGCGCGGAAGGCGCTCGAGTCCCCGAGCCTGGAGGCGATCAACGCCGCGCTCGATCAGCTCTCCCGAACGCACAACCTGTTTCGGGGCGTCGTGCAGCGGATCGGCAGCCACGTCTGATGGGCCACCAACGCGCAGCGCAGCTGGTCGAGGCGGGGTTGTGGCTCCGGTTGTCGGGAGACCACGACGGCGCGCGGAAGCTCTTCGAGCAGGCGCTGAAGCTCGACCCGTCCAACGCGCGGGCCCGGCAGCTGCTCGACGCGCTCCAGCCCAAGCCGGCCGCCGCCGCGCCGGCGCCCATGCCGGTCGCGCCGGTGGTGCCGCCCATCGCCCCGCTGGAGCCTCTGCCGCGGCCTCCGAGCACGGCCTGGGAGAGCAACAAGGCCGAGCCAGGGGTGCAGCTGCCCGCGACCCCTCAGGCCGGCGCGGCGCTCGATCTCGTCATCGAGGAGGAGCCGCCGCCCGAGGCCCCGCTCCCCGACGCGCACGCCAAGGAGCTCGAGTCGCTGCTCGGGGGCGCGAAGGACCTCATCGAGCTGGACGATCACTCGGGGGCGCTGGAGCTCTTGCTCAAGGCGCAGGAGCTCTCGCCGGGGCACCCGGACGTGAAGCGGCTCAAGGCGCGCAGCGAGGGGACGCTCCAGCGGATGTACGAGTCGAAGCTGGGCGACCTGGGCCGCACGCCGCGGGTTCAGCTCAAGGACGACGAGATCATCTGGTTGAACCTCGACCACCGCGCCGGGTTCGTGCTCGCGCAGATCGACGGGCTGTCCACGTTCGAGGACATCTTCTCGGTGTCCGGCATGTCGCGCCTCGACACCGCGCGAATCCTCGCGCAGCTGCTCGACGAGCAGGTGATCGCGCCGACCTGACCCGAGGCGCTCAGATCACCGCCGAATCACGGCCGTCCACACCGCCTTGACCACTAACTTGCCGGCCGCGTTGGTCGACTCGGTGGTCACGACGAGGAAGTCCATGTCCTTCTTGTCGTAGATGTCGGTGATGGTGCCGACGGTGGTGAGCACGTCGCCGGGCTTGAGGACGTCGAACAGCTCGAACTCCTGCTCGCCGTGCACCAGCCGGAGCAGGTTGATGCCGAGCGCCGGGTCGGTGACCGCGAGGCCGAAGGGGGCGATCGCGAAGGTGACCGGGAACGACGGGAACGCGATCACCGAGCCGTACGGGCTGTCCTTCGCCGCGGCGGTGTCGTGCAGCCACGGGTGCAGGCCCTTCGGCGGGCCGCCCAGAAAGCCTGAGCTCGGCACGCCGCCGGCGACCGCGTACGCGAACTCGCGCATCTTCTCGAGGCCGACCTCGTAGCGGGTCGGGCCGTACTTCTTGCCGATGTGCTTCTTGTCGAGTGCCATCTAGACCACCGCCTCGATCACCGCGCCCTTGAGCACGTCTTCGCCTTTTTGGTTCTTCGCCGAGATCTCCGCGGTGAGCCGCCCGCCGGTGAGCTCGGTCACCTTGCCCTCGAAGGTGATGGTGTCGTCGATCGCCACCGGCTTCGAGAAGCGGACCTTGATCTTGCGGACCTTGCCCGGGTCGCCCAGGTAGCCCACCGCGGCCTCCACCGCCCACGCCAGCGTGCACAGGCCCTGGAGGATCGGCCCGCCCAGCCCGGCCTTCTCGCCCGCAGCGGGATCGATGTGGATGGGGTTGAAGTCGCCGGATGCGCCTGCGTAGTAGATCGGCTGGTACTTTCCGCACTGGCGCTCGTGCCGGAACGTGTCACCGACTTGATAGGTCTTCGCCATGGCGAGACCGTCTAGCTCAGGTCGAGCGGGTCTTCCACCTCGCTCTCCTCGCGCCGCTTTCGGTAGTACTCGCGCACGTAGTCGATGAGCTTGTCCAGGTACGTGTGCAGCGGCGGACACTGGATGCCGCTGCCCTCGAGCAACGCCAGGGTGTTGCTGCAGCTGTAGAAGGCGAGCTGGTTGACGTAGTGGATCGCCGCGCGCTGGGGCCTGAGCAGCTTCTCCAGCCAGGGCAGCCGCAGCACGGCCTCCGCCGCCTTGGCGGAGACGGTGAACTTGGGCAGCCGCTTGTTCGAGCGCTTCGCGATGAGCTCGTACGCGCGGCGCGCGGAGAGCGGGTTCGGGTCGACCAGGTGAAAGGTCTTTCCGGCCGCCCGCGGGTCGCGCGCGAGCTGCCACACGGCGCGCACCACGAAGTCGACCGGCACCACGTTGAGCGGCGCCACGCCGTCGCCGGGGAGCGGGAGCGGGACGACCAGCGGCGACATGACCATCAGGATCGCCAGCGCGTACGGGCCCTCGAAGCGGTCGATCTCCCCGGTGCGCGAGTCTCCCACCACCGACGAAGGCCGGAAGATGGTGACCGGCAGGCTGTCCTTGGCGCGCACGACCAGCTTCTCGGCTTCGTACTTGGTGCTCTCGTAGGCGTTGTGAAACGTCTGGCCGACGTCGAGCTCGTCCTCGGCGATGACGCCGATGCGATCTCCGGACACGTAGCAGGTGGAGAAGTGGCTCAGCCGCTCGAGGCGCTCGCAGTCCTTCGCCAGCTCGAGCACGTTGCGCGTGCCTTCGACGTTGACGCGGCGAAACGTCGCGGTCGGCGCGCCGAGGTACGAGATCGCGGCGAGGTGAAAGATGTGCGTCGTCTCTTGCGTGACCTGGCGGTACTCATCGCCCGACAGCCCCAGGTGCATGTCGACGATGTCGCCCGAGAGCACGGTGACGGTGTCGACGCCGAGCTTGGCCACTTCGGCCTTGGCCTGCTTGACGAACTTGGGCTGAACCAGGAGCGTGATGTGGCCGCGCGGCTCGGCCTTCACCATGTGCTCCACCAGCCGCCGCCCGATGAAGCCGGGGTAGCCGGTGATGAACGACGACGGCGGGAGAACGGCTTTTTTCTTCTTCGGACGGGCGCCCATCGCTGGCGGCGGAGCATACTTAAAGGCCAGCGCTGAGCGCTCGAAACACCTGCTCGACCTGCGCGCGGGTGTTCTCCAGCGTGCCGTCGTTCTCGATGACCCACGTCGCGTGCGCGCGCTTGGCGTCGAGCGGCAGCTGCGCGGCGATCCTGGCCGCGGCCTCCGCCGGGCTCATGTTTCGAGTCCGCAACAGTCGCTCGAGCTGCGCCTCCTTGGGCGCGGCCACCAGGATGACGCCGTCGAGCTCGCGCTGCAGGTCGTTCTCGATGAGCAAGGCGGCGTCGTAGAGGGCGAGCTTCGCGCCGGCGCGGGCGAGCTTCTCGCGCTCCTCCTTCACGCGCGCGCGGATGCGCGGGTGGGTGATGGCGTCCAGCGCGGCGCGCTCGGTGGCCGAGGAGAAGACGCGCCGGGCCAGCGCGGCGCGATCGAGCTGACCGGCCGGGTCGACGGCCCCTGGGAAGCGGGCGGCGATCTCGGCGAGCGCGGGCTGGCCGGGGGCGACCACCTCGCGCGCGATGACGTCCGCGTCGATGACCGGCACGCCCAGGGCGCGGAACATCTCGGTCACGGTGCTCTTGCCCGAGGCGATGCCGCCGGTCAGCCCGATGAGTCGCATGGGGACTACCTAGCAAAACCTTGCCGGGCCAGCTTTGGGTCTGTTACTCCTGACCTTTCTTCACCATGCGCGCCTGGCGAGTCGTTTTTCCAGTGGTCCTCGTGTCTTCCGCGGCCGCGTGGGCGTACGGCTTCATCGGGCCGGAAGGGTGCAAGGGCTGCCACCCCGAGGCGTACCAGGCGTGGAAGTTGTCGAAGCACGCCCGCGCCAAGCAGGCGCTGAACCCAAACCAGCAAAGGGACGCGCGCTGCCTCACCTGCCACTCGCCGAACGAAGCCGACCCCGAGCAGCGCACGGCCGGCATCACCTGTGAGACCTGCCACGGCGGGGGCCAGTACTACGCGTCCAACTACGTGATGAAGGACGCCGAGCTCGCGCGGCTCGTCGGTCTGGTCGACCCGTCGGAGAAGGGCTGCCGCAACTGCCACGACGCATCGTCCCCCTCGCTTCAGCCGTTCGACTTCGTCGAGAAGCTCAAGCTGATCGACCACTGGAGCGCCGAGCGGCAGCGCCGCGCCGAGAAGGCGAAGCCGCCCGCTCCCGAGCCGAAGAAGAAGAAGTGATTCAGGTCCTCCAAGCCGACTTCGTCACCACCGCGGTCGCGCCCGAAGGGTATCCCCGGGGCGACGTGCCCGAGGTGGCGTTCGTCGGCCGCTCCAACGTGGGCAAGTCGTCGATGATCAACGCGCTCGCCCAGCGGCGAAAGCTGGTGCGGGTGTCGAACACGCCCGGCCGCACGCGGACCTTGAACTTCTTCGACGTGCGGCTGCGCGAGGACGGGACCGAGCGCACGGTCCGGCTCGCCGACCTGCCGGGCTACGGCTTCGCCAAGGCGTCGAAGCAGGAGCGCGCGGGCTGGCAGGAAATGGCCGACCGGTACCTGCGCCGCCGCCCGCCGCTCAAGGTGGTGGTCAGCATCATCGACGGCGAGATCGGCCCGACCGCGGACGACATCGTGACACTCGACTACCTGAACGACGCGGCGCCGCGCATCCTGGTGGTGGCGACCAAGATCGATCGGCTGCCCAAGGCCAAGCGCGTGCCGAGCCTGAAGGCGATCGCGCAGAAGCTCGAGCTGCCGGCGGGCTCGCTGCTCGGGTTCTCCTCGACCGATCGCTTGGGCGTCGAGGACGTGTGGCAGGCGCTGCTGGCGGCGCTGTTCGACGAGTGACGACATGGCGGAAGGTCAAGGCAAGGCGGAGCAGGGCAGGGCGGAGCTGGTGCGGCGCATCGTCGCGCTCGCGCCGAAGAAGCGCATCGACGCGATCCTCTCCGAGAAGAACGCCGCCGCGCTGGTGCGCTCGCTCCCCGCCGAGGAGCTGTACCTCACCATCGTCGAGCTCGGGCTGACGGACGCCGTCGAGCTGGTGCAGCTGTCGAGCCCCGAGCAGTTTCGAACCTACGTCGACCTGGCGGGCTGGCAGAAGGACCGGCTGGACCCGAAGGAGGTCCTGCGCTGGTTGAGCGCCGCGCAGTCCGACGACGATGAAGACTTCCTGAAGAAGGTGCACGGGCTCGACATGGAGGTGCTCGAGCTGGTGCTGCGGACGCTCACCACGGTTCACGACCTGGAAGAGAACCCCGACGTGAACCCGCCGGGGGTCACGCTGGAGACGCCCGAGGGCAAGTACCTGGTGGAGTTCCACGTCGAGGGGCTGGAGCTGGCGTCGCTCCGCTCGCTGGTGAACCGCATCATCGCGGAGAACCCGTTCGAGGCGTCGCGGCTCTTCGAGGCGGTGCGCTGGGAGCAGGTGAGCGAGCTCGAGGAGACCGCGTATCAGTTTCGCTCCGGGCGCCTGGCCGACCTGGGGTTCCCGCCGCTCGAGGACGCGGTCGCGCTGTTCAGCTTCGTCGATACCGAGAAGGCCCGCGCGAAGCCGAAGGACGGGGCGCAGCCTCCGGGGTTGGTGTCGCAGGAGCGCGTGGACTTCGTCGAGGCGTCCTTCCGGGGGCTGACCAACGACGAGCGAACCGCGCTCGCGGACGAGGTGCGCTACGTGGTCAACGCGGCGCTGGTGGCCGAAGCCGCCGAGCCGGGCGACCCGCTCGCGGTGCGGCGGGTCAGCGAGCTGGCGCGCGACTACCTGAACCTCGCGCTGGAGCTCCTCACCGGCGGCGACGCCAGCGCCGCCTCGGACGTGGTGCGCGAGACGCCGCTCAAGGACATCTTCAAGGTCGGCTTCTCGCTGACGCTCCAGCTCAAGCACCGGGTCGACCGCATGGCCCAGGAGCCGATGGCGCGGATCGGCCAGACGTGGCTCGCGCTCGACGAGGAGCGGAGCGCGCTCGAGGCGCTCTACCGTCGCCGGCCGCTCAAGGCGCTCAAGGTGGATGGGGCCGAGCCGGTGCCCTTCCGCACGCGCCGGGAGCTCGCCGAGAGCGAGGCGCTGCTCGACCGCGCGGCGCTGCAGCGGCAAGTGCTGGCGAGCGCGTTGGGTGGCACGCCCGAGGCGGCGGCCGACCGGCTCTCGCGCTTCGGCGCGCCGATCGAGGTGTTGACGCCCGAGCGCGTGTTCATCACCGCGCTCGCCCACGCGGTGCTCGAGGAGCGCCTCGAGGTCGCGCCGCTGACCGAGGGCCGCCTGGTCGAGCTGATGGAGCGCCTGTTCGAAGGGACTCCGGCCGCCCCCGCGCTGCGCGACTCGGCGCTGCTGCGCATGCGCGGCGCGGTGGAGCAGCTCGCGCTCCCGGCCCCCGCGCTGGCCGAGGCGAACCGGATGGTCGAGCGGGCCGGGCGCCGGCTCCTGCGCTCGCTCGGCGCGCCCTACCTCAAGGCAGGCCACGTCGATCCCGCGCTCGCCGATCCGCTCATCGTCTGAGCTGTAACTCTTTCTGGGGCGCGGCTACCATCGCGCGCTGAACAGCGCAACCGGCCGTCGCGCGACCGCCGCGGATGGCATGGCCGCTGCTGCCAAAGGTGCGCATGGGGCGGCCGCTGCGGCTGGTTCAATTCACCAAGGCCTTCCACATCGGCGGGACCGAAGGCCAGGTCGTCGAGCTGATTCGCGCGCTGCCCGACGACTATCAGGTCTCGGTCGCGGTGCTCGACGCGGTGGGACCGCTGCTCGGGCAGGTCGAGGCGCTGGGGCACCGGGCCGAGGCGTTTCCCCTCGACGGGTCTTTTCTGTCCGCGAGCACGCCCAAGCAGATCGTCCGGCTCGCCCGGTGGCTCAAGGGGCGCGGCGCCGACGTCGTCCACGCGCACGACTTCTACTCCACCCTGCTCGCGGTGCCGGCCGCCAAGCTGGCGGGCGCGCGCGTGGTGGTGAGCCGGTTGGACCTGCTCCACTGGCATGGCCGGGCCCGCGCGGCGCTGCTCGGGCAGGTGACCCGGTGGGCGGACCACGTCATCGCCAACGCCGAAGCGGTCAAGCGCCTGTGTCTGTCGCAGGGCGTGGCCGCTCGGAGAATCTCCGTCGTTCGCAATGGCATCGACCTCGGGCGGTTCGACGCCCAGGCCGGCGTGTCGCAGCGCCCCGCGCCGAGCGTCGCTGGGGCGCCGCTGGTCGTGCACGTGGCCAACATGAGCCACCCGGTGAAGCGGCAAGAGGACCTGCTTCGTGCGATGCGGATCGCCGAGCACCACGGCGTGTCCTTTCACGCGTACTTCGTGGGCGACGGCGCGCGGCGGCCGCAGCTGGAGCGGCTCGCGCGCGAGCTCGGCGTCGCGGACCGCGCGCACTTTCTGGGATTCCGAACCGACGCGCCGGCGCTCTGGGCCCGCGCGACCGTGGGCGTGCTGTGCTCGAACAAGGAAGGCCTGTCGAACGCGATCATCGAAGGCATGGCCGCGCGCGTGCCGATGGTGGTGACGCGGGTGGGGGGCAACCCCGAGCTGGTGGCCCACGGCGAACGCGGCCTGGTGGTCGAGCCCGAGCAGCCGGCCGCGCTCGCCGCCGCCATCTCCAGCCTGCTGAAGGACCCCGAGCGCGCGCGCAGGATGGGGCGGAGCGGCCGCGCCTTCGTCGAGCGCGAGCTCACCCTCGACCGGATGGTGCGAAGCCACGATCGCATCTACCGCGCGGTCGCGATGGCGCGGAAAGAAACCCGCGGCGCCGCCGGTTCGACAATCGAGACAGTCGGAACGTAAGGAGCTTCTCTCTCGATGTTCGTGGGTCGATGTTGGCTGCCGACAGGTTGTGGCTCAGGTCAGGCCTTCGCGGCGGCGATGACGAGGCGCTGGGCGAGCGCTCAGCTTCGCAAGGAAGCGCCGGCCGCGGAGCCGACGGCTTGTGAGACGGAGGCGAAGCCATCGCGCTCGAGGAGCGCCGCGAGCTCGCGCAAGAGCCGGCGCACCAAGCCAGGGCCTTCGTAGATGAGCCCGGTGTAGACCTGCACGAAGCGCGCGCCGGCGCGAATCTTCTCGTACGCGTCCTCGGCCGAGCGCACCCCGCCGACGCCGATGATGGGCAGCTTGCCGCCCGTGCGCGCGTGCACGCGCCGGACGACGTCGGTGGCGAGCGTCCGGAGCGGCGCGCCGGACAAACCGCCTGCTTCGGCGCTGAGCGGGTGCGCGACGGGGCGCGTGAGGGTGGTGTTGGTGGCGACGATGCCGTCGACGCCGCACGCGACCGCGACGTCCACCGCTGTGTCGAGCGCCTCGGGGCTCAAGTCGGGGGAGAGCTTGAGAAAGAGCGGCGCGCGCCGTTCGAGCGTGTCCACCTGCGCGCGGACGGCGCGGAGCAGGCGCTCGAGCGGCGCCTGTTCCTGGAGCTGGCGGAGCCCCGGTGTGTTCGGCGAGCTCAGGTTCACGACCAGGTAGTCCGCGAGCGCCCCCAGCCGGTCCACGCACTCCAGGTAGTCATCGACCGCGCGCTCGAGCGGCGTGTCCTTGTTCTTGCCGAGGTTCACCCCGATGGGGCCTGGCCGCGCCGGCAGGTCGCGGAGCATGGCGGCCATCGCCGCGGTGCCGTCGTTGTTGAAGCCCATGCGGTTGATCAGCGCGCCGCGGTCGGCGAGCCGGAAGAGGCGGGGGGTGGGGTTCCCGGGCTGAGGCCGGGGCGTCACCGTGCCCACCTCGACCGCGCCGAAGCCGAGCGCGAACAAGCCGAGCACGGCGTCGGCGTTCTTGCTCAGCCCCGCCGCCAGCCCGATGCAGCTTTCGACGTGCAAGCCGGCGAGGTCGACGGAGAGGTCGACGTTCGGCCGCTTGGGGATCGCCCGGGTGTGGAGGCGCGCCGCGGTCCTCGGCGCGGCGTCGAGCAGCGACAGCGCCCACATGCCGGCGTGGTGCGCCGTCTCGGCCGGGAGAGAGAAGAGCAGCGGGCGAAGCAGTCGGTACATCAGGCGGGGATGAAAGAGTGCTCGCGCGCCCAGGCGAGCGTCTGGTCCACTTCGTCCCAGCTGAGGATGTTGTGGTTCACCACCAGCTCGATCTCCCGCTGCATGTCGGTGTCGAGCAGGTAGGGGCCGTCGGTGTTGATGGTAATCTTCACGCCTCGATCCCAGAACGTGCGCACAATGTGCTTGAACTCGGCGATGTTCTCGACGGCCTTGGTGTGGAGGTTCGACGTGGGGCACAGCTCGAGCACGACGTCGCGCTCCTTCAGCAGCTTCATCGCCGCTTCGTCGTAAGCCGCGCGGATGCCGTGGCCGATGCGGTGGGGCTTGAGCTTCTCGACCACCGCGATCACGCCCTCGGCGCCGGTCCCCGCCGTCTCTCCGGTGTGGATGGTGGTGCGCAGCCCGGCCTTGCGCGCGCGCGCGAACAGGTCCTCGTACTCACCGACCAGCTCTGGCTTCAGCTCGAGCGCGTCTTTCTCGGTGCCGGCCAGGTCGATGCCGAGGACGCCGCGGCTCTTGTACCGAATCGCCTTCTCCAGAATGATCGTGTTGAGCTTGTGGTCGAACTCGCGGGCCAGGCAGAAGATGAGGCACGCCTTCACCCCGTACTCGAGCATCGCCTTGTCCATGCCGCGCAGCGCGGCGTGGATGATGTGATCGAGGTCGAGCTCGGAGTTCAGGTTGCGCTTCATCGGGTTGAAGCGCAGCTCGATCTGCGTGACGCGGCTGCCGCGGTACTCCTTGCCGATGACCTCGTAGACCGAGCGCTCGATCGCCGCGGGCGAGCTCTGAATCTTCTCGGTCCACGTGTGCATGATCTTCAGGTAGTCCTCGAGGCTCGACACCTTGTCGGGGCGCGAGGTGATGAGCTCGACGAAGTCGAAGTAGCTCTTCACGGGCAGCTTGAAGCCCTGCTGGTGCGCCAGCGACCACAAGATGTGTGGCGCCACGGCGCCACCGACGTGGATGTGAAGGTCGATCAGCTCACGAGGCATAAGCCAAGTTCTCACAGCTCTCGGGTTTTCGTCGAGAGCCTTGGGAAACCGCTCAGCGCGGCAGCCAGCCGATCTCCCGCGCGGTAGCCGCTCCGATGCGGACCTCCTCCCAAGAGGTGGGGAGCCGGCCTTCTCGAGGCCCGATGGCCACCTCTCCGACCATCACCTCGGCCGCGCTTTGCGGGTAGAGCGGATCGGCGTCGGGGTCCGCAAGCGCGGTGTCGTCTCGGGCACGGCCCGCTTCGTCATACTTGTCGGAGGCGCCCAAGGTGTGCAGCAGCTCGTGGGCGACCGCCACCAACGCCAGGGTCAAGTCGTCATCTCGCTCCGGCGCGCGAACGACGCCGGTCGTGCCGCCGAGCTCGGCGACGCCTTCGACCGTTCGCAGCGACTGCCCGCCGGGCTCGAGCGCGACGTACAGGCGGACGTCGGCCGCGGCGTCGACCTGGGCCGCGGCGTCGATGGCGCGAATGGCGCGCCAATGGCGAAACGCATGAGAGGCTCGCGCCCACCAACCCGGGTCGGTGGGGGGACGGGGAGGCGGCGCCGCCGGAAGTGGGCCGTGGAGGTGAAAGCGCGCGAACGGCGTGTGGTACGCGCCGTAGCGCTCGGCCTCCGCGCTGAGCCAACCTTCGAGGGAGGACAGTCCGTCGCGCCAGGCGATCAACGTCTCCTCCGGCAGCGCGCCCCCCGTCAGCAGCACCACGCTGACAGCCAGCGGCCGCGACAGCGTCCCTCTCGAGGCCCGCGCCTGCCGCACCTGCACCAGCGTCGCCACCGCGATGGCGAAGAGCACGAGCAGCGCCAAGACGCGCAAGCGCTGCGCGCGTCGAGAGCGCCCCTGCCGCGAATGGCACGCGGCGCAGCGACCACCTTGTTGTTGGAGCACGCAGAGCGCGCAGATGGAGCCGCGGCAGCTCGAGCACATCGCCTCGGGCGAGAGGCTGGGGTGGCTCACGCACACCGTCTGCCCGCCGGACGGGAGCGAGATGACCTCGGCGCGCAGCCCGCTGGCGCTCAGGCTTCGGGCCAGCTCACGCGCCGCCGGCTCCGCCAAACCACGCGGCAGCACCGGACGCTTCATCAGCAGCACGCGGGCTTCGCCGGTGCTGACCTCGAGCGCGCGCGCGACCGCGAGGCAGGCGGCGTTGGCGCGCGACACGTCGTTCGGGAGCCCTTCGGCGCGCACGCGGTACTCGAGCAGCGTCGGCGCCTGGCCGACCGCCTGCTCGA
>CAZEDU010000081.1:0-23184 GCA_964511185.1 uncultured Myxococcaceae bacterium | reverse complement strand
ACTTTACACGAGGGCGCGCGACGCGCTTCGTCTAGGATGGCGCCGTGACGCGTCTGGCCTTGCTGTGGTGCGGTGCGGTGGCGTTCGCTTCGTCGGCGTGCGCCCCGGAGCACCTGCTGACCCCCGGCAGCTATTCGGTCACCGTGCTCCGGACCCTGCGCGACGACTGCGGGCTCGCGGCCGCTCCCGAGATCGCCGGCCCGCTCGAGCTGGACCCGGCAGAAGACATAGTGCGCCTGCGCTACGCCCTGTTCCAGGCGCGATTGACGGGCTTCTATCTCGAGCAGTCCGAGGCCTTCTCGGCGGACGGGACCGTCCAGAACGTGACGGCCCCGTTGGCCGGGCAGACCTGCCGCATCGACATGGTGCGGCTGCACCTCGAAGCGCGCACCCTCTCGCGCGACGCCTTCGGTGGCGAGCTGTCGGCCACCTTGGAGTCGGAGCAGGCGGGTTGTGATTGCGTGCTCTGGGCGCAATATGAAGCCCGGAAGTGATGACGAGTCCTCTCATGCAGGGAGCGCGACCGTGAGCCAGATCGATTCCGTCCTGACCGAGCAGCGTGTCTTCGCCCCTCCCGACGACTTCGCGCGCCGGGCGCACATCCGGAGCATGGACGAGTACCGGCGCCTCGCCGAGGAGGCTCGCCGAGATCCGATCGCTTACTGGGGCGCGCGCGGCCGCGAAGAGCTCTTCTGGAAGGAGCCGTTCCAGACGGTGCTCGATTGGAAGCCGCCGCACGCGCGCTGGTACGTCGAGGGAAAGACGAACCTCTCGTACAACTGCCTCGACCGGCACCTGGCTCAGCGCAAAGACAAGGTGGCGATTCGCTTCGAAGGTGAGCCGGGCGATCGCCGCGCGATGACGTACGGGCAGCTGCACGCCGAGGTGTGCCGGCTCGCCAACGGGCTCAAGTCGCTCGGCGTTCGCAAAGGCGATCGCGTCGGCATCTACCTGCCGATGGTCCCCGAAGCGGCGATCGCGATGCTCGCGTGTGCGCGCGTGGGCGCGGTGCACTCGGTGGTGTTCGGCGGCTTCTCGGCCGAGGCGCTGAAGGAGCGCATGAACGATGCGGGCGCCAAGGTGCTCCTGACCGCCGACGGCGGCTGGCGCAAGGGCAGCGTCGTGCCGCTGAAGCGGAACGTAGACGAGGCGGCGCCGCACATCCCGTCGCTCGAGAAGATCGTCGTGCTCCGGCGCATCGAGGCTGGCGCCGCGCCGGGGCCGAAAGAGGTGGACTGGGCGGCGCTCGTCGAAGGGCAGAGCGCGGACTGCGAGCCCGAGTGGGTCGAGAGCGAGCACCCGCTGTTCATCCTCTACACCTCCGGCTCGACCGGGAAGCCCAAGGGCGTGCTGCACGCCACCGGGGGCTACGCGGTGAACGTCTCGCTCACCACGCGGTGGGTCTTCGACTTAAAAGAAGAGGACGTCTACTGGTGCACCGCGGACGTCGGCTGGGTAACCGGTCACTCCTACGTCGTGTACGGCCCGCTGATGAACGGCGCGACGACGGTCATCTACGAAGGCGCGCCCACCACGCCCGGGCCCGACCGGTTCTGGGACCTCATCGAGCGCCACAAGGTGTCGATCTTCTACACGGCGCCGACCGCCATCCGGGCGTTCATGCGGCTGGGGCCGGAGCACCCGAACCAGCACGATCTCTCGAGCCTGCGGCTGCTCGGATCGGTCGGTGAGCCGATCAACCCCGAGGCCTGGATGTGGTACCGCGAGGTCATCGGCAAGGGCCGCTGCCCGGTGGTGGACACCTGGTGGCAGACCGAGACCGGGGCGATCATGATCGCTCCGCTGCCTGGGGCGACCCCCACCAAGCCCGGCTCGGCGACGCTGCCGTTGCCTGGCATCGAGGCCGAGGTGCTCGACTCGGCCGGCAACCCGGTGCCGCGCGGCAAGGGCGGCCTGTTGTTCGTCACCCGGCCGTGGCCTTCCATGCTGCGAACCGTTTACGGCAACCCCGAGCGCTACGTGAAGGCCTACTTCTCCGAGCTACCGGGCAAGTACTTCACCGGCGACGGCGCCAACCAGGATCAGGACGGCTACTTCTGGTTGATGGGGCGCGTCGACGACGTGGTGAACATCGCCGGCCACCGGCTCGGCACCGCCGAGGTCGAGAGCGCGCTCGTCTCGGACCCGCGGGTGTCGGAGGCAGCGGTGGTGGGGCGGCCCGACGCGCTCAAGGGCACCGCCCTGGTGGCGTTCGTCACCGTCAAGCAGGGAACGCAAGTCACCCCCGCGCTGAAGTCCGAGCTCTCCTCGCACGTCGCCAAGGAGATCGGCGCGATCGCGCGCCCGGACGAGATTCGCTTCGCCGACGGGCTGCCCAAGACGCGCTCCGGCAAGATCATGCGGCGGTTGCTGCGCGACGTCGCCGCGGGGAAGCAGACGTCACAAGACACCACCACGCTCGAAGACCTGAACGTGCTCGCGGCGCTGCGCAACAACGAAGAGTGAAGCCGGAAGAGTGAAGCCGCAGGTCACTTCTTCTCGAGGTGCTCGAGCGCGGCGGCCATCAGCGCCGCGATGCCGCGCTTGGCGACGTGGACGATCTTCCCCTTCGCCCAGGGCGGCGCTTGCAGGAATGGCCACGCCACTTTGTGGTGCAGCTCGGAGGCGCTCCAGAGGAGCACCACGTCCGCCCACTCGAGGTCGGCCTTCGCGCGGTCTTGGGTTCTGCGCTCGGTGCCGTCGATGACCCGGAGCTCGAGCGCTTGCCCCAAGGTGCGCTCCAGCTCCTCGCGCACCGACGGCGAGCCACCGACCACCACCAGCCGCTTCAGGCCGCGCTTCTGAAAAGCGTCGATGACCGCCTTCTCGGCGCGGCGGTTGTCCGAGCCGCCGCAGCCCTCGCAGCGGTCCTTGGGGCTGCAGAGCACCGGCTCGCGACCGCTGGCCTGCGCCAACGGAAGGCAGCTCGGGCTGCAGTAGAGAAAGAATTGCCCGCGCAGTACCTGTTTCGCGCGAGGGAGCTTCTCGTTGCTGATGCGCGTCTTTCCACTTCGCGTGAGACCGGCCGACTCCAACGCCTGACGCGCTCTCTGCCGCGCCTCGGCGGTGGCGAAGCCGAACGCGTCGAGCCACCCGTCGATGGGCTGATCCGCGCTCAAGCGCTCGCCCGCGAGCGCCGCTTTCCGGCCTCGGGCACCTCGAACAGCGCTTCCTGCTTGGGCGCGAGCCCCAACACCTCACGCACCCGGTTGAAGCTGCGGCGGTGAATGGGCAGCGCGCCCAGCTTCTTCAGGCGCTCGCAGTGCTCCGGCGTCGGATACCCCTTGTGTGAAGCGAAGCCGTAGCCTGGGTAGAGGCGGTCCATCTCGACCATGTGCGCGTCGCGCGTCGTCTTCGCGAGGATGGACGCGGCGGCGATGCTGGCCGAGAGCGTGTCTCCGCGGATGATGCCCCGCTGCGGGCAGGGACAGCCCGGAATCTTTCGAGCGTCGACCAGGCAGAACTCCGGCGGGAGCCCCAAGCCCGTCACCGCGCGCGACATGGCGAGCAGCCCCGCGTGGTAGATGTTGATCTGGTCGATCTCCTCGACCTGCGCCCAGCCCACCGCCCAGCAGAGCGCGTCGGCCTTGATCTGCAGCGCCAGCTCGTCTCGAAAGGCCTCATCCAGGATCTGCTTCGAGTCGTTCAGCCCCTTGAGCTTGTAGCCGGCGGGCAGGATGACGGCGCCCGCGACGACCGGGCCGGCCAGCGGCGCCATGCCCGCTTCGTCGACGCCGGCGACGTGGTGGATGCCCTTCGCCCACAGCTCGTGCTCGAACCGGAGCAGGTGCTTGAGCCGCTGCCCTTCGGAGCGGTTCTCCCGGCGCCGCTCGCGGATGCGCTTGGCGAGCTCCCGCGCGCCCTGACGCACGTCGCGCTCAAGCGCCTCGAGCAACCCCGTGGGTATCGCGCGCCCCTTCTCGAGGAAGCGCTCGCGCAGCTCCGGGACCGATTTCTTGAGCAACGCTTCGAGCTTCATCTCAAGGCTTCAAGGTGAGGACGACCGAGGTCGGTTGTGGGTTGCAGTGACATACATCGCACGTCCAGGTGATCGACTGCTCGTCGCTCACTTGGTTGAGCTTGCTCGCGCTGACCTGAATCGTCCCCGCGCCCACGCTCTCCCCGATGGCGGCCGTGGTCCCGGTGTCGTCCGTCTGGGCGGTGAGCGTGCCGCCGTCGCCCAGCTTGGCGGTCACCGTGGCGTCCTTCACCGGCTGGCCGCTCCCATCGACCACCTGAATGGGGACGTAGCGGTACTCGGTGGTGCAGGAGATGCCCGCGTCGGGCAGCAGGCGGCTGATGTCGCAGGCGAAGATGGCGACGGCTCCCAGCACGCACGCGAAGAGGCGGGCTCGCTTCATGTTCTGCGCTTTACTCCGTGCCCGCCGGCGACGGCAACGTAACCGTCGCGGAGATTGTCACTCGTCCCACGGCGCGCCGAGCCAGGACTGGTACGCCGCCTTCTGCGCGTCCGTCGGCTTGTCGACCTTGGCCAGATACACCGCGTCTGCGGGCTTGGCGCCGAGGGTGACTGGCACCTCGAGCAGCCGGTCGCGCCGGAAGAGCGTCAGACGAACCGCCTCGCCCGGCTTCTTCTCCTCGCAGCGCGAGGTGAGCGACGCGCCGTCGACCCGAAGCCCATCGAGCGCCACCACCTCGTCGTCGGGGTACAGGCCGGCGTCCATCGCGGGCGAGCCTTCCAGCACGCCGGCGATGGTGGCCGACCCCCGGAACGAGACGCCCAACCAACCGCGGGGCTTCGCGTCCTTCACGCGGGGCGGGCTGCCGCCCTTGTCGCTCGGCGCTTCACGCACGCGGAAGCGGGCCTCGAGACCGACGTCCGCCAGGACCGAGTAGTCGAGCTCTTCAGTGGACCGCAAGGCGCGGTCGAAGAAGCCCTTCAGGTCGGTCCCCGCTACCTCTTGGGCCGCCTGCTCGACGCCCTCTTCCGGAACGCCGCGGCCATCGCCGTACCGCTGCCACAGCAGCCGCATCACGTCGTCGAGGCTCTTCTTGCCGCCGGTCTTCTGGCGCAGGGTGAGGTCGAGCAGCGTCGCGACGATCTCCCCCTTCAAGTAGTACGAGATCGCCGTGTTCACGGTGTTCTCGTCCGGGCGGTAGTGCTTGATCCACGCGAGCATCGACGCGTCGGACAGCGTCATCACCCTGCGGCCCGGGGTCTGGTGCAAGGTGGTCAGGGTCTCGCCCAGCCGGTTCAGGTACCGCGCCGCGGACATCAGCCCCGCACGTCGAACGATGAGGTTGTCGTAGTACGAGGTGATGCCCTCGAACGCCCAGAGCAGCCGGGTGTAGCTCTCTTGGCTGTAGTCGAAGGGCACGAACGCCTTCGGCTTGATGCGCTTGACGTTCCACAGGTGGAAGTACTCGTGCGCGGCGAGGGTCAGGAAGTCTTCCCAGCCCTTCGGCGTGGCGAAGCCAGAGCGTGGGTAGAGCAGCGCGGTGGAGGCTTTGTGCTCGAGGCCGCCGCGCCCCTTGTCGGAGGTGTAGACGAGGAAGAGGTACCGCGACATCGGCAGGCCGCCGAACATCGCCGCCTCCGCCTCGCAGACCTTGGCCAAGTCGGCGCAGAGCTTCTCGCGGTCGAGCGGCGGCTCGCCCCAGAGCACCACCTCGTGGGGCACCCCGGCGGCGGTGAACGAGAGCGGCGTGTGCGGCCCGACCTCGAAGGGTGAGTCGATGAGGTCGTCGTAGTCGGGCGCGGTGAACGCGTCGCCTTCTCTGGGGAGGGCGCAGAACGTTTTCCAGCCCGAGGGCGGCTCGACGGTGACGCGGTGCTCCCGCTGCCGAAGCGCCTCCGCGTAGAAGAAGAGGGTGGCGCCGTTGAAGTAGCCGTGCGTGCCGTCCAAGTGGCTGGTGCGGACCGTGAGCTCGTTCGCGTAGACCTTGTAGCGCAGCCGCACCGGCTTGCCCTTCGCGGCGACGCGCACCTTGTGCTTGTCGAGCCGCTCGAACACCAACGGCTTGTTCTGCTCGTCGACGACGACGAACTCCTGCACGTGGCGCGCGTACTCACGCACCAAGTAGCTGCCAGGGGTCCACACCGGGAGGGAGAGGGTGAGCACATCCCCCGTGGCAGGGAAGAGCGCCTCCACCTCGAACAGGTGCGAGTGGGGGCGCGGCATCGAGACGCGGTAACGGATGGGATCTGACATCGCGGCTCGAGGTCTACCGCAACCGCCGGGGAGGAGGGGAGCGAATCAAGTTCCCGCCAAACCGTGAGAAACCGGCGCTCGGCACGTCCGAGTGACTGGCCACGGGCCCGCCGCTGGACGTCTTCGACCGTGCATGTCACAAGGCGCGCGCTTTGAGGCGCCTGTTTTTCGTCGTCGCTCTCCTGCTCGCTGGGTCGCCGGCCTACGGACAGCCGCGGCGCGAGGCCGTGCGGTTGACGGCGACGCACACCGACGAGGTGGCCGACTGCCCCGACTCCGCCACGCTCCAGCGCGGCGTGGCCGCGCGCTTGGGGTACGAGCCGTTCCAGAGCGACGCGAGCGTCGGCATCACCGTTCGCTTCTTTGCCCGCGAGGGCCAGCGCGTCGCGCGCATTCGTCGGGAGCAGCCGGAACGACAGACCGTCGAACGCGAGCTCTTCTCGGCCCAGCGCCACTGCAGCGAGCTCGCCGAGAGCGTGGTGCTCGCCATCGCCATCGCGATTGATCCCCAGGCCCACGTGGTGGCGCCGGCGCCCGCGCCGCCGCCCGCTCCAGCGCCGCCCGTCGCTCCGACGCCTCCACCGCCCGCGGAGCCGATGGTCTTTCGCGCCGGCGTCGGGCTGCTCGGAACGGCGGGCGCCGCCCCGCAGACACCAGGCGCTGGCGGCGCGATTCACTTGGGGCTGGGTCAGCGGCGCTGGTCTTTCGGCGTCGAGGGCCGCGTCGACGTCGTCGCCACCCAACAGGTCGGCCCGGGGACGGTCAGCACAGGCTACCTCTTGGGCTCGGCGGTTCCCTGTTATCGCGCCGAGCCAGTCGTGGCCTGCGCGCTCGCGTCCGCGGGCGTGCTGCGGGGCGGCAGCGCGGGCTTGAGCCACTCGAGACACGGCTCAGGGTTCGTGTGGCTCGCCGGGGCGCGCGCGGGCGTCGAGCTGCCCGTGGCTCGAACGTTCGAGCTCGCCTTGTTCGCTGAAGCGCAGGCGGCGCCCAACCGCGTCGAGGTCACCGTCGACGACGCGCCGGTTTGGGTCACGCCGCTGCTCGCCGGAGGACTGGGGCTGCAGCTTCGCGTGCGGTTGGAGTGATGGTTTCGCCGGCCTTGACCCATATGCCAGCGATGGATGAGGCCGCTCCGCCCAGCCCACCGGCTTCACTCGAGGCGTTCGAAGCGCTCTACCGCGCCGAATTTCGCAGCGTCTGGAAGTTCCTCTACCAGCTCGGGGCGCGCGGCAGCTGGGCCGACGACCTCACACACGACGTGTTCCTCACCGCGTTCCGTCGCTTTCACACCTACGACCCTTCGTGTTCGGCGAAGGCGTGGTTGCGCGGAATCGCGTGGCGCATCGCGGCCGACCATCGGCGGCTCCGCTTTCACCAGCGCGAGGTGGGCGAAGAAGAAGGCGAGCAGATCGAGTCGGGCGGGCTCGCGCTCGACGAGGAGATCGCCCGCCAACAAGCGCGGCAGCTGCTCGACGACGCGCTCGCTCGGCTCGACACCGTCAAGCGCGCGGTGTTCGTGATGCACGAGCTCGAAGGCATGACCGTGCCCGAGATCGCCGAAGCGATGGGGGCGGGCGTGCCGACGACGTACTCGCGCTTGCGTTTGGCGCGTGAGCAGCTGGCCAGCGCGGTGAAGCAACTTCGACTGCTGCGGGGGATGCCATGAAAAGCGAGTTGGAGCCGCTCTCGTCCGAGCTCGAGCAACTGCTCGCGTTGGCGCAGCCGCCCGAGCCGCCCGATCACCTCGAAGCAGCCACGCTCGACGCGTTGCGCTCGGAGATCGGCGCGCTCGCCGCGGCGGGGCTCGTCGCGACGGCGGCAGGCGCTGTGTCGCCCGCTGCGTCCTTCGGTTGGAAGGCCGCGCTGGGGAAGTGGGGCGTCTACACGTCGGTCGCGGCCTTCGCGGCGGGCGGAGCGGGCGGTGTCGTCGTGCAGCGCGAGCTCCAGCGGCGACGCCCGCCTCCCCCCCCGGTCGTCCTCGTCGCGCCCCCTCCGGCACCATCGGCCCCGGAGGTCGTCGAAGCGCCTCCGGCGCCCGACCCGGGAAGGGTGTCGAAGCCGAAGGCCGCCAAGGCGCCTGCCGCTGCGCCGGTGGAGCACTTGGCGGAGGAGCGGCGCCTGCTCGAGCGCGCGCGGTCGGCGCTCTTGCGGCGCGAGGCGTCGCTGGCGCTCGCTCCGTTGCAGGAGCACGCCCGTCGCTTTCCGGGCGGCCAGCTGCGCGAAGAGCGCGACAGCCTGCTGATTCAAGTGCACTTGAGCACCGGCGAGCGTGAGCTCGCCCGCCGGGCGCTCGAAGCATTTCGACAGCGATATCCGAACAGTTTGCTGCTCCCGGCGCTCGAGGCAGCGGTCGACTCGGAGGGGTGAGGAGGGTCCTTCAGGTCGATCGAACCGGAAGCCTCTGGGTGGCGACGAGCACGAGCACGACGAGCGCGGGGAGCAGCCAGCCAGACCAACCGGTGAGCCCGGCCTGGAAGGGATCGAAGGCGGCCCCTTCCTTGCCGAACAGCAATGCGACGCCGGCGGATCCGTTGATGGCGCCGTGGGCGATCACCGCGGGCCAGACGCTCCCGGTCGCGAGCCGGGTCCAGCCGAGCAGCACCCCGATGAGGATGCAGAAGAGCACCATCATGCCGACGCCCAGCACGGGCCGGTTCGGGTAGTTGTGGCCAAGGAGAATCGCGGGCGCGTGCCACAGCCCCCAAATCGCCCCGCTGAGCACGAGCGCGGGCCACTGTCCGAGCGGGAGCAGCTTGGGCAACAGGTACCCGCGCCAGCCCCACTCCTCCCCGAAGGCGAAGGGCGCGTTCAGCAGCGGGGCCAGCGGGACGGCCGCGAGCTGCAAGGCGACGAGCAGGTGCACCGGCAGCTTGTCGAGCAGCTGCCCGCCTTGGGGCGCCGCCGCGAGGAGGGCGCGGAAGCCGCTCAGGTGGACGAGGTCGAGCTCATAGACGCCGAAGAGCGCGCCGACGAACGGCGCCGCGATGGCCATGGCGGGAAAGGCGAGCCACGCGAAGGCCCAGTACCACCCCCAACGCCGGCCGAGCACCAGGCCCGTGGCGGTCTTCAATGCGGGCTCGCGCTCGACGAAGCGGGTCACGACGAAGGTCGCGATGCTCGGCGTGAGCATCATGCCCATCAGGACGAAGGTCGCCGCCGGGTGCTTGATGCCGCGGGGGGAAAGCCAGAGCGGCAGCGTGACGAGCCACGCGAGGCCGAAGGAGAGGGCGAGGAAGACGAAGAGGCTGCGTCGGTTCATGGGTTCGAGAAGACCTTAGCGCGGCGAATGCGCAGCTTGAGCGACTCTCCGACGCGCGCCGGTCGCGCCGGCCCGAGCAGTCGCAGCAGGCGGTCGCCGAGCGGGAAGCGGTACTCGACGGCCTGACCGAGGAAGAGGCGCGCGGAGAGCGTCAGCGCGGTGCCATGCTCCGACAGCTCGAAGTCCTCCGGCCGGACGATGAGCTTCACCCGGCCGGGCGGTGCGTCGAGCCCGTCGGGGAGCGCGAAGCGGGCGCCGTCGACCAGGAGCGCCCGCCCCTCCACCCGACCTTCGAGCACGTTGGCGCCGCCGACGAAGCCGGCGACGAACGGAGTGGCGGGATCCAGATAGAGCCGCTCGGGGGTGTCGACCTGCTCGAGCACGCCGTGGTTCATCACCGCCACGCGGTCGGACAGCGCGAGCGCCTCGGCTTGATCATGCGTCACGTACAAGAGCGTCATCTCGAGCCGGTTGCGCAGCGCGGCCAGCTCGGCCCGCAGCTCCTCTTTCAGCGCGGCGTCCAAGTTCGACAAGGGCTCGTCGAGCAGGAGCACCCGCGGCCGGCTCACCAACGCCCGCGCGAGCGCCACCCGCTGCCGCTGCCCGCCGGAGAGCGCGTGCGGGAGCCGCTCGGCGAACGCGGACAGGCGCACCCAGCCCAGCGCTTCGTCGACGCGGCGGCTCAGCTCGGCGCCGCGCACCCCCTGACGCTGCAGCGGGTAGGCGACGTTCTCCCGCACGCGCTTGTGGGGCCAGACGGCGTAGCTCTGGAACACCATGCCGAGCTTGCGCGCCTCGGGAGGCACGTGCACGCCCGGACCGTCGACCACCCGCCCGTCAATCGAAATGCGACCTGCGTCCGGTCGCTCCAGGCCCGCCACCGCGCGCAGCGTCGTCGTCTTGCCGCAGCCGGACGGACCCAGCAGCGACACCAGCTCGCCGGCCCGGACGCGCAGGCTCACACCGCGCACCACAGCGGTCGTCCCGTAGCGCTTCTCCAGGTCTTCCAGCTCGAGGCTCACTTGGCACCTCGCCGGAGCATGGCCAACAGCGCCAGCAGCACCACCACCCAGACGACGAAGAAGCACGCGAGCACCGCCGCGCGGTTCGGGTCGGCGTACGTCTGAAGCTCGAAGAGGAGGGTGCCGAGCAGATCGACGCCCGGGGGAAGCAAGAGCACCGACATGGTGAGCTCGGTGGTGCAGGTCAGGAAGGCGAGCACGAACGCCGCCGCCAACGCGGGCTGGAGGAGCGGCAACGTCACGTCCACGAAGGCGCGCGCCGGCCCGGCCCCGCTGAGCCGCGCGGCTTCGGTCAGCGCGGGGTCGAGCTGCCGGAGCCCATCGGACGCGTTGCGCACGCCGAACACCAGGTGCTTGGCGGCGTAGGCGACGCCGACGAGCCACAGGCTGTTCGCCAGCGCGAGCACGAACGCGACGCGATCGAACGCGACGAAGCGAAGGTCGCGCGAGAAGGCGACCAACAGAGACATCGCGAGCACCGTTCCTGGCACCGCGTAGGGCCAGGCGGCGAGCGACTCCACCCAGCCGCCGAATCGCGGCTGCGCGCGCCGGACCAAGGCGAGCAGCAGCCCCAGCCCGACGATGACGAGCGCGGCGCCCGCGGCGAGCGCGACGCTGCGGCCGAGCGCCCGCCACGTGCCGTCGTCGTGCAGCGCCGCGGTCCAGTGGCGCGCGGTCAGGCTGGAGAGCTCCAGCGGCGCGCCGAAGCGGGTCTGCAGCGAGGTGAAGAAGACCGCCGCCAGCGGCAGCAAGATGAGCACGAGCGCGATGATCCAGAGCGCGCCGCCCAACGGCCAGCGCCAGCGGCCGAGCGGCAGCCGCCGGACGGCGAGCCCCTTCCCGGCGGGGACGCGCACCCGACCCGCGCGCGCCAGCCGCTCGCCCAACGCGCCGACCGCGGTCGCGAGCACGAGCAGCACGCTCGAGAGCGCCACCGCCCGCGCGAAGTGCTCCGGCCCGCCCAAGAGCAGCTGCCCGAAGATGCGGGTGGTGAGCACCTCCATCGGAGGGCTCGCGCCGATGCCGAGCAGGTGTGGCACGCCGAAGGCCGAAGCCGCGAAGAGGAACACCAGCGCCGCGCCCGACAGGAGCGAGGGCAGGGCCAGCGGGTAAGACACGTGCAAGAGCGTGGAGAGGGGACCCGCGCCGGCGATGCGGGCTGCTTCTTCCAGCGCCGGGTCGATGCGCGAGAGCGCCGCCACCCCCGGCAAAAGCACCAGCGGCAGCCCCGCCGCGCCGAGCACGAAGACGATTCCCCCCGCGCCGTAGATGTCGACGGCGCCTTCACCCCACCAGCGCGCGAGGTACCCGGCGCGCGGGCTCGCCAGGCTCACCCACCCCATGCCCCAGATGAAGGGCGGGACCGCGGTCGGCAAGGTGAAGAGCGCCAGGAGCACGCGGCGGGAAGGGACGTCGGTGCGCGCCAAGAGCAGCGCCAGCGGCGTCGCGAGGCAGAGCGCGAACGACGCCGCGCCGGTCGAGACGAGCACCGTATGGAGCGTGGCCAGGCGGTTGCCCGCCGTCCACAGCTCGGACAGCCCCGCGGCCCCGAGCGCGCCCACGGAACGCGCGAGCAGCAGGAGCACCGGTCCGAGCGCGAAGAAGAGGAGCGGGGCGAGCGCGAGCGCCGGCAGCGCGAGGCGGCGGGTCATTGGAGGAACGCCCGCCGAAAGGCCGCCTTGATGCGCTCGCCGTCGCGGACGCCGGTCTCGAGCACCTCGTCGGTCCACGGCTGGGCGCGCTCGAGCAGCGCGTCGAGCCCTGGCTCGCCGCGGGGCCCGCTCCACCGAGGATCGGCCGCGTGCATGTCACCCGCCTCGACGATGAGCTGCTGGCCGCGCGGCGACAGGAGGAAGTCGTACACCGCGCGCGCGGCGACCCGGTTGCGGCTCGACCGGAAGATCGCGACGTAGCCGGGCACCGTCACCGCGCCGTCTTCGGGGTAGACGATCTCGATCGGGCTCCCGCGGGCCCGCGCGGCGAGCGCGTTTTCGAGCAGCAGCACCCCGACGCGCGCCTCCCCCGACTCGACCTTCTGCAGCACCGCCGCGTTGCCGCCGGCGAGCTGCGCTCCGTTCGCGCGCAGCTTCTGGAAGTAGCCCTCGCCGTGCGCGCGGTACGAGAACACCGACCAGGTGAAGCTGGTGCCCGAGGTGAGCGGGTCGCCCAGCGCCACCGCCCCTCTCCACTCGGGCGCGGTGAGCGCGTCGAACCGGCGGGGGGAAGGGGTGCCTTGGCGATGCACCAGCACCAGCGTGCTGACGCGGCAGGCGGCGTACGCCGCGTCGAGGTCGACCAGCGCCCGCGGTACGCGCAGCACGTGCGAAGAGGCGTAGGGGAGCCACCGGCCCTCGTCCTTGTAGCGGCGGTACAGGAACGGGTCGCTGGTGACGAGCAGGTCGGCCTGGGTGGCGCCGGCGGCCAGCTCGGCCTCGAGCCGCTGCGCGATCTTCTCGCTGCCGCCTTGCGTCCAGCGCACCGTCACCTCGGGCAGCTCGGCCTTCAGCGCGGGCTCCAGGGCCTCCAGCACCGGCCGGTACATGGAGGTGTAGACCCAGACCTCTCCTCGGGGGTGCTCGCCTTCGCCTGGCGCGCCCTCGGCGGGCCGCGGTGAGGCGGTCTCGATGCGGCAGCCCGCGAGGGCGACGAGCCAGAGCAAGAACAAGGGCGTCCGCATGGGTCGGCAGCGCCTTAGCAGACCGATCCCGGCCAGAAAATTGTGTCGATCCACCGCTGTGGCACCTTGTAGCGACCGCTACGCCCAAACCAGGGGAGGGAACCATGAAGGGATTGTTCATCGCTGCCGTGCTGGCCACGTTCGCGCTCGGGTGCGCGAAGAAGGTGGCCCAGCCGCTCGAGGTCGTTCGCGAGACCACCACCGTCGTGGTGGAGCCGCCGTCGGAGCAGGAGGTGCTCGCCAAGATCCTCCGCGGCGCCACGCTGCACTTCGACTTCGACGACTCCACGCTCACCGAGCACGCGCAGAACCAGCTCCACGTGGTGGCCAAGGCGCTCAAGCCGCGTCCCTGGGCGTCGATTCGCATCGCGGGGCACTGCGACGAGCGCGGCACCGCCGAGTACAACCTCGCGCTCGGGCAGAAGCGCGCCGACATCGCGCGCGCCTACCTGGTGGCGCTGGGGATCGACGGGGAGCGCATCGAGACGGTCAGCTACGGCGCCGAGGACCCCGCGCAGGAAGGAAACGACGAGGCGGCGTGGGCCCAGAATCGCCGCGACGAGCTGCACCCGATCGCCAGGGACGCGATCGGCTTCGCCGACTGATCAGCCTGCCTTCGCGCGCACGAGCACGGCACCGAAGAAGCCGTCGGTGCCGTGGCGGTGAGGGAACAGGCGAAGGAAGCCGTTCGTCGCGACCTTCGCCGCCAGCGCCTCGCCGATGACCTCGGAGATGGGCTTCGACGAGAAGTCGCGGTGCGCGGCGAGGAAGTGCTCGACGACCGCTTCGTTCTCCTCGCGGAGGACGCTGCAGGTGCCGTAGATGAGCCGGCCGCCCGGCTTCACCAACGCAGAGAACTGGGCGAGCAGCCGCTTCTGCCGCTCGACGTGCATCGACAGGTCTTGCGGCGTGAGCCGGTAGCGCGCGTCGGGCTTGCGGCGGTAGGTCCCCGAGCCGCTGCACGGCGCGTCGACCAGGACGCGATCGGCCTTGCCGAGCAGGTCCGCCAGCGCCTCGGTCGCCTCGGGCCCGTTGGGAATCGTGCGAATGCGCACGTTGTGGACGCCCGCCCGCCGCGCGCGCTTCTTCAAGTCCTCCATCCGCCGCGCGTCGATGTCGAGCGCGAACAGCTCGCCGCGGTTCTTCATCTGCGCCGCGAGCTGCAACGTCTTCCCGCCGGCGCCGGCGCACGCGTCGACCACCTTGGTCGGCGGCGCGTCGACCAGCATGCCCAGCAGCTGCGACCCTTCGTCCTGGAGCTCGAACGCGCCCGACTTGAAGCTCTCGAGCGAGAAGGCGTTGATCCGCGTGTCCAAGGTCACGCCGAAAGGGGACAGCGCGGTCGGCGTGGCCTTCACGCCTTCGGATTCGAGCAACGTCAGGAGCGCGTCCCGATCGCGCTTGAGCGGGTTGACGCGCGCGTGGAGCGGCGCCCGCTCGTTCATCGCTTCGGCGGCCGCCTCGGCTTCGGCGCCGAGCTGCGCGCGGAGCTTCTCGGCCAGGAAGTCGGGCAAGGAGGCGGCGATCGCGAAGCGCTCGGCGGGCGGGAGCGCCTCGAGCGCGCGCGCGGCTTGGGGCAGCGCTTTTAGCGCCGCCGCGTCTTCGGCCGAGAGCTTCGAGTCCTTCGCTACCGGTGGGGCTTCCTCACCGAGCAGCACCCGCGCCGCCGCGAGCCGCAGCGCGTCTTGGCGGCTGGTCGGTAGGCTCGACCAGCCTGGGCGCGAGCGCTCCAGCAGATAGTCGACGGTCCGCTGCCGTCGCAGCAGCGCGTACACCCGCTCGGCCACCGCGCGCCGCTCGTTCGCGTACAGGTGCTTCTTGTGCCGCAAGGTGAAGTCGAGCGCGCGGTCGGCCAGCCGGCCCTCGTGGCGGACCGCGCCATAGGCTTCGAGGCAGGCCTGTAACACCAGGTCTTCACGCGGCGGGCGCGACGAAAGGGCGCGGGTCATGGGAGGGCAGGGTAGGCTTCTGTGCTAACATTTTCGAGCCCACGGCGCGTTCCGACCCGCGGTGGCCTCCCCCGAGTCGTTGAGCGATGAGCGCACAGGCGTTCGGCAACTACCAGCTTCTCAAGCGCCTGGCCACGGGCGGCATGGCGGAGGTGTGGCTCGCGCGCCAGGTGGGCATCAGCGGCTTCAACCGGCTGTGCGTGGTGAAGCGCATTCTTCCACACCTGGCCGACGAAGAAGAGTTCGTCCAGATGTTCTTGAACGAGGCGAAGATCGCCGCGCGCTTCAACCACCCGAACATCGCGCAGATCTACGACCTCGGCGAGACCAACGGCTCCTACTTCATCGCGATGGAGTTCATCAGCGGCGAAGACCTGGGCCGCGTGATGCGCAAGGCGTGGAGCTCGGGCCAGTGGATCGCCCGCCCGCTCGCGATCCGCATCGTGGCGAGCGCGTGCGAAGGGCTCTACTACGCGCACACCAAGACCGACGAGAACGGCCGGCCGCTCAAGGTCGTGCACCGCGACATCTCGCCGCAGAACATCCTCATCAGCTTCGACGGCTCGGTGAAGCTGGTGGACTTCGGCATCGCCAAGGCGGCGGACCAGGCGTCGATGACGCGCTCGGGCGCGATCAAGGGCAAGTTCTCGTACATGTCGCCCGAGCAGGCGGCGGGCAAGAACCTGGACCACCGGTCGGACATCTACGCGCTGGGCCTGGTGCTCTACGAGCTCATCACCGGCGTGCGGCCGCTCAAGCGCGAGAGCGACTACGCCACGTTGCAGGCGGCGCTCGAAGGGAGCATCGAGCCGCCCTCCGCGGTGGTGGAGGTACCCAGCGAGCTCGACTCGGTGGTGATGAGGGCGCTCGCGCGGGGGCCCGACGAGCGCTACCGCGACGCGCGGGCCTTCCAGATGGCGTTGGAAGAGTTCCTGGTCAGCCAGCGCCTGGTGGCGAGCTCGGTGCAGCTGTCCGAGTTGATGACCACGCTCTTCGCCGAGCGGCTGCAGGAAGAGGCGCGGCTCGGCGTGCCGCAACCTTCAGGGCCTGATGCGGGGAGCAACTCCAAGGCGCCGGCGCAGGTCGAGCTGTCCGGCACCGAGAAGGCGAGCAGCCTGGCGAAGAACACCGCCGACATGGAGTGGGAGGCGCCGCCGGCCAGCGCGGTGCCCTCGCGCGATCAGCTCGAGCGGCCGGGCCGGGCGCTGGGCAGCCGAGGGACGCCCGTCTCCGCCAAGCGGGAGCCGCCGCCGCTCCGGTCGTCGGAGAGCGCGCTGCCGCCGCCGGCCGGGAGCGAGCCGCCACCGCGCCGCGTGCCATCCAACGTGGCGACCACCATCGCGCGCACGCCTTCGCGCCCCAGCCTGCCCAAGATCGACGTCGACGCGGTGCCGACCTTCGCGCGCGACGGAGACGACGACTCGCTCCGGCCGCTGCCGTCGTCGACCGTGGTGCCGCGCCGCCGGTCGAGCTCGGTCGAGGTGGTGCGATCGGAAGACATCGACGCGTCGTTCGACGACGACGCGCCCGACGAGGCGACGCTGGCGGCGGTCGAGCCGGAGCCGGAGCGGACGCCGCCGAAGCCGGTGCGCAGAAAGACCGGCGCCGCGCTTCCGGCGGTGGACGGGCGGAGGCGGCCGAGCCGCGCCGAGATGCCGGAGGCGCCGCCGCGCAAGGTCAAGCGCGCGCCCGCGAAGGAAGCGCTCGACCCCGAGGCGGTCTTGCTCCGCCGCCGGCGGCTTCAGGCGTTGGCCACCGGGGGGGTGCTGCTCGCCGTGGCCGCCGCCGGCTTCGTGTTTCGAGACACCCTTTGGACCGCCCTGAACCGCACGCCCAACGACGGGCTCGAGATCTCGGTCAAGGTCACCACGCATCCGGCCAATGTGCAGGTCACGCTCGTGCACCCCGAGCTTGAAGGGAAGGTCGACCCCTTGGGGGCGGCGCCGCTGACGATCCGGGCGCACATCGGCGACCGCATCGTCTTGAGCAACCCCGACCTGGGCATCTACCTCGAGGAGGTGCTGTCGGGCGTGGAGCCAGGCAAGACCAAGGTCATCGACAAAGAGTTCAAGGAAGAGAAGGTCGAGCTCGAGATCGAGCCCAAGGGGCTCAAGGACATCTCGGTGCGGGAGGGCAACCGCAAGGTGGGCTCGCTGCCCGGCCCAGCGTTCAAGCTCTACGAGGGCAAGCACAAGCTCGAGCTCGTCGGCATGCCGCTCAAAGAGCGTGTCGTGTTCGACGTCGAGGTCAAGCCCGGCCAACCGGTGAAGAAGAAACTCAACCTCCGGCCCCACCTCGCCCAATAAACTCGGGGACTGTCCCCCAAGCTGCGAGCCTCAATACCGCCTGAGCGTCGGGTCCACCCTCACCGCGTACCGCTCGATTCCCCCCGCGAGCGAATACGCGTCGACACCGGCGTCGCGCAGGTACGCCGCGCCGTCGAGGCTTCGAACGCCGTGATGGCAATAGACCACCACGCGCTTGCCGCGGAGCGCCGCGATCTCCTCTTCGTGCTCTTCGAGCTCCCCCAGCGGAAGGAGCAGCGAGCCCTGGAGCGCGACGTACGCGTGCTCCTGCGGCGAGCGGACGTCGACCAAGGCGGGAGGCTCCGCGCCGCGCAGCCACGCGGCGAGCTCTTCAGGGGTCACTTCCGGAACTGGCACGGGGGCACCTACGCCGCAGTCGAGCAGAACTGCTCGTAGTCGATGAACTCGACCTTCGCTCCGTCGCGGCAGACCGGACAGGCGGGGTCGCGCCGCAGCTTGAGCTCGGTGAACCGCGTCCCGAGCGCGTCGAACGTCAGCAGGCGCCCGACCAGCGGCTGCCCCTTGTCCAGGATGAGCTTGATCGCCTCGTTCGCCTGGAACAGCCCCACGATGCCGGGCAGCACGCCGAGCACGCCGGCCTCGGCGCAGGACGGCGCCATGTCGGGCGGAGGCGGCTGCGGATACAGGCAGCGGTAGCAGGGGCCCTCGCCGGGAGCGAAGGTCGTCACCTGACCTTCGAACCGGAAGATGGAGCCGTGGATGTTCGGCTTCTTCTGCACCACGCACGCGTCATTGAGCAGGTAGCGCGTGGGGAAGTTGTCCCCGCCGTCGAGGACCATGTCGAAGCCCTCCAGAATTCGCATCACGTTGTCGGAGGTCAGCCGCTCCTGAAACGGCACCACCTTCACGTCCGGGTTGATGGCCGCGATCGCCGCGCGGGCGCTTTCGGTCTTGGGCAGGCCGGCCCGGTCGACGGTGTGAATGATCTGCCGCTGCAGGTTCGACAGATCGACCACGTCCATGTCGATGATGCCGAGCGTGCCGACCCCGGCCGCCGCGAGGTAGAGCGCCGCCGGTGAGCCCAGGCCGCCAGCGCCCATCAGCAGCACCTTCGCGTTGAGCAGCTTCGCCTGGCCTTCCTCGCCGACCTCCGGAATCACCAGGTGCCGGCGGTACCGCTCCTTCTGATCCGGGGTGAGGACGACCGGCTTCTCGGTCGGATACGCCGCGTCGGTCCAGCGGCTGTAGCCGCCCGCGAGCGAGACGACGTTCGTGTAGCCCATGTCTTGAAGCGTCTTCGCGGCGAGCGCCGACCGGGTGCCCCCGGCGCAGTAGAGGACGAGCGCTTCGTCGCGCTGCGCCTTGGACTCGATGCGGAGCTCGAGGAACCCGCGGGGCACGAAGACGGCGCCTGGGATGCGACCTGCCGCGTACTCGTCTGCTTCCCGCACGTCGATGATCTTCACGTTCTGGCGCTGGTCGAGCTGCTTCTTCAGGTCGGCGACCGAGATCTCGCGGACTTCCTTCTTCGTCGCGGACAGCAGGTCACGGAAGGTGGGGGCCATGTTCGTTGAGCTCCTCCGAGCGAGTCTCCTCTATAACGACCGTCCATGGCACCGCCAAACCCCAGACCCTTGGAAGGCAAGGTGGTTCTCGTCACCGGCGCGGGCACACGGCTGGGGCGGGCCATCGCGGAAGGGGTGGGACATGCCGGCGCCCAGGTCGCCTTGCATCACCACCGGTCGCGCGACGGGGCCGCCGCCGCGCAGAAGCGCATCGCCGCCGGCGGCAACCGCACGCTGCTCGTTCCCGCCGACTTGACACGCGCCGACGCCATCGAGCCGCTCGTCGAAGAGGTGGAGCGTTCGCTCGGGCCCGTTGACGCCTTGGTGAACAGCGCCGCCGTCTTCCACCGCGCCGCCTTCGTCGACACCCCGCCGTCCGTCGTCGACGAGCAGTGGACGCTCAACGCGCGGGCGCCGTACCTGCTGACCCAAGCCGTCGCGCGTCGGATGTTGCAGCGCGAAGGCGGCCGGGTGGTGAACGTCGTCGACATCGGCGGGGCGCTGAACGCCTGGCGGCACTACTCGGCTTACTGCATGACCAAGGCGGCGCTCGCCGCGTTGACGCGCTGCCTGGCGCTCGAGCTGGCGCCGAAGATCACGGTGAATGGCGTCGCGCCCGGCACCGTGCTCCCGCCCGAGTCCATGCGCGAAGACGAGCTGGACGCGCTCCGCGCGCGCATCCCGCAGCAGCGCGTCGGAAGCCCGGCGGACATCGTCCAGGCCGTGCTGTTCTTCCTCACCGGCCCCACGTTCATCACTGGTCAAATCCTCGCGGTCGACGGCGGCCGGTCCATCAACACCGGATAATCAGGAGGGGACCGTCCCCGGACACGGCGAGGTTGGAACCCACCCATCCACCCCGTTATAAGGAAGCTCGATATGGAAACCACGACCACCCAGCCCACGCTCTCTCCTGCCGGCAGCGCCCATCCGCTCGTGCTCACCGAGCGCGCGGTGGCGCAGGTCAAAGAGGTCATCCGCCAGCAGGGCTTCGACGGTTACTTCCTGACCGTGCGCGTGGTGCCCGCTGGCTGCAGCGGCATGGGGTACGACCTGAACCTCATCAAGGAGTCCAAGCCCGGCGACCTGGTGTGGGAGCAGGACGGCGTGAAGATCTGCACCGACGCCCTCAGCCAGAAGTACTTGGGCGGCACGCAGGTCGACTACGTCACCGGCATCGAAGGCTCCGGCTTCAAGTTCTCGAACCCGAACGCCAAGTCGACCTGCGGCTGCGGGACGTCCTTCTCGACCTAACCGCGCAGCGCTTCCAACCAGCTCTTGCCCTGGTCCTTGCGCGCCAAGCGCTCGGCGCGGCGTGCCGAGGCCTCCTGAAACGCGCGCCGCTCCGCGTTGGTCTCGAGCAGGAGCGGCGGCACCGGCGACTTCTTCCCCTCCGCCGAGAGCGCCACGAAGGTGAGCAGCGCGCTGGTGGTCAGGTGCTTCTCACCGGTGAGCGGGTTCTCCGCCGTCACCGTCACGCCCACCTCCATCGACGTGTGAAACGCCGCCAGCACCCGCGCGCGCAAGGTGACGATCCAGCCCACGCGGATCGACGCGTGGAAGTGCAGATCGTCCATCGACGCGGTGACGACCACCTGCCGGCAGTGGCGCTGCGCCGCGATGCCGCCGCACACGTCGATCCACTCCATCACCTTGCCGCCGAACGCCGCGTTGAGCGGGTTCGCGTCGGGCGGGAGGATCATCTGGGTCATCACCACCTCGGACTCGCGAGGCGGCTTGGGCGGAAGGGTGCTCATGCGGAGAGGAACGTCCCCACGCGGTCCAGGAACTCGTCTCGGCCCTGCCCGGTGCGTATGTCGAGCGCGCTCACGTCGATGGTGAGGCAGTCGATGCGGTACTTGTTCTGCACCACCAGCGGGAAGCTGGCGTAGTAGCCGTTGAGCCCCTGCAGGAAGCGGCGGTCGATGGCCTTCTCCTCCTCGCGCCCGCGGGTGCGGATGCGGTTCATCAAGACGCCGACGCTCGGCACGTCGAAGTAGATGACCTTCTCGGGCTGCGCGATCGTGCGGGTGAGCCGCTGGAAGTACTCGAAGTACAGGTCGAGCTCGGAGTTCGTCATGTGGCCAAGCCCGTGCAGGTACTTGGCGAAGATCTCCGGATCCTCGAGCAGCGTGCGGTCCTGGATGCACGACTTCTTCACGGTGTGGATCAGCTCGTGGTGCTCGACGCGCTTGATGAGGAACTCGAGCTGCAGCGTGAATGACCAGCGCTTCATGTCGCCGTAGTACTCGCGCAGGAAGCGGTTATCGATCACCGGCTCGTCGAACAGCTCGAAGCCGAACGACTGGCTGATCATCTTCGCCGCGGTGGTCTTGCCCGCGCCGATGTTGCCCGCCATCGCGATGAAGCGCTTGCTCTTCGGGAGCTTCTTCTTCGCCATGGCGTGTCAGTTCCAGTCGAGAATCACCTTGCCCGAGTTTCCGGTGCGCATCGTCTCGAACGCGCGCTGAAACTCGGAGGCAGGGTAGCGGTGGGTGATGACGGGCGTCACGTCCAGCCCGCTCTGCAGCATCGCCGACATCTTGTACCAGGTCTCGAACATCTCCCGGCCGTAGATGCCCTTGAGCACCAGGCCCTTGAAGATCACCTGGTTGAAGTCGATCGCCACCTCTTTCGGTGGAATGCCCAGCAGCGCGACGCGCCCGCCGTGGTTCATCGCGGAGATCAGCGTGCGCAGCGCCTCGCCGTTGCCCGACATCTCCATGCCGACGTCGAAGCCTTCGGTCATGCCCAGGTCTTTCATCACCTCTTCGATGGACGTGGTGCGCACGTTCACCGCGCGGGTGGCGCCCATCTTCTTCGCCAGCTCGAGGCGGTAGTCGTTCAAGTCCGTGACCACCACGTGGCGCGCGCCCACGTGCTTGGCGATCGCCGCCGCCATCACCCCAATGGGGCCGGCGCCGGTGATCAGCACGTCCTCGCCGACCAGGTCGAAGGAGAGGGCGGTGTGCACGGCGTTGCCGAGCGGATCGAAGAAGGCCGCGACGTGGTCCGGAATCGCCGCTGGCACGCGGAACACGTTCACCGCCGGCACCGCGACGTACTCGGCGAAGCAGCCGTTCTTGTGCACGCCGATGCCGACCGTGTTGCGGCACAGGTGGCGCTTGCCGGCGCGGCAGTTGCGGCAGTGGCCGCAGGTGATGTGCCCCTCGGCCGACACGCGCTCGCCCTTCGAGAAGCCGCTCACCGCCGAGCCGACCTCGGCGATCTCGCCGGTGAACTCGTGGCCGATGGTGAGCGGCACGGGGATGGTCTTCTGCGACCACTCGTCCCAGTTGTAGATGTGGATGTCGGTGCCGCAGATGGCCGCCTTGCGGACCTTGATCAGCACGTCGTTCGGGCCGATCTCGGGCACCGGCACTTCCTGCAGCCAGAGCCCGTTCTCCTTCTTCGACTTCACCAGCGCGCGCATCATGAGATGACCCCGAGCTCCTTGCCCACCTTCGCGAACGCGGCGATCGCGCGGTCCAGGTGCTCCCGGCCATGCGCCGCCGACATCTGCGTGCGGATGCGGGCCTGGCCCTGCGGCACCACCGGGTAGGAGAAACCGATGACGTAGATGCCTTCTGCCAGCATCCGGTCGGCCACGCGGCTCGCGAGCTTCGCGTCGCCCAGCATCACCGGGATGATCGGGTGCTCGCCCGGCACGAGCCGGAAGCCGAGCTTCGTCATCGCCGACCGGAAGTAGGCGCTGTTCTCGCGCAGCCGCTTGCGCAGGTCGTCGGACGACTCGAGCAGGTCGAGCGCCTGGATCGACGCCGCCGCGATGGCGGGCATCAGCGTGTTCGAGAACAGGTAAGGCCGCGAGCGTTGCCTCAGCCACGCGACGATCTCTTTGCGCCCCGACGTGTAGCCGCCCGACGCGCCGCCGAGCGCCTTGCCGAGCGTGCCGGTGATGATGTCGACGCGGCCCATCACCTGACAGTGCTCGTGCGTGCCTCGGCCCTTCTCGCCCACGAAGCCCACCGCGTGCGAGTCGTCGACCATCACCAGCGCCTGGTGCTTCTCGGCGAGGTCACAGATCGCCTTCAGGTTCGCGATGATGCCGTCCATCGAGAACACGCCGTCGGTGGCGATGAGCTTGAAGCGCGCGCCGCTCGCCTCCTGGAGCTTCGCCTCCAGGTCGGCCATGTCGTTGTTCGCGTAGCGCAGCCGCTTCGCTTTGCAGAGCCGAATGCCGTCGATGATGCTCGCGTGGTTCAGCGCGTCGGTGATGATCGCGTCTTCCTCGCCGAGCAGCGTCTCGAAGAG
>CAZEDU010000080.1:0-23747 GCA_964511185.1 uncultured Myxococcaceae bacterium | reverse complement strand
CGGTCGGGCAGCGCCTTCCTCAGAATGGCCAGCTTGTCCTCGATGGCGCCGTAGTCGACCTGGGGTGCGTCGTCTTTTGCCGCGGGTTGCGCCGGCTTGGCGCGCTGGATGCCCTGCGGAATCTCGTCGCCTTCGGCGAAGATGCTGCGCTCCTGCCAAAGCGCCTTCTGCTCGTCGCTCAGATCGCGCAGCTGCCGCTCGGCGATCTCCCCTTCGTACTTGGGCCGCGGCCAGGTGCCGGCCCGCACCGAGTCGATCGCATCCTGCAGGGCGGGCATCACCGTGTTCTTGTGAAAGTCATCGCGTTGGTAGAACTGGGTCAGGCCCGCGACCTCGGCCGCCGCCTCTTGCAGCTCGTCCTGGCCGCCGGCGGCGCCGTTCTCGTCGTTGCGAATTCCCAGCTCTGCCAGCGCCTGGTCTTGCCGGGCCTTGGCGATCTGCGCAGCGGGGTCGCCGCCTTGGCGGAGCCCTTCGATGAGCGGGTCGAACGGAATCTGGTGCAGGCGATCCTGGCGGTACTCGACCGCGATGAACTGCATCGCGTTCGAGAGCGCTTTCGGGCCCGAGCGCGACTGACGAAGGGCATCGAGCAGGTCGATCCGCCCGCCCTCGATGGCGGCCAGGGTGACGTCGCGCAAGAGTCGAACCTTCTGTTGGCTCTTCGCGCCGGCGATGGTTTGCGTGAGCCAGCTCAGCTGGTCCGCCGAGAGGCTCGTCCCGGCGGTGAAGGCGAGCTCCGGCGGCAGCTCCGGGTGCGCGTCGAGCCAGGCGTAGGCATCGTCGTACGCTTGCCCCGTGGCGCTCCGGAGCTGCTGCGGTCGAGCCGACGCTTGGGCCCAGTCATTCCGAATGCGTTGGGTGAGCCCCGCTGCATTGGGATCTCGGTCGAGCCGACCCAGCTCGTGGGCCACCCGCAGCGCATGCCTCAAAGACTCAGGGCGCTGGGCGCGGTCGGCGCGGATGAGCTGCTGGAGCAGCTGCTCGGGATCGTGGAGAAACTCTTTTCGAGGAGCGAAGAGGTCGGCGAGGCCGGGGTTCACGCCATCGCCCGCGACGTGCTCGTGAACGCGGGTGTCCGGCCGCCATTGCTGGACGTTCTCGACCTTCTGCGCGAGCGCACCGAGCGCCGCGTCATCGAGGTCGCGGCCGCGCGTCGCCACGGCGATGGCCTCGGCGATCTGTTGCTGCCCTTGGGGATTCCTCAGGTTTCGCAGCGCGGCGCTGAAGCGAGCCGCGTCGCTTCCGAGCGTCGCCAGGCTCGGCGGCTCGGCTTGACGCAGCTGCTGGGCGAGGAAGTCGACCGCGGCCGGCATACCGTGGAAGTCTGCGTTCTCGATGAGCGGCGCGAGGGCGAGCTCGACTGGATTGGCGGCATCGGGCTCGAGCGCCTTGAGCTTGGCGAGCGCGTCGATGGCGCCTGGGTGGTGCTCGAGCTGGAGACCGCGCTGCGCGGCCGGCAGCATCACAGTGGGCGCACGGCCGAGGTCGATGGCCTCGCTGGCGGCGGCCTGAAGCGACAGGAAGGGACCGGGGTTCTGCGCGGCGACGTCGAGCAGCTCGTCGACGTGGGCCGACTTCGCGGCGTTTCGAATCCACTGGGCCGCGAGCGCGATCTGGTTCGGCTGGGCGGGGGTGGCGCTCGCGCTCTCGGCGAGGGTGGCGGCGCGGCTCGCGAGCGATGCAGGGCCTGCCGGATGCCCCGCGAGGAGCTTCTTCAGCGCGGCGGCGATCGGCTCGAAAGCCGCCGCGCCGCTTTGTGCGTGCCGCTTCGCCGCCGCGATTCGCTTGAGCGCCGCGCGCACGTGGCCCGCCTGCTCCGCGAACGTCTCGGCCTTGGCCTGCGCCAAGATGCCGAGCGGGTCGGCGTCGCCCTGGCGCTGCAGCACCGCCACCCGCTCGAGGAGGCGCGAGACGTGCTCTTGGGAGATCTGCGTTTTGGGGGTCGCCTCGGCCAGGGAGTCGGAAGCCGCCTCGAGCAACTCGGCCCGGCCCTTGGCGTTCATGCCATGTCGGCTGAGCGCGAGCTGCTCGACCAGAATGGGGTAGGCGTTCACCGCCGACGAGCCGCCGGAGCGCCCGGACAGGGCTTCGGTCAGGCGCAGCACCGCGTCGAGCGCGCTGGGCACCTGGCCGGTCGGTCCCTGCGGGCCGAGGGCCATACGGCCGGAGGCGGCGAAGCGCAGGTCCATGTCGAACAGGCTGATGAGTGCGTTGGTCGCCGGCGTGAGAAGAGCGGTCGGGCCACGCTCGGCGCCGAGCGTCTGCACGAGCTTCTCGAGCGCCTGCGACGAGGCCCGCGCGAACGCTGGATGCTCGTCGCCGTGTTTGGCGATGAGCTTCTGGTAACGGTCGAGCGCGCGATCGAGCTGGTTTCTTCCGGCGGGCGCGAGCGCCGGCGCTGCGTCGGAGATTCGCTGAACGGACTGGCGAACGGCGGCAGGGTCCATCGCCGCCGGCGCGTTGGCCGGCTTTCGCGCGGGCAAGATCGGCTGGGCGATGCGCGCGGCGCCTTCACCGTGCACCGCGACGCGGTGGGTGATTCCGGTGTTGAGCCAGCGAATGGGGCTGTAGCGGATCATGGCGGCTCTTAGTTCGGCCCCAGGACGAAGAGACAATTCCAGACGGTGGCGGCGCGGCCCTTCAGGGCCGAAGGAATCCACCCGACGCGCTCGGTGAGCGTCGCCGCGTCGAGCACGGTGATCCGGTTGCGCTGGAGCACCTGCCGAATGCGGCTTTGCAGCTCGCGGTCGTCCTCCGACAGCTCGACGTCGTGCAGATGGTTGAGCGCCGCGAACGGACCGAGATACGACAGCTGCAGCCGAACCGCGCCGCCGCGAAAGACGACCTCTTCGGACAGGTCGTAGTGGCCGCGGGTGCCGGGGCGCAGGCTCGAATCGACCGCCTTGAGCTGGCTTAAGACTGCCTTGAGGGCGGTGTACCGCGGGTCGTAGTCCCAGGTCACCGCGCGGTTCTTCAGCGGACTTTCGAGCTTTCGCTCAGGAAAGTAGTGAAAGATCGTGCGCTCAATCTCTGAATCCACAGTGCGACTCCGGGTGGGGGCGGAGCTACTGTGAGATTTATCGAGGGGGTGCCCAGAAGAGTTGTGAGCTTGGCACCCACCGCCCGTCGATGTAAGTGCCTGATTTTAAAGCTGCTCGATTGGGTCTTGGGTCACGTGGCCTAAACTTCGTGCTCCTCGACCACCTCGCGCATCTTCTCTTCGTACTCGGTGACCTTGAAGGGCTTGCGCAGCGAGTGCTGGATCTTCCATTCGAGCGACTGGCCCATGTACGCGCAGTTCGGGCTCTCGACGCCGCCGCAGAAGGGGCAGTGGTAGACGAACTTCTGCACTTCCTTCGCCTCCATCACCTTGACCATCTTGCGGATCTTCACCTTGACCTTCTGGACTTGGGCGAAGGCTTCCTCCGGCTCGAGCCCCAGTTTCTTGGCGATGGCTCGGTTGTAGTCGCTGTCGACGTCGGCCTCTTGGGCCTTCGCCAACTTGGGGTCGTTGTTGAAGCGGCGGGCAAACTGCTTGTCGACCTCTGACATGGCCGCCATCACCGTCTGGTCTTCGCCCGTGAGCGCTTCGACCTTGGCGACCTTGTCGGCCTTGCCCTTGTGGGCGACTTGCGTCGCGTAGGCGAAGTCGGAGGCCGGCTCGTCGGCGCTCGGATCGGGCCGGCGCGAGACCTCGGACTTCATCTCGGCGAAGGCGGCGTCGAACGCCTCGGGCAGCACCTTGCGCGGGTCGGGGTTCTCGCCCTTGGCCTTGCGCGCCTTCCACGCGGCGGCCTGCGCCACCCAGATCTTGTTGGCCAACGTGCGCACGTCGCCGCCGCCGGCCCAGGCCGGTAGGTCGACCAGCTCTTCCATCCGCTTGCCGATGTGCTTTCGAATGCCGGCCGCGTCGAGGTCTGCTTCCTTGATGCGGCCGATGAGCACCGACGCCGCCGCGTCGGCGCCCAGCGAGTCGAGCTTGAGGCGCAGGCCGAAGCGCCGGGGAAGGCCGGCATCGAGCCCCAAGAACTTGTTGATGTTGTCGGGGTAGTCGGCCACGACCAAGATGAACTTGCCGCGGTTGTCCTCCATCTGCGTGAGGAACTCCTTGGCCGCCTGCTTCTCGTAGCCGCCGACCGCCATGCCGAGCGCGCCGATCTCGTCGATGAAGAGCGTCTTGCCCCACGACTCCTCGAAAGCGCCGCGCACGGCCAGGGCCGTCGAGTTGCCGACGAAACCGCCGAGCATCTCGGTGCCCTTGCGCTCGACCAACCCGGCGTCGGGCACGATGTCGTTGGCCGCCATCAGCCGGCCGATCAGCTTGGCGAGCGTGCTCTTGCCCGACCCCGCGGGCCCCTCGAGAAGGATGTACGGCTCGAAGGTGCTGAGCGGGTCCTTGTCCAGGGCGCGGGCGAACTCGATGCTGTCTTGAATCTCGCGCAGCTGCCGCTTCACGTTCTCAAGGCCCTCCAGCTCGTCGATGGCGTTCCAGACCTGCTCCGGCGTCTCGCGGGGCGGCTCGACGACATCGTCCACCGTCAGAGTGCGGGTGAGGGCCAACAGCTCGTCGCGGGTGAGCTTCTCTTCCCGCGCGGCCTTGGCCACCCGGGTGTTCTTGTTCTCTTGCGACAGCCCGAGAATGGTCTCGACGTCACCCGCGTTGCCGGGGTGCTTCATCGCGCGCTGCTTGCGAATCACTCGGTCCAGCAGCGCCTCGCGAACCTCGGGGGGCGTGCCCTCGAGGCGATAGTCGACGATCATCTTGTCGAGGATCTGGCCGAGCTCCACGCGCGAGTAGTCCTCGAACGGCACCTGCACGAAGCGTCGCTCGGCCCCTTTGTCGATGTCGCGCACCAGGCTGCGGATCTCATCGGAGTAGCCCGCGCCGATGAAGACGGTGCGCTGGTACTCCTTGTCGGCCAGGTAGGGGATCATCGCGCGGAACGCGCGCTTGCCTTCGTCGGTGTCTTTGAGCTGGTGGAACTCGTCGATGAAGATGACCCCGTCTTTGTTGTCTTCGAAGAGCTTCTTGACGTTCTGCTCGGGGTTGCCGTTCAGCAGGTCTTGAATGCGGATCTTCGCGACGCGGCTCGAGCGCACGTAGCCCACGTCCGAGAGCATGCGGCTCAAATGCTGCGCGACGGTCGTCTTGCCGGTGCCGGGGTTACCGGCGAACAGCAAGTTGAGGCGCGGCGGGTCGTCGACGTCGAGGCCGAGCTCTTCCTGCCGGCGCGCGACGGCGACGGAGTCGATGATCGACTCGATCTTCTTCTTGGCGCCCTCGAGCCCCACCATCTTCATCAGCTCGCCGTGCGGGTCGGCCTTGCCCTGGAGCTTGGCGCCGTTCACGTCGGTCGACAGAATCCACGTCACCGCCTCGGGCTGCTGGTCGACGACGCGGAGCAAGTCGGCGAGCCGGTCGGACTGGTGCGTCTTGATCTCGCGCCACAGCTCCATCGCGGCCGAATGGTCGCCTCCGCGGACGCGCTCCTCCAGCGCCGCACGCGCTTCGTCGGTCAGCACGAAGCCGTCGTCCGCCACGTTGCGGCTCACCAGCTCCGACACCTGCTCCGAGGTGAGCGGGTCGAGCGTGATGGCCTTGCGCACCACGTTGGGGAGCGCGCCGCGCAGCTGCTCGCGGGCCTCCTTGCCGCCGGCGAGGACGAGCGGCGCGAGCGCGCCCAGGCGCTCTTGGAAGTCCTTGAGCGCCGCGAAGCCCGGCGAGGTCGGCTTCACCTGCGCCAGGTCGTCCAAGTAGAGCAGGGCGCCGTGCGAGCCGGTCAGATCGTCGAGCAGCTTGTCCATCTTGGCGCGGTCGTTGAAGGTCGCGGCGTCGAGGTGAACGAAGTATTCGTCGACGGCATACGGCCCGACTTTCGGCGCACGCTTGGTGACGATGCGCGCGGCGAGCTGACGCGCCAGCGACTCGGTGGCCGCGAGCTCACCATCCAGCTCGAGGATGTACGGATCGGTGACCTGGCCCTGCTCGGCGCGCCGGGCGTTCAGGTGCTCGAGCGCATCGACCACCTCCGTCGGGTTGGGACGGCCGGTGACGGGGGCGTCGGGCGTGAAGCTCTCTTGGAGCTTCACCAGGCTCTCGCCGCCGGACACCATCTTGTCGCTGACCCCGAGCTTCTTGAAGACCGCGGCCGTCTGTGGAAACTCGCGGGCGACCCGCTCGGGGTCGAGCATGTAGCGGCCGAACATCTCGGCGGCGAACTCGACCTGGTTGTGAAAATACGATCGCAGCCGCGGGTGCTCGGCGCCGAACGCCTCGGCGAACTCGGGCAGCTCGTTCATCGGCTTCTTGCCGTTTTGACCCAAGATGTTCAGGTCGAAGGCGTGGCCGATCTCGTGCATCACCGTGCCGATGTTCAGCGTCAGCCTGCCGTCGCGCCAGCGGGTGCGCACGATGATCTGGTTGCCGTCCTTGCCTCCGCCATGCAGGCCGTCGGCGCGGTCGACCACGACGCCGGCGCGCGTCGACTGGCCGCGCAGGCTGCCATCGCCGTTGGAGACGTTGTTGCGCGTGACGATGATCTTGTAGCCGGCGGCCGCCAGCCGCTCGAGCACGTCATCGCTGATGGCCGACAGGGTCCGCTCGAGGAGCACCTTGTCGCGCTCGTCGCCGGGCTGCTTCACCCGCACCAGCTTCTTGAGCACCCCGCGCTTGGCCTCGGGCACGCGCCAGTGGAGGTCGGGCTTGGGAATCGACTCGCCGAAGCGAAGGTCGGGCCCCTGGCGTTTGGCCCACGCCACGTAGCCTTCGATGCTGTCGACCGACCCGCGCAGCTGGGTCGCGAAGTCCTTGAACTCGCCCAGCTTGGTGGTGAAGCCGTCGAAGGCGCCTTCCGCGCGGTGCTTGTCGAGCGCCGCGTTCAGGCCGAGGTAGAGGAAGTCTTCGAAGTTGCCGTCGGGGTCTTGCGACCAGAGCTTGCGCGCGTGCTCGGCAGCGTCCGCCTCGACCGAGGAACGGATTTGTCGCTGAATCGAGCTGAGCCGGTCGACCTCGGCGTTCCAGACCTCGGGGGGCAGGCCGCCGGCGTCATCTGCGGCCTTGGCGACGGCCTTGCCGAAGCTCGGGAGGTGAGCATCGGCGCGCAGATAAGCCTTGTCATAGAAGTAGGTTCCCAGCTCTCGGGTGAGCTCGGTGTGCCAGAGGCCAGGCTCATCGTTCTTTGCTTCATCGAGCACCCGGCCGAACTCGTCGGGAAAATCGAACTTGCCGCCCTCTCGGGCGGCTTGGGTGAGCGAGGTCTGGCCCTCATAGCTTTCCCACAGCCGCAGGAAGGCGCGGTGCGTGCGGCTGGGAACCGCTTCGATGAACGCTTGGCGGTCCTCTCGGTACTTGGCGAGATCCTTGCCGTACTTCACCGCGGCGCTGAAAAGATCCTTCGTCACATACAGCCGCAGCTGCCCCCAGTCGCCATCGAGCAGCATGGCGCGGACGTCTTCCGCACCCTCAGGTGGCAAGCCTTCGTCGCGAATGATCCCCTGGTTCAGCTCCTGCCAGCCGGTTCGCTCGTCGAGGCCGGCGCGCTCGAAATACGCCTTGGCCACGGTCTGCACGACCTCTTCGTGGTCCGCGATGGGCTTGGATCGCTGCCAGTTGTTGAAGCGTGAGAGCGGAACTTCCGTTGGCCCGAGGGGCCAGGGCGCGACCTCGGGACCGTCGGCGAACAGATGCTTTCGGCCCCAGAGGCCGTCGCGCAGCATCGCCGTGGCGAAGTCTTCCGCGTCGGCACGCCTCAGCGCCGCCCAGCCCTTGCCTTGCCACTTCTGAACGAGGCTCTTCACCGCGTTGGCGCGCGGCCCGTAGACGACCAGCTCGTGCAGCGCCGACTCGGGCTTCAGGTTCACCGCGTCGGCGTAGTCGCGAATGATCTCGGCGCCTGGCCAGTGGCCGCCGACGCCATCTTCGATTCGCACGGGCAAGAACTTCTCGTTGTCGTCGCCGAGTATCTTCACCACCTCGGCCACCCGCTCCTGCGAGACGCCTTTGGGCCAGCTCCGCACCTCGCCCTGGGCTTGCCGGTCCACCTTGGGCCGGGGCGGAGGTTGAACCGGCTGCCTCTCGGCCGTGGTCTCGAGCCACGACTTACCGCCCGGAGCGCGAACGCCTGCCCGCGCGCGGACCGCCGATGACATGCCGCCTTGCTGAAGCGTCCTCGGCACGATGTCGCGCACCGAAGGCCTGCCCGAGGTGGGCGATGCCAAAGGTCGAAGAACGGTCGGGGCTCTCATGGAAACTCCAACTCGGCTGTCATGGCTCGATCACCCAGCGCGTCAACGGGTTCGTCACCTCGCGCTCGGTCTGCACCCAGTCGTGCTTGTGGCTCAGCGTGTCCGACGCCTCGAAGACGCCGCCGCTCGGCTCGAGCACGTATTGATCCTGGGAGAGGCGGCCGACGAGCCCCAGCTGTCGCGCCAGCGGCTCGAGCGCCGGGTCGATGCTGAGCGCCAGGCCCATCTTCTTGGCCTTGGCCGCCGCGTGCCGCAAGATCAGGCGCTGGAACTGCGCGTCTTCGGCGGCCGAGCGAAATTCACCGCGGTGCAGGAAGTCGCGCTGGAGCGGCTCGAGGTAAAGCCGAGGCGGCTGTCCCTCGACGTTGAGCATGCGCAAGTAGGCGCGCGCCGAAGGGTGTTGCGGCGAGCGCGCGTCCTCGACCACGATCGCCTTCGTCCGGGCGTTGGTCAGCAGCGGCAGCAGGCACTGGCCGCCATAGTCGAACCCATGGCTGGGGCCGCCGATCTTGGTGAGCCACAACAGGTCGACCCCGTCTTCCTCGCGGGTCGTCAAGTGCTCGAGCTTCTTGCCTCGCACTTGAAGGCCACGCATCCAGGTCGCGCGCTGCTCATCCGAGAGCGCGGCGAGCTGCCGAGCGCTGGTCGGATTTTCGTAGCGCCACTTCCTGAAGTCGCCCTCGACGACGTGGCGGATCACCTGGTCTACGACTTGGCGCAGCTGCGGCCGGACGTGCGGCGCGTGCGGCGCCATTTCGTCGACCGTCTCGTTCAGCGCGCGCAGCGGCGTCAGGGCCTCGCTCTGAAGCGCCTCGCGCACCGCCTCGGGCCTGGGCTTCCAGCCGCGCGCGACGTTCGGGTCGACGCCGATCTCATCCAGGAAGGTGGTGACCAGCGCGCGCTCCATCGCTTCGCTGGGCCGCGGCGACTCGAGCGCCCGCGTCAAGGTGCGAACCAGCTCGACCCGGCTGGCTTGGACGCGCTCATCGGACACCAGCATCGACCAGGGTTGCCATTCGCGGGCCCGGTAGGACGTGCGCGAGTCGGGGTAGTGCCAGCCCATCCCGGTCTGCGCGTAGCTGGGCGTGTGGAGCGCGGCGTCGGAGAGGAGCGCGAACGCGCCCAGGTTGGCCTCGAGCTTGGCCCGTTCGGCGCCGGTCGCTTGGGCGAGCGCGGCGCGGGCGCTCGCCGCCACCGCATCGTCGTCGAGCAGGCGCGCCAGGTGCGCGGCGGCCTGGCCGGGCTCGGCCACGTCGTGGGCGCGCAGCGCGGCGGCCGGTCGCTTCGGAAGCCCCGCACCTTCGAGCTGGGTGAGGCTGACCGCGAGCTCGCGCTCGATCTTCTTGAGCCGCGGCAACACGGTCGGGTCGAGCTCGGGGTCGCCGCGCAGCTGCTCCAGGGCGCCCTTGGCCACCTGGAGATCGCGCAGCTGCTCGCGCCGCCAGGCGTGCTGGTAGGGCGCGTTGAGCGGGGTGGCGGAATCGGGGAAGTGCTCGGCCACGCGCAGCTGGTCGGTGAGCGACTCGAACGAACGGCTGGCGCTGCGAAGCTGGTCGAGCCGGGCGACCTCTTCATGCAAGTCGGTGGGGCGGATGGGCTCTCGAGCGCCGACCAGCTCGTTGACGAATTCCAGGTAGGCGGCGTCGTCCGGCGAGGCCGGGTCGAACCGCGTCCGGCCGCTGTCGGCGAGGTGATCGATTTTGGCCTCCAGCCGATTGCCGGCCCGATGCGTGAAGCGCGCCGCGAGCTGAGGGGTCTGGTGGCCGCCACTTCGAATGCCGGGAATGGGGAGTCTCATTGGAGCACCTCGAGCGCCTCGGGCTTCACCGCGATGCCCAGCGCGTTCATCAGGCGGACGGCGTGCTGCTCACACAGCCGCGCGCGTGGCAGATCGCCGAGCCCGCGGTAGCAGCGCGCGAGCATCAGCGCGTCGGCCGGGTGAGCCTCCCCGAGCGCCACCAGCCCGAACAGCAGCCGTTGAGAGCGCTTCCACTGGCTTCGTTGGAGCAGCTCGAGCGCGCGCCGGCGCATCAGGGCGAGCGTGCCCGCAGGCACCTTCGCCACCTCGGCCAGGCAAGTCGTTCGGTTCAGCAAGTCTTCGAGCGTGGGTTGGGGCATTGGGGTTGGCCTGCGTCAGTTCGTGTGCGCCTTCAGCCGCAGCAGCGCCTCGTCTTTGCCGAGCACCGCCAACGTGTGGTGGAGCGGAAGGCCATCGGTGAGGCCGGTCAGCATCCAGCGCAGCGACCGTTGGAACGAGCGCACGGGCGCTCCGGCCTCATCGCTGAAGGCGCGGATCTCGGAGTCGAGCGACTTGGCGCTCCAATCGTCGGTGGCGGCCAGGCGCTCGGCCAGCGACTTCATCGCCTTCTTCATGGGGCCGCTGGCGTGCGCCTTCTTGAGCTCGGGCGCGTAGACCGGCTCTTCCAGCAAGAAGAGGCCTATCTCCACCGCCTCCTGGTACGTCGAGGCGCGTTTGCGCGCGCCATCGGCCAGCGCGTGGAGCCCTTTCTGACCGAGCCTTTGGGCCATCGACATCGGCTCGCCGTTCGGGCCGACGATTTCTGTCACGGCCGCTCGGGCCTTCACCTCGGCGAGGACCGTCTTGAGGTTCTGGGCGGCGATGGCGCGGCGGTTTCGCTTCAAGAGCGCCTCCATCGCGATGCGGGACTTCGACTTTCCGAGCGAGAACGGGTTGAAGCCCTCGGCCAGCGCGGGGACGGGAAGCGTGCGCTCGGTGTCGAAGCTCGCGCCCAGCCGGGCCAGGTGGTTCACCACCGCGGTGGGCTCGAAGCCCTGGTCTCGGTACTCGGTGACGCTGGTGGCGCCGTGCCGCTTCGACAGCTTGGCGCCGTCGTCCCCGTGAATCAGCGGCACGTGGAAGAACTCCGGCTCGTCGTAGCCCAGCGCGCGAATGAGCGGCAGCTGGCGCAAGGTGTTGGTGAGGTGATCGTCGCCGCGAATGATGTGGGTGATTCCCTGCTCGCCGTCATCGACCGCGTTGGTGAGCATGAAGGTGGGCGAGCCGTCGGCGCGCTGAATGACGTAGTCGGATAGGCCGCCCGCCTGCGCCACGTTGAGCTGCACCTTGCCTTTGACGTGGTCGCGCACCGCGAGCGTGCCCTCGGTCGGCATGCGGAAGAACACCGCGCCGCCCTCGCCCACGTAGGCGTGGCCCTCGTTGATCAGCTGTTGAGCCTTCGCTTGGTAGAGGGCCGTGCGCTGCGACTGGTAGATCTCCGGCCCGTCCCACTCGATGCCGAGCCACTTGAGACCGTCTTTGATGGCCTCGGTGTACTCGGGTTTGCTGCGCACCAGGTCGGTGTCTTCGATTCGCAGCACGAACTCGCCGCCGAGCCGTTTGGCCGCGAGAAAGTTCATCAGCGCGGTGCGGGCACCGCCGATGTGAAGGTGGCCGGTGGGGCTGGGTGCGAATCGGAAGCGGGGCGGGCGCGGCTCGTCGAACAGATCTCCCGCCAGCGCCCGCGCCTCCTTGGCGGTGACCGGCCGAGGTACCGGGGCCGGCTTGGCGCGCCGCGCGGCGCTCCGCCCGACGGCGGCGCCGACATCGTTGTGCGGGGCGAAGAAGGCAAGGCGAATCGGACGCACGGGTGACTCCTCAGGTCGCTCTCGGCTCAAGCAGCACGAACTTGTTGGCGTAGACGGTGTCGGCGTTGCCGGGATAGCGGCGCACGCCCATTTGACCGGCGTGGTGGACGTCGGGCGGCGCCGAGTCGATGTACTCACTCGCCATATTGCCGGCGACGTTGCGGACTTGAAGGACTTCCTGGCGTGCGGTCATGTCGTAGCGCGCCTGCAGGCCTTCGATGACGTCGTTCATCTCTTCGACCTGGCTGCCCTGAAAGCGCGACGTCTGGCGAATGTCCCAGTAGTACTCGGTCGGCAGCGCTACGGGGACGCCCAAGTCGGCGGCGCGGCGAACGGTGTGCTCGATGAGCCGCTGCTTCTCGTCGCGCGTCGCTTCGTTGGGGTACGACCGCTCGAGCAGCAGCATCGGCTCGCCTTCGTGGCCCACGTCCATCCGCTCGACGAGCCGAAGCACGGCGCGGCGCTCTTCGCCCGCCTGATTGCGCGTGACGATGATGCGCTTGTTGGCGTCGGCCATGTAGGCCATCGCCTCGGCGCTCGGCCACCGCACGCAGTTGGTGAAGAGCCTGTTGATGGTCCCGAGGCTCGGGCCGTCGTCCGAGACGACGTGGCTGTACGAGAGATCGTTGATGCGGAGCACCCGGCCGAGCGCGAACAGCGCGGCGTCGTTCTTGCCGTCGTAGGCCTTGGCGATCCTCGGCAGCTGCTCGGCGAGCGCCTCGAAGCGCAGCGGCGTGGTGGTGTCGGGGGAAAGCTGGGAGAGCGACTCGGCCCACGCGAGCGCTTCGATGCGCCTGGGCAGCTCACGAATCTGCTCGACGCGCTCGCGCCGGCTCGGGTCGTTTTTGTCGAGGGCCCGCAGCTCGCCCGCGAGGTGCTCTTGCTGCGCGCGCAGCGCCCCCAACTCTCCCCACGCCTTGGTCATGCGCTCGTGAAGGGCCTGGCCCAAGCGGGCGGCCGCGCGCACCCGCGCGTCGAAGCGCGCCTGGCCGTCTCGTCCGAAGCGGACGTGCGTCATCGACTCGCTCGCCATCCATTGGGCGCGCTGGCCCGGCGTCAGCGAGGCGAGCTGCCGCTCAGCGGCGGGCGTTTGAAAGCGGAAGCCTTGAAACTTGCTCTCCAACACCGACACCAGCATCGACTGGAGGAGGCCTTGGTCGAGCTGGTGCGCGAAGGCGACGCCTTGCGCGAAGAACTGGGCCAGCGGTCCTGCCACCTCGGCCCGCCCTTCTTCGGTGACCTTCACCCGCGCGTCGTCGAGCACCCCACGCAAGTTGAGCTGGTCGACCATCGCGGCGTGCAGCCGCTGCTCGACGATGTCGGCTGGGTTCTTGCCGCGCGCGAGCGCGTCGAGGGCTTCGTCGACACTCCGGCGGGGTATGGGCTCCGGCCCTTCGGAGAGCATCGCGGTCGCCGCCCGGGTCAGCTCCCGCGCGCTGAGGCCTGAGCCCGCCAGCGCCTCGACCAGCGCCAGCGAGTCGGTTCCACCCATCTCGATCGAGACGAGCAGCGAGCGGAGCGTCCGGACGTTGTCCTTGCTCTTGCTGACCGACTGGAACAGCTGGTTCGCCGTCTCGAAGTAGCCGTCGACGTCATCGGCCTTGGCCGCGGCCAAGAACGGAAGCGCGTCTTCGGGCACGTGTGGGTACTTCGCGGCGAGCTCGCCCAAGTCGAGCCCGGCGCCTTCGATGTGCACGAGGTCACCGCCGAGCGTGTCGAAGAGCATGTCGCGCGTGGGGCCTTCCTCGGCCTTCAGGATGGCGGCTCGGAAGTGGGCCTCATCGAGCTGCCGGGGGGCGAGGGGTTGTTCGGTCGGAAGAACACGTGCGGAGCCGCCCGCGTGCGCCGCCGCCGGCACCAACGGACCGACGCGACCCTGTAAGGGCCGACCGCGCAGCGTGGCAAGACGTCCGATGTAAATCATGGGTGGGGCTCCCAGCTGAATCATCGACAGCTGGCGGCCTGGCGTTGCGTGCGTGGCGCGCCCACTTGCGCCGAATGTCCCGTTCGTTCTGCGGCCGGATCTCGATGACTTTTCTGTTGGCTGGACGCGCGCTTAGGGGGCGTCGCCCGGCATCAGGACGGCGTGGTTCACCTGGTAGTTGTGCCAGTTGCGGTCTGGGTTGCCGGCCACCGCGAGGCCCCCCTGCTGCTGTTGATCCGCCCAGCCGTCCCAGAAGGTCCAGTATGTCCGAGGACCCAACGTCTCGGTTTGGTGCAGCCCGGTGTGTCCGCGGTCGATGCCGAGCGTGGCCTGTCCGTTCACCACGGCCTTCGGGGCGAGCCGGGTCAAGGCATCTGTGTCCGGCGTCAGGAGCGGGACGCCCAGCTCTTTCGCGCGTCGAATCGCATGCCGCATGTGCAGCTCGTGGATCGCGTCGCTCGGATAGGCACCGTGGGTGACGGCGAGCGGGCGATCGACCCAGAGGACATGGCCTTCGTACCCCGGCAGCTGGGCCTTGAGCAGCCGCCAGACGGAGCGGCCGACGGGCTTTCCGTCCTCATAGACGCGGCCCATCTTGTACTGGGCATCCGCGAGGAAGCTCGCCAACCCCATGCGGTTGAAGCCGGCGGTGGCGCTCATGCAGCCGGTGGCGTGCGAGCAAATGAGCCCCTGAAGCGAATCTTCGTCGGCCGCGTAGGTGCCGGGCTTGGCGCCGAGCGCCATCTTGGGCTGGGTGTGCGCCTCGGGCAGCGCGCGAAGCGAGAGGCGAATGGCGTCGCGGACGAGCGTGGCGCCCAGCCGGGCCGCCGCGCCCCGGGCCTGCACGAGGTCCGCGCGCAAGGTCTCGAGCTGCTCGGGTGTGAAGGCGTCGCTCTTCTTCAGGCCATCGAGGGCGCGCTTGAGCACGACGAGCGCGAGCCGGTCTTTGATGGGGCCGATTCGGCGCCGCGCCTCGCTGCCCTTCGGCGCATCGCGCAGCCGCTCGACGAGCTCTCGGTGCAGCGCTTCGAGGGTGGCCGCCGACTTGGCGTTGTAGCCGAGCTCTGGCAGCGCCTTCGTGGCGAGCGGAATGCGAGGCAGCACGCGGCGAATGCGCACGAGCTGGTCGATGGCCGCCTGCAGGTCGACCGGCGCCGGAACGGCGTCCAGCGCCCCGCCGCCAGGGAGCGTGATGGTCTCGTGCCGCCAAGACGCCTTCTGCGCCTCGGTGAGCCCCTCGAGCTGGCGCGCGCTGATGGGGTCTTCGTACTTCGGCGCAGGCCAGCTGCCCCCGCGGACCGATTTCACGACCCCCTCGATGATGGGCTGGAGCACCTGGCGGTGCGGGTGCGCCGAGTAGAATTCGGTGAGTCCGGCCACCTCCGCGCGCGCTTCTTCGAGCGCCGCGGCGCCGGCCGCGCTCGACTCGCCGTCGCCCAGACCCGCCATGGCGGCGTCGACTCGCTCGGCCCGGAGCGCCTCGGCCGGGTTGACGCCCTTCTTCAGGTCCGCCACCAGCCGATTGAACGGCACCTGGTGAACGCGGTCCTGCCGGTACTCGAGCGCGACGTATCCGATGGTGTCTTGGAGGTCCTTGGGGGTCGCGGGGCTCTGGCGGAGCGCATGGATGAAGTCGGTGCGTCCCATGTCGATGGCCGCGAAGACGGCATCGCGCAGCGCACGCACGTTGGCCTGGCTCTTCGCGCTCGCCATCGCCTGGTACACCCAGGTGAACTGCTGCTGGGTGAGTTGAATGCTCGCGGTGAACGCCAGCTCCGGGGGCAGCGCGGGGTGCGCATCGAGAAAGGCCTCGGCCGAAAGCTTGCCGCTCTTCGCAGGGTCGGCCGCCTTGAGCCGCTTCGGCGCGGTCAACCCCGCGTGCTGGTCCTCCTGCACTCGAGCGATGATCTGCCTTGGATCTCGGTCGAGCCGGGCCAGCTCGAGCGCCGTTGCCACCTGGTGCTGAAAGAAGCGCGCGCTCACCCCGCGCCCGCGGTGGAGCGCGGTCAAGGTGTGAAGCTGTTCGCCCGCATCGCGCAGCAGCGGCTGGTCCGGCGAGTAGAGCTGCAAGAGCCCTGGCCGGCCGTCGTGCGCGTCCAACACCTGACCGAGCTGGTGCGGATCCACCCAGCCCCCGTTCTTCACGTTCTGGAGCTCCCAGGCCAGCTTGCCGATGGCCTCGTCGTCGAGCGCGCGCACCTTGGGGCTCCGCGCGAGGCTGCTCGCCAGCTCCGGGTCGCCGAGCTCTTGCATCACGCGCGAGAAGGTCTCGACCTCGGAGACGAGTTGGGCCGGCTCCACCGCGCGGTGGCTCTCGATTCGGCCGAGCGCGAACCGCAGCGAGTCGGCCAGCTCGTCCGGGTAGCGCAGCTCGTCGCGAACCGCGAGCTGAACCAGCGCGGCGCGATTGGGCGGGAGCGCGTCGACTCGCTCGAGGAGCTCGGACAGGTCTTGATGCCTACCCGGCTGGAGTCCGAGGGCGTCCATCACCGCTCCCGAAATCGGCACGCCGCCCCGCGCGAGCTGATCCGCGAAGTGGGGCAAGGACTCCGCCGCTTGAAGCAGCGCGGGGAGCTCCTTCGCTCCGTAGTCGATGAGCTCTCCCGCCGCGGGCACCTCGCTCGCGTTGGCCAGCCACCTCGACACCTGCTCCCACGCGTCCGCGCTGAAGTGGCTGTGCTGGAGAGACCGGAGCGCGCTCTCGTGGAAGCTCTGAATGCCCTGCAAGAGCTCGGCAGAGGGGGTCGATTGCCTTTCGACGATGGCATCGAGTGCCTCTCGGAAGCGCCGGTAGCTCCGCTGCGCTTCGCGAGCGGCAAGTGGGTGCTGTCGCCGGGCGGAGTTGAGACGCGAGGAGAAAGCGCGCTTCGCCGTCTGCCCCTGCAGAAGGAGTGTCTCCGTCGCCCGCTCGAGCGCGGTGACCGGATGGCCCGGCAGCTCCCTGGCGGCCACCGCGGCCCGCTCGAGCAGCGCGGAGATGTCGGCTTGCCCAATCGCCGGGCGGGGCGTCGACGCCACCAGGTACTCCCGCGCCGCGCGGAGCAGCGCGCGGTAGCTGGCCTCGTTCGCCCTTCCGGCCGACAGCGAGAGCTCTTCGACCAACAGCGGGAACGCGTTCACCGCAGACGTGACCCCGGGGGTGTCCTGCAGCGCCCGCACCAGATGGAGCGTCTCGTTCACCCCGGTCTCGAAGAGCGCGGTCAGCCCTTCCTGGCCGAAGTCGATGCGCTTGGATCGGTGAAAGCGAACCAGCATGTCGGCGAGGCCGATGAAGGCGTGCGCGGTGGGCGCCACCAGAGCGTCGTTGCCCTTCTCTTGGATCACCTCGGCCAACAGCCGCTTCAATGGCTGGGCCGAACCCACCAGCTCCGCGGGCGGCAGGTGTTGGGCGCCAATCGCCTTGAGCAGAAACGTCTGGTAGCGCTCGAGCGCCTTCTCGACCTGCGCGGCGTCGGCGCCAGCCGCCTTGGCCGCGACCCGGCGAACCTCGGCCGTGGCGGCCGCCGGCGACTTGATGCGCGGGGCGGCCGGCGACGCGGTCGAAGTCGCCGGGGCCCGCGCCGCGGGTCTGGCCGCCACACGCGAGATCGGCGTTGGCGCCACCGAGGCGCGGTAGGCGCTGCGCTGGCTGGCCAGCCGGTGGAGGAAGCTGTTGATGGCAAGGGGCGGGCCGGGGCGCATGGGCAGGGGTCCTAGTCGCCGGACAGCACGAACAGGCAGTTCCACACGCGGGGTTTACGGGGCCCCGACGCGTGAATGATCCACGGGACCTCTTCGTTCAGCGCCTCATCCGTCAGCAGCGTCACCCCGCGCCGTTGCAGCAGCGCACGAACTCGGGAAGCGAGCTCACGGCTCTCTTCGACCAGCTCGCTGGGACGTCGAAAGTTCAGCGCGGCGTACGGCCCGACGTAGGAGAGTTGGAGCCGCAGCTCCCCTCGCAGAACGATCTCTTCCGACAGGTCATACTGCCCGCGCGTGCCCAGCTGAAGCCGAGGATCGAGGGCTTTGAGCTCGGCGAGCAATGCCTTCAGCGCGGCGTATTGAGGGTCGTAGTCCCACGAAACGCGCGGGTTTCCGACCGGGCTCTCGAGCCGGCGATTGGGGAAGTACTGCATGATGGTGCGTTCAATGTCGGGGTTCACATTGAGGCCTTCATCGGTGGGTATCGGTGCAGGCGGCCTGCAGGTTGCGACAGGGCAACTCTCGGCTCGATTCTCCGAGAATGTCGGTGACCACCCACCCGCTTGGAAGCTCTCTCTTGCCAGCCCTTCCTCGTTCTCCTCTCCCGCTAATCCGAGCCAACGGCGCCGAATGGGCCACCTGGCGCCAGCAGCGGGTCGCGCTCGCCACGCCTTCTGGGTCTCGCTTCGCGCCCCAGTTGTCCCGCGCGGCGGAACGGACGCTGCGCCTGGCCGACTCCGACCGAGTCTTGATGGCGTTCGGCCGCCCCGTGGAGTTCGGCCTCGAAGGGGAGGGCAGCTCGCCGGGCATCCTGCGGTATTACCGACCTCACGAGCTGAGCGACGCCGAGTGGACCGCCCTTCCGATCAGCCGGCGGTTGCAGATTCTCGATGAGCGCGCCGGCCTGCGGCGTGGAATCCGCAACGGCAAGCTCGACGGCCATCGCTGGGCGGGGCTCGAAAAGCTCGAGTCGGCGCCAGAGTTCTTGCCCCAGGAGCTCGACTTCGAGCCGAACCTGGGCTCGTACGAAATTCACGTCGAGGCGCTGAACCCCAGGCAACACTGGGAGCAGCGAGAGTGGCTGGCGGCGAACGTCGACCGTCAGATGGTGTTCCACGACAACATTCTCTTTCACCCGCCCAGGCGGCCCATGTCGCCGAGCGAAAGCGTAGGGCTGGCTGCGTTCTTGGCGCACGCCAACGAGCACGCCACGCTGTTGGCGCTTCGAGGTGAGCCGGTCGACACCGCTTTCCCGGCTCCGGCGAACTTCGAGAAGAGCAACCTTCGGTTGCCGACCGCGGAGCAGTTGGCTCAACTCGAGGAGCCGCTGGTGTCCGGCCAGCGCTGGCCCGACACCAAGACCTGGCCCGTGGGCCTGCGCACCAAGAAGATGGTTCACGCGCGCTACCTGCACCCACCGCAACCGCCCTACCGGAAGCCGGGCTACTTCGGCATCGAGCTGCGCGGTGTCAACAACGACCCGTTGGCAGCCAAGCTCCTCTTCGCCAACACGCTGCACGCGCTGCAAGCCCCCGGGCGCGTGAAGCTGAAGCTCGGCTTTTCGGGCGAGGACTACGCCGTTCAGGTGGCTCGGGGCATGGAGCGGGCCGGGGAGCCGACCCGCCGCGCGCTGCAGACGGGGCTCAATCGAAGACTGGCCAAAGACAAAGAGGCGCAGCGAATCGTTCGAGAGCTGCTCACCGAGAGGTTCTCCAACGACAAGATCAACGCGCGGCAGAAGGTGCACCTCTATGGGCTACCGATGGTGCCTTGGGAGCAGCGGCCCTATCTGCACGCGCATGCCGAGGCCATCGCCACGGCACGCAGCACCTTTCTCGCGAGCGTCGCGCAAGGCGTGCGTGAGGCGAAAGGCCGGGGCACGCGTACGCAGCAGGTCGAAGCAGCGCGCACGCGCCTCGAACGCGCGGTCCAGGTCTTTCTGCGCCAATCGCACGTGCTCGACTTCGCGTGAGTGTGCCGATGCCCATCGCACCGCGCCTCCTCGCCGGTTCTCGCCTTCCAGCCGCCGCTCAGGCCAGCGCGCGCCGACCGGGTCTGGCCTTCTCGCAGGCGCTTCAAGAAGGACTCGCCCGGAAGGCACCGATTCCCTTCACCCGCGGCGTGGCGACCGGCGGCCTCTCGCTGCGTCGTCCATTCGGGGTGGAGGTCGAATTCGCCCTGGATCACCTTGGGTGGAAGGAGCGCCCAGCGGTCATCCGACGAATCGGCGAGGCGCTCTTCGAGGCCGGCCTGACCGAGTCGGCGGTGAAGGGCGGCCGCCACCAGTACGCGTCGTCGCAGAAGTGGCGCTACGAGACCGATATCTCGGTCACCGGAGCGGAAGTGGTCAGCCCCGTGCTTCGCGACAATGCGAAGAGCTGGGCCGAGCTCGACAAGGTCATCCAAATCATTCAGGCCCACGGCGGTCACGTCAGTCTCTCGACCGGCGCGCACGTGCACGTGGGGACCGGTGACTTCGGCCGAGACCTGGCGCGCTATGCGGCGCTGAAGAACCTGGTGGAGCTGTTCTTTCCGCAGCTCAAGGAGCTCAGCGCCGACCCCGCGCGCGGGGTTCACCGCGGCGACCACGCGACCAAGAACGTTCTGACCAAGCGCGAGGTGTTCCGAACGTTCGAAGAAGCCATTTCGCCCTACCAAAAGGTCGATAAGCTTTCCAAGACCGGGCTCCAGCGCGATCAGCGCGTCGCGCTCCATCTGAAGTACGTCTCCGGCGGGGCCGATAGCCACCCGGAGCTGCGCTTTCCCGATCAGACGCTCGACTTGGCCGCGAACCAAGCGCAGGTCAAGCTGGCCTTGGCTGTGGTCGACTTGGCGAACCACCCAGACCGGGCGTTTCGCGTCATCTCTCGAGCGCTCGAGACGGACAGCCCTCAAGAGCGGCTCAACCTCCTGGTCGACGCGCTCTTCGTTCGTGACCAAGACAAGCGGCAGATGGCGGCGCTCTACGCGACGACGCTGCGAAATCGACAGGCCGCGCTCTTGAAGCCACCAAACGAGCAGGTCGAGCCCCCCAAGGCGTCATGGTTCAGGCGCTTCTGGCGTTGGGCGAATCGGTAGTGCGCGCAGGCGCTCACGAAACCTGGCGGTCCGCCGGCAAGCCCGCTTGAATGGGAGCCGATGCGTCTTGGGGTGCTCCTGCTCGCGTTGTGCGCGGCCTCGCCCGCTCGGGCCGCCGAGCGCCCCCGGCTCGTCCTCTTCACCGTCGGGTTGGACCCCAAGGCCCAGGCGGAGGCGGGCCGCATCGACTACTTCGCCGAGCAGGCGGTGGTCCGCTCCGGCCGGTTCGAGCTGGTGCGGCTCGCCGAGAAGCTCGACGCCCCGGGCGCCCGCGCGCGCGCCGAGAAGGCCGCGGAGGCCGACGCGCTGCTCGCGCAGGGACAGAAGGCGTACGAGGCGCTCGACACGCAGCGCGCCGCGCAGCTGTTCAACGACGCGGCGAAGGCGTTTCGGCAGACCGACCTCACCCGGCGCTTCATCGACCTGATGCGCGCGTCGGTCATGCGGGCCGCGTCGCTGGTGGCGAACGGCGAGACGCGGGCGGCGGTCAACGAGATAGAGAAGATCACCGCGCTCGACCCGCGCACCCAGTTCTCGCCGAACTACTTCCCGCCCGACATCCTCAAGCAGGTCGAAGACGCGCGGAGGTTGGCGCTCGCCGGCAAGGGCAAGCTCCAGGTCACCTCCAACGTGCCCGGCGCCCAGGTCTACCTGAACGGGCAGTTCCGCGGCGTGACCCCGGCCACCCTCTCCGGGCTGACCGGCGCCGAGCACTGGCTCACCCTCATCGCGCCCGGCTACCGCTGGGAGCAGCGGCCCGCGCAGCTCGGGTCGACTGAGGTCCGGCTCGAGCCCGCCCCAGGGTTCGCCCACGTGCAGCGCGCCGCCGCCGCCATCGCGCAGGACAGCGAAGGGCCTGGTCGCGACGAAGCGGCGCGCGCGCTCGGTCGCGCCGCCGGGGCCGACCAGGTGCTGCTCGTCGTCGCGCAGACAGCGCCCCACGGCGCCTGGCAGCTGTCGACGTTCCGCATCGAGGTGAAGGACGGCCACAACTGGGCCTACGAGCGGGTGGAGACGCCCCCAGGCGCGCTCGCCACCGCCCTCGACGTCGCCTTCGCGGGGCTGCTCTCGCGCGACGAGCCGAAGGCGAACGGCCCGGTCACCCACCACCTGCGCGCCGGGTCCAAGCTCAGCCGGCGCACCGCCGGCTACGCGCTGCTCGGCGTCGGCGCCGCGCTCTTGGGCGGGGCGGTGGTGTTCGGGCTGCAGGCCAACGCGCAGCGCGCGTCGCTCGAGACGATTCCGCAGATCGATCAAGCGCGCAGCGACCGGGCGCGCCAGACCGGGAAGAGCTACGCCGTCACGGCCGACATCCTCGGCGTGGCGGGGCTGGTCGCCGGCGGCGCGGGGGGCTTCCTCGCGTTCTTCCCGCCACCGGGCGAGGGCGCGCGATGAGCCGCTGGGCGCCGCTCTTGCTCGCGCTCGCCACGGTGGCGTGCAGCCTCCTCATCGACTTCGACCACGTGGTGCAGCCCTGCGACCAAGGGCAGTGCAACCCGGGCTTCGTCTGCCTCGACGGCGGCTGCCACCCGGCGGAGGGCGCGCCGCCCCCGCCCTGTCAGTGCGGCCCCGGGCAGCAGTGCATCGAGTCGACCGGCGCGTGCGTCGCGGACCCTTGCCTGACGCCCCGCTGCGGGGTGGGGCAGTGGTGCCGCGCCGACGGCGCCGCGCCGCGCTGCCTGGGGGCGGACGCCGGGCTGGGGCAAGCCTGCGCGAGCGACGCCGACTGCGCCGGGCTTTCGGCCGCCGCGCGGTGCCTGTTGGGCCTGGCGCGCTCGACGGGCCAGCGCAGCGGTCTGTGCGTGGAGGCGTGCCCCAGCCCGGCGTCCAGCTGCCCCAGCGGCACCGTGTGCCTGGCCGACGCCGGCGCGCCGCTGTGCGCGCCCGAGCGCGCGGTGTTCGCCTGCCGCGACGACGAGGACTGCAAGCCCAACCTGGTGTGCACGCTGTTCGACCACCCCGCGCTCGGGCCGGTGAAGCTGTGTGACTTGCCGCACTTCGGCGGCGCGCCCGGGACGGCGTGCGGACCGAGCGCCGCCACGGCCAGCTGCGCCAACGGGCTCTGCGCGCCCCAGGTGGGCAAGGCGGAGAAGCGCTGCGCGCAGCTGTGCGAGCCCAACCAGGCGCCTTGCCCGGTGGGCCAGAACTGCACCTTCGCCGAGGTGAACGTCGTCGGCGTGCCGCGCTTCGTCACCGCGTGCACGCCGCCTGTGAGCCGCTGCCTCGACTGCGCCAACAACGACCTCGTCGACCTGAACCCGGTCTGCCAGGCCGACGCCCCGCGCTGCACCGCCTTCGATGGCGGCTTCCGCTGCCTGGCCGCCTGCGAGCCCGACGCAGGTCTGGCCGCTCCGTGCCCCGCCGGACTCTCGTGCGTGCTGCTGGGCGCGGAGCACCGCTGCGTGCCGTCTTCCTGCCCGTAACGACGGCGCTTTTCCCGGCCAGGTCACCCCCCGGTGCCTTGCCCGCAGGGGAAGCGTTTGACAGCGAAAGGGCCCGCTCCTAAGGTGCCGCGCCCGTTTCCCCGAAGAAGAAAAACCCTTTCTTCATACGGGGTTAGAGTCAAAGGGCTGGCAGCGGACCGCGATGACGACCGTCGAAATCACCTTCCTGGCCATCTACTTCAGTCTGCTGTGCGTGCTGGCGATCTATGGCTCGCACCGCTACCGAATGGCCTTCCTCTACTACCGGCACAAGTTCAAGCTGCCGACGCCCCGCGGCAAGCTGGAGAAGCTGCCGAAGGTGACCATTCAGCTCCCGATCTTCAACGAGAAGTACGTCGTCGAGCGGCTGATCGACGCGGTGTGCCGAATCGACTACCCGCGCGAGCTGCTCGAGGTGCAGGTGCTGGACGACTCGACCGACGAGACCACCGGCATCGCGCGCGCCTGCGTCGAGCGGCACCGCCAGAAGGGCCTCAACGTTCACTACATCCACCGGGACAACCGCTACGGCTTCAAGGCCGGCGCGCTCGAGCACGGCCTCCAGCTCGCGCACGGCGAGTTCGTCGCGGTGTTCGACGCCGACTTCGTGCCCGCGCCCGACTTCCTCCGGCGCACGGTGCCGTTCTTCGCCGACGCCGAGGTGGGCATGGTGCAGGTGCGCTGGGGCCACCTGAACCGCGAGTTTTCGATTCTCACGCAGGCGCAGTCGATCTTCCTCGACGGCCACTTCATCATCGAGCACACCGCGCGCAACCGCTCGGGCTGCTTCT
>CAZEDU010000079.1:0-24055 GCA_964511185.1 uncultured Myxococcaceae bacterium | reverse complement strand
GGTCGCCGCAGCCCCGCGGCTGGTCGTCACGGTGTTCAGCATTTTCCTGCTCGTGTACTTTTTCCTGGTCTATGGCGACGACCTGCTGCGGCGCGCGGTCAGCCTGACCTCGTCGTTCGTCTGGGTCGTGGTGCTCGCGACCACCTTCGGCCTCCTGCTCAGCTTCACCCGGGCGCGCGCGCTGGAGCGGGCGGGCGCGTCCAAAATCGGCGCGCTGCTGCTCTACTTCCTCATCGCCGCCATCGGCATGCAGATGAACCTGCTGGCGCTGCTCGACCGGCCGTGGCTGTTTCTCCTCGGAGCCATTTGGATGGCGGTGCACGTGCTCGTGCTGTGGGCGACGGCGCGGGCGGTGCGCGCGCCGGTGTTCTATTTCGCCATCGGCTCTCAGGGGAACATCGGCGCCGCGGCGTCGGCGCCCGTGGTGGCCGCGGCCTTTCACCCTTCGTTGGCGCCCGTCGGCGTCTTGCTGGGCACCCTCGGCTACGCGACCGGCACCTACCTGGCCTACTGGGTCGGCCAGCTGCTGCGCTGGATGGCCGGCGGCTAGGCGCTCGAATCAATAGTCATAGCCGTCGAGGTCCACCCTTCGCGGGCGAGACGGGCGGACGGGCGGGTGCGCGCGGCGATACCGCTCGTACGCCTGGGCTTCTTCGGTGCGGACATCCGCCTTCGCCTGGAGCTCGTTGGCGTCGACCACGCGCCCGAGCACTTCGCTGACCCCCCAGGTGGGAAACAGCCCGCCCGCGATGCCGGCCAGCACCTTGGCGTAGAGCGGCCCGGGCGTGAGCAGACCGGCCAGCAGGCCGGTGGTCGTGGCGCTCGTGACGAGCCCAGGCAGAAGCAACATGGAGTGGCGGCGCGCGCGGTCGAGCCGCTCGTAGGCCGACGCCGGCGGCGGCACGGCCCGGAACGAAGGGCCATTGCCTCGCATGAGCATCGAAGATTGCGGCGTGGATTGCCTTGCCACCGAGGCGCCCACCGGACGAACGAGACCAGCCATGTCGTGCTCCCATCATGCGCGACGGTGCGCGTGAGGGTTTGTCGGCTGGGGTGAGCGAAAGTTGATGAAGCGCGCCCAGGCGCGAGGGACCGCTGAGGGCTCGACCCATCAAGCGCGATCAGCGCAGCGCCTGCGCGCACTTGTCGCAGACGTCCTGCTGAGGCCCGACCGCCTCGCTGTACGTCCAGCACCGCGGGCACTTGTTCCCGCGCGCCGCGGCGACCACGCCTCGCACGTCGCCTTCGGGCAGCGCCACGAGCGTCTTGCCGCGCGGCCCGACGTCGTCGACCAGTTCCACCTGGCTGACGATGAAGAGGTCCGCCAGCTCCTTCAGGTTGTCCTGGATGAGCTGCCGCGCGGCGCCGGTCGCCTGGAGGAGCACGCGCGCCTCGAGCGATTTGCCGATCAGCACCGGCGGCGCGCTCGGTGCGGGCGCCTGGGCGCCGGCCGCCTTCTCGAGCGCGGTGCGGCACTGCACGCAGTTCTTCACGTGCGCGTCGAGCGGCGCGCGCGCCTCACCGGTCAGCGCGCCCGAGGCCATCGCCGGTACGTAGTCCTCGACGTGGCGCGCGGCCTCGAGCTGCTCGAGCACCGCGGCGCGCAGCGCGAAGAGCTTCTCGTACCGCGCGGTGAGCGCGGCGTCGGGCTTCACGGTCGCGCTGGGCAGCTCGGCGAGGAACACCGACGCGGGCTTGCTCCCGGGCAAGGTCTGCCAGGCCTCTTCGGCGGTGAAGCTCATCACCGGCGCCAACAGCGCGAGCAGGGACGTCGCCACCTCGTGCAGCACGGTCTGCGCGGCGCGGCGGGGCAGCCCCGTGGGCTTGCCCGTGTAGAGCCGGTCCTTCGAGACGTCGAAGTACAGCGCCGAGAGGTCCTGCGCGCAGAACTCGACGACCTGGTGGTAGACCAAGTGGAACTCGTAGGCCTCGTACGCTTGGGTGACCTTGCTGATCAGCTCGTGCAGCCGGCCGCGCGCCCACCGGTCGAGCGGCAGCAGCTGCTCGGGCTTCACCGCGTCTTTCGCCGGGTCGTAGTCGTACAGGTTGGAGAGCGCGTAGCGGATGGTGTTGCGGATCTTCCGATACCCTTCGGACAGCCCCTTGAGGATCTGATCCGACAAGCGCACGTCGTCGCGGTAGTCGCTGGAGGCGACCCACAGCCGGAGCACCTCGGCGCCGTACTGCTTGATGACCTGCTCGGGCGCCACGGTGTTGCCGAGCGACTTGGACATCTTTCGCCCTTCCCCGTCGACCACGAAGCCGTGCGTCAGGCAGGTCTTGTAGGGCGCCTTCTCGCGCGTGCCGACGCCCACCAGGAGCGAGGCGTGGAACCAGCCGCGGTGCTGATCACTGCCCTCCAGGTACAAGTCGACCGGCACCTTGAGGTTCGGCCGCTTGTCCGCCACCGCGGCGAACGAGCACGCCGAGTCGAACCACACGTCCAGGATGTCGGTCTCGCGGCGGAACTCTTTTTTCCCGCACTGGGCGCACGCGTAGCCTTTGGGCAGGAAGTCCGTCACCGGCGTGCGGTACCAGACGCCCGCGCCTTCCTTCTCCACCGCGTCGGCGACCTTCTCCATCAGCGCGTGCGAGATGACCGCCTCGTCGCAGCCCTCGCAGAGCGCCATCGGAATCGGCACGCCCCACGTGCGCTGGCGGCTGATGCACCAGTCGGGGCGCGTCTCGAGCATGCCGCGGATGCGGTCCTTGCCCCAGCGCGGCACCCACGTCACCGCGTGGTCGATCTGATCCAACGCCTTCTGGCGAAGCCCCGTCTTGTCGAGCGAGATGAACCACTGGTGGGTGGCGCGGAAGATGATGGGCTTGTGGCAGCGCCAGCAATGCGGGTAGCTGTGCTTGACCTGATCATCCCGCTTGTTGAGCAAGGCCCCCTGCTCGACGAGCCAGTCGATGACCAGCGGGTTGGCCTCGAACACGCTCTTGCCGGCGAGCCGCGCGCCCACCGTCTCGTCGTACCGGCCGTCGTTCTTCACCGGGTTGTAGATGTCCAGCCCGTACGCCAGGCCCATCTCGTAGTCGTCTTGTCCGTGGCCCGGGGCGGTGTGCACCAAACCGGTGCCCTGCTCGAGCGTCACGTGCTCGCCGGTCACGATGGGCGAGACGCGGTCGTAGAAGACGTGCTTGTACGAAAGGCCCTTGAGCTCTTCGCCCGACGCGTACGCGAGGATGCGCGCGGGCTCGACCATCGCCGCCGCGTCGACCTGTCCGCCCGGCAGCTGGACCTGCTTGATCGCCAGGTGCTCGGAGGCGACCTCGGCGAGGAACTTGGGCAAGAGCTCCTTCGCCACACACACCACCCGGTCGCCCAAGTCGTAGAAGACGTACTCGTGCTTGGGGTGCACCGAGATGGCGAGGTTCGCCGGCAGCGTCCACGGCGTCGTCGTCCAGATGGCGAAGGCCACCTTCTTGCCGGAGAGCTTGGGCCATTGGGTGGCGAGGTCCTTCGCGGCCTCGAACGCCACGTAGACCGAAGGCGAGGTGTGGTCTTCGTACTCGACCTCGGCCTCGGCGAGCGCGGTCGCGTCGGTCACGCACCAGTAGACCGGCTTCTTCTTGCGATAGAGCGTGCCCGCGCGCGCGAACTTCGCCAGCTCGCGGATCTCCTGCGCTTCGTAGTCGAACGAGAGCGTCTGGTACGGCTCGGCCCAGCGGCCCATCACGCCCAGCCGCTTGAACTCGACGCGCTGGATGTCGATGAACTCGAGCGCGTACTCGCGGCACTTGGCGAGGAAGTCGTCGCGCGAGAGCGAGCGCTTGTCGATCTTCTTCTCCTTGAGCCTTTTCTCGACCGCCTGCTCGATCGGCAGGCCGTGCGTGTCCCAGCCGGGCACGAAGTCGCACAGCCGGCCCGACATGTTGCGGTACTTCACGACGATGTCTTTGAGAATCTTGTTGAGCGCGTGGCCCGCGTGCAGGTGGCCGTTGGCGTACGGCGGCCCGTCGTGCAGCACGAAGAGCGGGCGGCCCGCGTTCTTCTCGAGAATCTTCGCGTACACGTCCTGCTCTTCCCACGCGCCGAGCAGCTTGGGCTCGAGCTGGACCAAGTTCCCCTTCATCGGGAACTCGGTGCGGGGCAGGTTCAAGGTGTCTTTGTAGTCGCGCGGCGCGCCGGAAGAGTCGTTGGGGCTCATGACAGATTCGTTCGGCCGTACCATGCACCGTTCGGCGCTCGCAAGGCGTTCAACCCGCGCCTTCTTCAGGCGTGAACGTTGGCCCGGCGGGCGCGCGCCCACTCGTAGAGCGCGGCCAACAGCGACCCGAGCGCGGCGACGCCCATGTCCTTCTGCGCGTCCCACGCGTCGCCCTGCGTGCCCAGGAACGACTCGTCGGCGTGCGGCGCCACCACCGTCACGCTGAGCCACTCCGACAGCTCGTAGAGCAAGCTGCCGCACGCGAGCGCCGCGAAGGTGAGCGACAGCTCGGGCCACAGCCGCAGGCGCTGGCTCTTGCGGAAGATGAGCTCGCGCGCGGGCACGAAGAGCAGCAGCCCGTACGCGAAGTGCACGTAGCGGTCGTATTGGTTGCGCGTGCCGCCGAACATGCCGCGCGCCCACTCGCCCACCGGCACCTCGGGGTACGTGTAGTGGCTCCCGATGGTGTGGAGCAGCAGGAAGAGCGCGAGCATCACGTACGCGCGGTCGCTGAAGCGAAAGCGCCGATAGGTGGCGACGAGCACCGGCACCACGACGAGCGTCGGCACGTTCTCGAGCAGCCAGATGCCGCGCGCCGCGGGGGCGATGGCGAGCGCCGTCCAGCACAGCCCGAAGCCGATCAGACAGGCCAGTGGCACGCGGGGTGACGGCATGCCGCGAGGTTACCCCGGGGCGCGGCGGACCATGCATGAACGTCCGCCGCGTCCGGAGAGAGCGATTGACAAGTCAAATTGTCGAACTGTAAAGCGGACGCGACTTTCATCCACCCCGAGGAGCCCTGCCATGAATCCCTTCGCGCGTTACCTTGTCGCTCTCTCGTCCATCCTCTCGCTGGCGTGTGCGGGCAAAGGCCCGCCCCCGAGCGAGGTCGTGGACCGCGGACCGCGCACGATCGAGGTCGACGGCGACCCGAACGGGCTGTGGTGGGACGACGGCGCGCAGGTCCTCTACGTGGCGGACGACAACGGGAATCGAATCCTCCAGTGGTCTGACGCGGCCGGCTTCTCGCTCGTCAAGGACCTGCCCGCGGCGTCGCCCCAAGGCGCGGGGCTCGGGCAGCTGGTCATCACCGGCGACGGCACCATCGTCGTCACGCGGTTCGGCGGAGGAACCGCGGGCGACGTGGTGTTCGTCACGCCCGCTGGCGACGCGCAGGTCGTGCCGGGGCTCGACCCGCAGCGGCGACGCGTGGGGCTCACCGTGGCGAGCGACGGGCAGCTCTTCGATTCCTGGTTCGTGCGGCTGTCCACCGGCGAGCGCGTCGGGGCCGTCGGCCAACTCTCGCTGGCGGGAAGCGAGCCGGCGATCCTCACCGGGCTCAAGAAGCCGGTCGGGGTGCTCGCCCTCGGCGAAGACCTCTTCGTGTCGGATCAAGACCTCGGGCAGCTCTTGAAGGCGCCGCGCTCGAACCCCAGCGCCTTCACGGTGCTGGCGACGGTCGCGCAGCCCGACCTGCTCGCCGCGGGACCGGACCAATCGCTCTTCACCGGCAGCGCGGGCGGCAGCGTCTACCAAATCAGCGCGACCGGCGCGGCGGCGGTGTTCCAGTCGGGGTTCCAGCAGGTGCGCGGCGTCGCCTACGACCCGACGAATCGAAGACTCTTCGTCGCGGACCACGACCCCAACGAGGCCGACGGCATCAGCCACGTCCTCACGTGCTGCCGGTGGACTGACGGATGCGACCCCTCCTCTCGCTCGCGGTGCTCATCAGCCTGGCGGCCGCCCCGTTGGCGCGCGCGCAACCCGCGCCGCTCCAGCCGACCGTCCTCGGCGAGGCCAACTACCGTGTCTACCCGTCGGAGGCGGAGGGCTACACGGGGTTCGCGCTGGCGCGGCTGCGGCCGGGGCTGACTTTGTCGCCGGCGCCGTGGTTCCGGGCGGTCGCCACGGTCGAGCTCGTCGGCGAGGCGCCGGCGATTCTCGACGCCTTCATGCGCCTGCGCGCGAGCGAGTGGGCCGAGTTCACCATCGGGTACTCGAAGCCGCCGCTGTTCCCGTCGTTCATCTACGAGCCCGTCCACACGCTCCCGTTCCCGGATCGAGCGCCGGTCGTCACGTCGTTTCGAATCAACCGCGACGTCGGCGCCGACGTGCACCTCACGCCGCGCACCTTGCCCCTCGAAGGTTGGCTTCGCATTGGCAACGGCAGCGGCAGCCCGCTGGGCAACGACAACGCGCTCCCCGCCGGCTACGCCGTGCTCGACTTGGTCCTCGGCCGCGCCTGGGTCGGCGCTGCGCCGGAGCGTCGAACCTTCGGGCTGCGGCTCGGCGGCGGCGCGCTGGTCGAGAGCGCGCGCGATCGCGACGGCGTCATCGGGCAGACCCCGCTCGGGTTCATCTACTTCCGGCCGGTCGTCGTCTCGGGGCTGCGCGTGGTGGGCGAAGGACACGCCATCGCCTACGCGGGGCCTGTCCGGCTCACCCTCGAAGGGGCGTTCGCCCGGGAGTCGCGTTCCCGCGACCACGACGGAAACCCTTCGACGCCGCGCATCGGCCTGCCCTCCGTCGACTCGTACGGCCTGACCACCGAGCTCGCCTGGGTCCTTCGCGGAGCGCCTCGACAGGTCGGCCACGCACCGCGCGCGCCGACGCGCGACGACGGCCGCTGGTCGGGCGGCGCGGTGGAGCTCGCCGCGCGGTACGACGGCCTGTGGCTCGGGCGCCGCGCCAGCGACGTCCGCGCGGGCGGCTCCCAAGGCGGCGCGCTGGCGTTGAAGTGGTGGCCCACCGAATTCATGGCGGCCACGCTCGCCGGTTACCTGACGCGCTACGGCACGCCGCCGATTGAAGAGCCCAGCCGGCTGTGGTCGTACGGCGGGGTGCTGCGCGCGAGCTTCTTCTGGGGCAAGCAAAGCGAGTCGCAACGCCGCGCGGCGCCGTGAGCCTGTTGACAAGCGAGCGACCCTTCGGCCACTAATCCCACCGTGCGCGCAGCGACCCACCAGCGGAAGGGATGGCAAGCCTGGGCGGCGCTGCTCTGTCTGACGGCCCAGCTCGGCGGTCACCTCCACCTTGCCCTGGCCGAGCACGCGACCTGCGCGGAGCACGGCGAGCAGATTCACGGCGCGGAGTCGACGGCGCTGGCTTCCGCGCCCGCGCACCCCACCGACGAGGGTTCGCCCGGCGTCCAGCAAGGCGCGGCGAACCTCAGCGAGCACGGCCATGACCACTGCGCCGTCGCGGTCACGCAGAAGACCGCGGCCCGGGTCGACGGCCCCTCCGACGTCGTCCTCTCCGTTGTTTCGTTCGCGTCGTACCCTGCCGACGAGCAGCATCCGTTCGTCGCGTCGATCGCGATTCTGAGGCTCGCGCCGAAGGGCTCTCCGCCGTCGGCGTAGCCTCCGTTCGACGTCGACACGAAAGCATCCACACTTCGTCCCGCCGTGAGCGCCGCTGCGTTCGAGCAGCCGCGCCGAAGTCCGCGCTGGGGCGCGATGCCCGCTGACGTCACGCCGTGACGCCGCACGGAGCAGCAGGCTCCGTCGCCGTCGCTCTCTCCCCCGTCGAGCCCTCAATCCGCGTGCGTGAAGCACGCGCGGAGTCATGCGTGTTGCGTCCACTCTTTGGATGTCTCTTTCTTTTCGTCGCGACGGTCAGCACGCGCGCCTTGGGGCAAACCCAAGACGAGCTCGACGACATTCAGCGCGCCCTCGACGCAGACACCGCGGCCCAATCCTCGTCGCGGCCGACACCCGAGCCAGCGGACAGCGCGCCCGCGCGCTTTCTGCAGTCCCTCAACCCAGACATCTCGTTCATCGCCGACGTCGCGCTCGGCTGGTTCTCGACGAAAGAGCCGCTGCAGACCGGCGGACATGACCCGAAGAAGACCGGCTTCACGCTTCAGCAGCTCGAGCTGGCGGTCGGAAGCTCGGTGGACCCGTACTTCCGCTTCGACGCGAACATCGTCTTCAGCCAGTTCGGCGTCGAGATTGAAGAGGTCTACGCGACGACGCTCGCGCTGCCGGGCCGGTTCCAGCTGCGGCTGGGCCAATTCCTCACCCGGTTCGGGCGAATCAACCCGACCCACCCGCACGCGTGGCACTTCGTCGACCAGCCGTTCATCATCGGCCGCGTCTTCGGCGGCGAAGGTAACCGCGGGCTCGGCGTCGAAGGCTCCTGGCTGGCGCCGCTGCCTTGGTACGTGGAGCTGGTCGGCTCGGTCACCGACGCCGCGGGAGAGGCGACGGCGCGCAGCTTCTACGGCCCCGACGACTTGGGCGTTCGCTCGCCGCTGGACGTGCAGTCCACCGCCGCGCTCAAGCAGTTTTTTCCCTTCTCCGACGACTGGTCGCTGCTCGTCGGGCTCTCCGCGGCGACGGGCCCCAACCCGACGGGGCGGTGGAACCGGTCGGACGTCTACGGCGGCGACCTGTACCTCAAGTACCGGCCCACCGCGTTCGCGTCGCAGACCATCGTCTCGCTTCAAGCCGAGTGGCTCTACCGCCGCCGCCAAGTCCCGGGCGATGTGCTGCACGACCACGGCGGCTACGCCTACCTGTTCTGGCGGTTCGCCCAGCGCTGGGGCACCGCGCTCCGCTACGAGCTCGGCAGCCCTTCGCGGCGCGCCGACGGCAGCATCGCCACCGACGCGCTCGACCCGCTGTGGCGCCAAAGCCGTCAACGGATCAGCGCGAACCTGACGTTCTGGCCCTCCGAGTTCTCGCGCGTTCGACTGCAAGGCTCGTCTGACGTGCCCGGGTGGCAGCCGCGCCCGACGTGGGCCGCGCTCCTGGCCTTCGAGTTCGCCGTGGGCGCGCACGGCGCTCACGCCTTCTGAAAGCAACCTCTGAAAGCAACCAACGATGCGACTCCTCCCCCTCTGCCTCTCCCTGTTTCTGGCCTTCACTCCGCGCGCCGGCGCCGCGGCCGTTCGCGTGGTCGCCACCGTCCCTGACCTCGCGGCGCTCGCGCGCGGCGTCGGAGGCGATCGGCTCTTGGTCTCGTCGATGTCGTTGCCGACGCAAGACCCGCACTTCGTCGACGCCAAACCCAGCTTGGCGCTCGAGCTGAGCCGCGCCGACCTGCTCCTGCTCGTCGGCCTGGACCTCGAGGTGGGGTGGCTGCCCGTCTTGATGAGCGGCGCGCGGAACCCCGCCATTCAGCGCGGGAGCCGCGGCCACCTCGACTGCTCCGCGTTCATCCGCCCGCTGGAGGTCCCCGCATCCGCCATCGACCGGAGCATGGGCGACGTCCACCCGGGCGGGAATCCCCACTACCTGAAGGACCCGCGCGCCGCGGCCGAGGTCGCGCGCGGCATCGCGGCGCGGCTGTCGGAGATCGACCCCGATGGAAAGTCGACTTACCAGGAGCGGCTCGAGGCGCTCCTGGCCGAGCTGGGGACCGCGCAACGCAGCTGGGAAGAGCGCTTGACCGCCCACCGGGGCGCGCCCTTCATCGCGTACCACAAGACCTGGGTGTACATCGCCCAGTGGCTGGGGCTCACCGAGCTCGCCTTCCTCGAGCCCAAGCCCGGAACACCGCCCAACCCGCAGCACGTCGCGCGCGTGATTCAGCTCGGCCGCGCCAACCAGGCGCGGTTCATCCTTCAAGAGAGCTACTACCCCCAGACGACCTCGGAGCTCGTCGCGCAGAAGCTCGGCGTGCCCGTCGTCGTCGTGCCCGCGAGCCCGGACTTTCGCGGCGGGCAGACCTACGTGCAGTTCCTCGACGCCTACTTGAGCGAGATTCACCGGGCGCTCGGGGCGGGAGGGACGCCATGAGCCGCGCGCTCGCTTGGCTCGCGCTGGGGTGGCTCGCGGGCGGCTGCGCGCTTCAGCCCGGCGGTTGGTTCGCGGCGCTGGAGCCCTCCCTCACCGCGTCGTTCGTCACCGCGCGCGGGCGAGACGCGGGCGAGGGTTGGCAGAAGCTCGACACCAGCCATCAGGCCCGCATCACCCGCGCCGTCGTCGAGCTGGCCCCGATTGTGCTCGAGAAGCTCACGACCGAGGCGCGCGGGACGGGCGAGAGGTTGGATCCCGCCCATCCGCCGCCGGGCTACACGCTCTGCCACAACGGCCATTGCCACCACGTCGACGGCCGGCTCGTCTCTTACGAAGACATCGAAGCCGAGCTCGCGGGCGGCGGCGAGGTGGGCCGCTCCGAGCCCGTGGTCGCGCTGCGGAGCGACCCGCTCGACGTGTTGGCCGGGACGCAAGTCGACCTGTCGTGCGAGCCGGTGTGCGGGCTGCCGCGCGGCGCCATCCACCGCGCGCAGGTGGCCATTCGCCGCGTCGTCCTCGAGGGCGCAGTCCGGGACCCACGCCCGACCCCGAGCTTCTCCGGCGAAGTGGCCTTCCGGTGGGACTCGGGCGCGTCCGCGGAAGAGCCGCTCCGCGCGGTGTCGCTGCCGCTGTCGCTCGACGTGCCCGACGACGCGTTCGCGACGTTCGCGCTCGCCTTCGAGCTGCAGGCGAGCGCGCCGCTCCTCGACGGCGTCGACTGGGCAGCGCTGATCCGGTCCCACCCCATCATCGACATCGGGCCCGCGCAGAACGCCGCGGCCCACGAACTGCTTCGAGACAACCTCGAAGCCCTCTCGCTGACGGTGACGAGCACCGAAGCGAGCTTCACCCCCAACCCCAACAACAAGGATGAACCATGAAAGCGAAGCTTTGGATTGCCGCCTTTGCCTGCCTGACCGCCTTCGTCAGCTGCGATTTGGACCTCCCCTCGGACGTGCCGGACGCAGGGACAGACGGCGGCGGGCCTCCGCCCGATGCGGGGAGCGATGCGGGCACGCCGGGGGACGAGCTCGACGAAGAGGGCTGCGAGCACCTCGCCGATGGGCCCGCGGTCAGCGTCACCGCAACCGCGACCGCATCGGGCGCGCCGGCCATCGACGCCGACCACCAACGCTATGACATCCAGCTCACGCCCATCACCGGAGGGAAGGGCGGCTACGTCACCTTCGCCGCCGACGACGAGGCCGACTTCGTCTTCTTCCTCGGCGCGAACGTCCCCGTCACCTTCCGAGACGCGCAGGACCAAGAGGTGGAGCCCGAGGCGTCGGCGACCAGCTCGACCACTTGCACCGAGATCAAAGGCCGCTACGTCGTCCCGCTCGAGGTCGGCATGTACACGCTCAGCTTCGGGCCGACCACGGAGGATCAAGTGTCCGTCGTGGTCGAAGAGGCGGGGCATGAGCATCCCTGACGCCCTCGTCAGGTGTGAAGGGCTCGAGGTCGGCCACCGGGGCAGCGCGTTGCTGCCCCGGTTCGACCTCGAGGTCCGCCGGGGCGAGCTGCTGCTCGCCCTCGGGCGGAACGGCGCCGGCAAGACGACCTGGCTCCAGACGATGCTCGGGCTCATCCCGCCCGTCTCCGGCCGCGTCGTTCGCGCGCCGGGGACGACCTGCGCCTACTTCCCGCAGGTCTCCTCGCTCGAGGCGTCGCTGCCCATTCGGGTCCGCGACGTCGTCCAGTGGGGCACTCAGCGCCGCTGGACGTTCTTGCGGCCGCCGGCGCGCGGAGAGCGCCAGCGCTGGGCGGCGGCGATGCAGCGGGCGGGCGTCGACGCGTTCTCGGATTCGCTCTGGCGAAACCTCTCATCCGGGCAGCGGCAGCGGGTGTTCCTCGCGCGCATGCTCGCGGCGGACGCGGACGCGCTCTTCCTCGACGAGCCCACCGCCTCGATGGACTCGCTCACCGAGGACGCGACCTTCCAAGAGCTGGCCCGGCTCGCGCGCGACGAGCACAAGGCCATCGTCCTGGTGACGCACCACTGGTCCAAGGCGATGCACGTCGCTCAACGCGTGCTGCTTCTGGACCGCGACGCGGCGCTGTCCGCACACGGCACGCCCGCGGACATCTTCCGTCACCCCCGCTTCCGAGCGACCTTCGTGGGAGCGCCCGATGCGCGTTGACCCTTCTCCTTGGGCGTCATTCCTCGAGGCGTGGGACCTGTTTCGCGCGCCGATTTTCTGCGCCGTCGTCGCCGGCGGGGTGCTCGGCTTCCTGGGCATCTACGTCGTCTCCCGCCGCATGGTGTTCCTGAGCGCGGCCGTGGCGCAGTCCAGCGCGCTCGGCGTGGCCTTGGCTTTCTACGCGCAGATTCACCTGGGCCTGAACGTCGACCCGCTCGCGGGCGCGGTCGGGCTCGGCGTGCTGACGGTGTCGCTGCTGTCGGGCCGGTCCCACGCGCGGTGGGCGAGCGGCGACGTGCTGCTGGGCGTCGCGTACGCCGTCGCGGGCGGCGCGGTGGTGCTGGTCGGCGACCGCATCGCGCAAGAGGCGCATGACATTCAAGGCCTCCTCTTCGGCACCGCCGTCCTCGTCCGGCCGGGCGACGCGGCGCGGGTCGCAGCCGTGGGCTTGTCGCTGCTCGCCCTGCACCTGGTGTTCTTCCGCGGCTTCACGTTCGCCGCGTTCGATGCGCCCGTCGCCGCTGTCCAGGGGCTGCCCGTGCGGCTGCTGAACGCAGCGCTGATGCTAGGGCTCGGGTTGATGATCGGCGTCAGCGCGCGCGCGTTGGGCGCGTTGCCCGTGTTTGCGTTCTCGGTGCTGCCCGCCGCCACCGCCTGGGCGCTCGGCGTCTCGCTGCGCGGGTCCTTCGCGCTCGCCGCAGCGCTCGGCGCCGTCGCCGGCGGGGCCGGCTATGTCCTGGCCTACGTCTACGAGCTGCCGGTGGGAGGCGCTCAGACGACGCTGGCCGGCCTCTTCACGTTGGCCGCGATGGCGTGGCCTTGTCGCAGTCGTTCCACTCACCTCGAAAGCAAGGAGCTCGGTTCATGAAACGTCACCTATCCGCAGCTGCATTCTTCCTCATCGCGCTGAGCGCTGGGGCGGGCTGGTCGCAGTCCGAGAACGCCCACGACGCGCTCGCGCAGGAGCACGCGTTGCTCGAAGCCGCCCACCGCGAGATGGAGAGCGCCCACGACAAGATGGAGGCCGACCACGCGCAATGGGTGAAGGAGCACGACGCCGCCAAAGGAGACGCGCCGGACAAAGCGCACGACGCGCTCGAGAAGGCACACGCGCGGCTCATCCAGCGCCACGCCCAGGTGCTCGAGAAGCACGCGAAGGTGGTCGCCCGGCACGCGGCGCTGGAGGCCGCGCATGCGAAGAAGGGCTCGGAGAAGACGTGGAAGGCAGATCACGCCCGGATGAAGGCCGAGCACGAGCAGATGAAGAAGGAGCACGACGCGCTGCTGAAGGACCACGAGCAGCTCGGCCTGCAGCATCGCGAGATGCTCCAAGCGCACCAACCGTAGCCCGCGCGCTTGGGCCCTGCCTCCCCATGAGCCGCTTCTCCGTACGCGCCGCTCTACGGCAGCGTCAGGTGCAGGTGGTTGTCGTGGTTGGGGAAGGGGCGCACCAGGCCTTCGCGCACCAAGACCGGGTCGTTGAACAGAATGCGAACGCCTGGATTGGCGCGGCGCAGCTCGTAGATGAGCTTCCGCGTCTTGCTTCGGCTGTAGGCCGGGCTTCTCCAGGTCGCGTTGACGCTGCCGCGCTGACGCTCGGCGGTCTTGCGGCCGTCGTTGAACGCCATGTCGATGTCGACGTTGGTGCCGTGCCGGTGGGTGGCGTGCCCCGAAATGGCGCCGCCGCCGCGCAGGCTGATGTCGCCGATGCGCAGCGTCTCTCCCGTGGCCGCGTGGTACCGCGCCGCGACCGCCTTCAGCGTCTCCACCGTCTTCACGGTGCCGTACCGCTTGGAGCTCGCGTAGTAGCCCATGTAGCCAAAGCCGCTGCTCGGCATCTGGGTCCCCACGCGCGTGTTGTTCAGCCGGGCCAGCGCCCGCGGTGACTTGACCGCGCCGGCGACGAGCTTGGCGAACTGGCTCGTGGTGACGGCGTTGCCTTTCCGCGTTTTTCCAAAGAGCTTCTTCTGGAGCGCCTGGACCGCGCGCGACGTCTTGCCGTCATAGACGCCATCGACCGCGCCGCGCTGGAGCAACCCCCGCGTGTGGAGCAGCCGCTCCAGGGTGCGCACCTTCGCGCTCTTCATGCCGAGCATCACGATGCCCGGGTGGTGCTTCACCGCGCGCCAGATGTGCGCGAGCGCATTCGACGTCATCTGTTCGAGCTTCACCGGGTCTTTGGACTTGATCCCGCGGGCCTTCTGAAAGGCCTTGATGCCGGCGGCGGTGTTGGCGTGCCCCGAGTGCCCCAGCTTCTTCGACAGTTGGAGTCCCATATGGGGTTATCGGGCGAAGGGGCGCTTGGGTTGATTCCAGCTGGAGCAATGCAAGCACCTCGCGGAGGTACCACTGTCGATTGACACGCCACACCCCGGCGCCCGTCCAACCCGTGACATTTGGCTGCTTTACGCCGCGCCCCGCGGCCGGCACGAAGCCTGCGTAGTCGGCTTGGCATGTCTCGACGAATGGTTTGTGTCCTTGCCATCGCCAGCGGGTGCGCCTTCGGCTGCATGGGCGCTGGCTCGACATCGGTGGCGCCCGGTACGGCCGGCGCGAATGGCGCCGAGGACACGGACCCCGCTGGTCCCGGCGGCGGCCAGCTGCCCGACGTCCCCGCGGTGTGCGGGGACCCCGCGACGTCGGTGATGCGGCGGCTGACCAACCGCGAATACCAGCGCACGCTCAATGATCTGTTCGGCGCCGGCTTGCCGGACGTCGCGGCGCGCTTCCCGCCGGATCAAGCGTATGGAAGCTTCGACAACAACGCGGTGACCCAAAACTTCACGCTCGACCACGCCCGGACGTACATGGCGGGCGCGGAGGAAGTCGCCGCGGCGGTGTTCTCGAACGCCACCCGCCGCGCGGCCATCCTGCCTTGCGATGTCGCTTCGGGCGACGCGGCGTGCCTCCAGCAGTTCGTCACCCAGTTCGGTCGCCGCGCGTACCGGCGTCCGCTCGCCGCCGACGAGGTCAACCAGCTCGTCGCGCTCGCGCAAAAGCAGCCCACCAGCGACCCGTACGCCGGAGCGTCCGCGGTCGTCGAGGCGATGCTCCAGTCGACCAGCTTCCTCTTCCGGCCCGAAGTCGGGCGTGACCTCCCCGCGCGGCCCGGGCTGCGCGCGGTCAGCGGTTATGAGATGGCCTCGCGCCTGTCGTACGCGCTGTGGGGCACCCTGCCCGACGACGCGCTCTTCTTGGCCGCGGAGGCCGGCGAGCTCGAGACCCCCGAAGGGGTGCGGAGCCACGCGCGCCGCATGATGCAGAGCCCGCGCGCGAAAGACGCCTTCCACCTCTTCATGCGGCAGTGGCTCAACACGCCGTTGCTCGGCAACGCGACGCGCGACACCGCCCACTACCCGCTCTGGGGCGACCCGCTCAAAGCGTCGATGGCGGGGGAGGTCGAGCGCTTCATGGCGCACCTCGCGTTCGAGCCGTCCGCGCGCTTCATCGACTTCATCGACAGCAAGACGACGTTCGTCGACTCGAACCTCGCCAAGCTCTACAACGTCACCGAGCCGCCCGCCGGGCAGTGGGCGCAGGTCACCTTCCCTTCGACGCACGAGCGCAGCGGCGTGATGACGCTCGCCAGCGTGCTCACCACCGCGTCCAAGCCGGAGGCCGCCTCGCCGATGCTGCGCGGCAAGTTCGTGCGCGACGTGGTGCTCTGCGACCCGCCGCCGCCGCCGAGCGAAGCCGCGGTGACCTCCGCGCCGGTCAAGGCCCCGGGCGAGTCGGAGCGCGACTGGCTCGCCCGCCACCGCGACAGCCCCGCGTGCAACAGCTGCCACCGGCTGATCGACCCCATCGGCTTCGGGCTCGAAGCGTTCGGGCCGATCGGCGAGCAGCGGACCGTGAACGAGGTCGGCCAGCCGGTCGACACGCGCGGCGAGGTGGTCGGCTTCAACCCTTCCGAGTTCGTCGGCGCGAACGGGCTCTCGCAGCGGCTCCGCGAGAACCAGGACAAGGTCGGCCGCTGCGTCGTCACGCAGGCGCTGCGGTTCCACCTGGGCCGCAGCGAGGAGTTGGTCGACGCGTGCACCATCGACGCGATCGCCTCCACCTTCGCCACGGGCGGCTACCGGTACCCCGAGCTCATCGAAGCGCTGGTCACCAGCGACGCGTTCCGCTTCCGCCGCGCGTCGGTCGACGACCCGCCGGCGGGCGGGGCGACCTCGACGCCGTCGACGCCCTCCACGCCTTCACCTTCGACGCCCAACCCGGTGAAGCTCACCCCGGTCTCGGCCAGCGCGAGCTCCGACGACGGCAACGTCGCCGCCAACACCATCGACGGCAACCTGTCGACCCGCTGGGCAGCGAACGGCGAAGGCCAGTACGTGCAGGTCGACTTGGGCGCGGTGAAGACCGCCGCCTACGTGCGAATCGCCTGGGCGTATGGGGCCGAGCGCAGCGACAAGTACCGCGTCGCGCTCTCGACCGACGGCGCCACCTTCACCACTGTCTACGATGGACAGACCGCGGGCGGCTCGACGGACTTCCAGCGGCAAGACTTCACCCCGGCCGCCGCGCGGTTCGTCCGCATCGTCGGCATGGGCAACAGCCAGAACACGTGGAACTCCATCAGCGAGCTCGAGGTTTACGGTCAATGAGCACCCTCAAACCATTCACTCTCCAGCGGCGGACCTTCTTGCGCGGCGCCGGCACCATCATCGCGCTGCCGGTGCTCGACGCGATGCTCGACAGCAAGGGCTTTCTGTTGGGCGCCGCGCGCGGCCAGACCACCGCGTTTCCCCAGCGGCTGATTTCGTTCTTCATCACCAACGGCGTGCCGGTGCTCGAAAGCGGCAACCAGTCGCGCTGGAAGCCGACCGCCACCGGCACCGGCTACACGATGACGCCGTGCTTGGCGCCGCTGGCGCCCTGGCGAAACGACCTGAACATCCTCAGCGGGCTGCGCCTGGGCAACGAAGGCACCGACGGCAACGGCCACGAGCGCGGCACCTCGTGCTTCACCACCGGCACCCGCATCGCGTCGAGCCGGCTCGGCCCGACCGGCCCGTCGATGGAGTGGCAGGCCGCGGCCCACCTGCCCGCAGGCGCGACGCCGTTCAAGGCGCTCGCCGTCGCCTCCGAGCCGCCGCTCGCCGGCTCGCCCAGCACGGTGTTCAAGTCGCCCAACGTCTACAACCACATCTCGTGGACCGCGGCCGAAACCCCCGCCTTCGAGTACCGCGACCCGCAGGCGCTGTTCGACGCCATCTTCAAGTTCGCCGGCAACCCGCCGGCCGGGTCGGGCTCGGGGTCGGGCCAAAACCCCGCGCAGGCCGCGGCGCTCGCCCGGAAGCTGTCGGTGCTCGACTCGGTTCGCCAAGACATCCAGCGGCTGCAAGGAAAGCTCGGCAAGGCCGACCAGCAGCGGCTCGAGCAACACCTGACCGCGGTGCGCCAGCTCGAGACGGAAATCGCCCAGCTCCAGACGATGGCGCCGCCGCCACCGTCCTCTTCCTGCGCGATGCCGAGCCGTCCCCCTTCTCAGTCCAGCTACGCCACCACCAAGGCCGACCTGCAGGCGCAGCTGCTCGGCCTGGCGATTCGCTGCGACTTGGTCCGCTACGCCAGCTTCATGCTCGGCAATGGCAACGGCAACGGCGGCCCGTCCGGCAGCGCGGCCGGCGTCAGCGGCGGCATGCACGAGACCACGCACCAGAACAGCTCGTCCGGCAGCCTCGACAAGCTGCAGACGTGGACCACGTATCAGGTCTCGCGCTTCGCCTCGCTCCTTCGGGCGCTCAAAGACCCGAACAACCCGAGCGCGACCGCGGAAGGCACCGGCCAGGTGCTCGACAACTGCCTGGTGTACTTGGGCTCCGAGATGTTCGACGGCAACACCCACGACACGCGCGAGATGCCGGTGGTGCTCGCGGGCCGCGGCGGCGGCAAGCACAACACCGGCCGCCACATCGCCTACTCGAAGGGCCAATACACCATCAGCCACATGCTGCTCGCGATGTTCCAGATGGCCGGCGTTCCGCAGAACCAGTTCGGCGGGGTGACATCGCCGCTGCCCAACCTGGGTTGATCCACCCAGCGCCCCCTGACTTGCCAGGCGCCGCGCATCGCCATTATTGTAGTTAGCACTTCATAAATGGCCGCGCGCGGACGCCCCCTCAGCATCACGGATGACGAGCTGCTCGACGTGGCGAAGGCCGTGTTCCTGGAGCAGGGCGTCAGCACCACGACCGCGGAGATCGCCCGCAGGGCGGGGGTTTCGGAGAGCGTCCTCTTCCACCGCTTCAAGACCAAAGAGGGAGTCTACCTGGCGGTGTTGGACCGCCAGACGCGGCTTCCGCCCGTGTTGGAGGGCCTGGCGGCGCGGGTGGGGAAGGGCGACATCGCCGAGCACCTCTACGAAATCGCCTCGGACATCATCGACGAGATGAACGCCGTGATGCCGTTCTTCATGGTGGCGACCATGATGGCGCGGGCGGAGCACTGGAAGCTCGACGAGCTCCGCGAGCGGATGAGTCGGCCGCCGCCCTCTCATTTCGAAGCGCTCAAGCGGCTCTCGAGCTACTTCGAGGCCGAAATCGAGCGCGGCCGGCTTCGCAGGGTCGACTCGGAAATCCTGGCGCGGGTCTTCCTCGGCGCGCTCATCCAGCACGTGATGCAGCGGGTCTTCATGACCGGCACCGAGCTGTTGCCCCTCTCGGTGCCGACCTTCATCCGCGGGCTGGTCGACCTCCTCCTCCACGGCGCCCTTCCCTCCTCCCCCAAAAAACGATGATGCGATCTGCCCCCAAGCCGCCGAGCTCGTTCGTCGATTTATTGAGTATACACTCTAATAAGCGCGGGCTGTGCGCGGCGCTCTGGCTGGTGGCGGTGGGGAGCGCCGGACCGGCGTTCGCGCTGCAGCCGCTCTCGGATTTTCTCGCCGGCGCGCGGCGCGCCAACGTCGACCTACAAGTCGCCGCCGCCAACATCGAGCAGCAGGAGGCCGAGTCGCTCACCGCGCTCGGGCGCGCGCTGCCGTCGTTGACCGCGCGCGGCGTCTACACGCGCAATCAGTTCGAGTCGAGCTTGGACCCGTCGAGCTTCCTCGGCGGAACGCTGCCGCCCGGCACGCCGGCGGAGTCGCTCGTCATTCAGCCGCTGAACCAGCTCGAGGCGACGTTTCAGCTCGAAGCGCCCCTCATCGACATCGCCGCATGGCGGCGGGTGGCGGCGCAGCGGGCCAACGAGCGCGCGTCGCGGCAGCGCGCCCGGGTGACGTTGATGGACGTCCAGATGCAGGTGGCGCGCAACTACTACCAGCTCATCGGCGCGACGGCGCTCCACCAGTCCGCCGAGCGCAGGCTGAACGCGGCGCAGACCAACCTCGAGCTGACCCGCGCTCGCTGGAGCGACGGCGTCGCCACCGCGCTGGACGTCAACCGCGCCGAGGCGGAGGTCGAGCGGGCGCAGCGGAGCATCTCGGACGCCCAGCTGTCGCGCGCGCTGGCGCGCAAGGCCTTGTTGACGTTGACGGGCATCGCGCCCCGCGGAGAGACCGCCGCGCCGCCAGACGACCTTCACCCCGAGCAGCCGCTCGAGCAGTGGGCGCTTCGGACGAACGACGCGCCCTCGGTCACGACCGCGGCGGCGCAGCGGCAGAGCGCGGAGGTGTCCGCGAGCGCCGCGCGGTTCGACCTCCTGCCCACCCTCTCGGCGGCCGCGCAGGAGCGGCTGACCAACGCTGCGGGCTTCGTGGGACGCCGGGAGTACTACGTGCTCAACGCGACGCTGAGCTGGCGGCTCGACCTGGCGAGCGTCGGGGCGATGCGCGCCGCGGCGGCGGCAGCGAACGCGGCGCGGCTCCAGGAGGAAGGCGCGCGGCTGTCGGCGTGGGATCGAATCCACGAGGCCTGGCACCGCGTGAACGACGGCATCGCGCGCAGCCGCGCCGCCCGCGCCGAGGCCCAGGCGTCGGCCGCCGCGGTCGGGCGCGCACGCGAGCGTTACCAGGAAGGCGCCGGCACCCAGTTCGAGCTGGTGCAGGCGGAGCGAGACGCGTTCGACGCCGAGGTGTCGCGCATTCAAGCCGACGCCGACCTTTCGTATGCGCGCGTCGTCCTACGGCTCAACGCAGGACAAGCGCTGGACGAGGAGACGAGCCAACCATGACACCCCACGAGCAACCGACGCAGGCGGTGGTGCCGTTGCCGCCAAGAGACGCCGCTCCCCCCGTGGCGCCCGGGCGCACCGTGCGGAAGCGCCGCTCCCCCTGGCCGATGCGCGTGGGCATCCTGCTGCTGCTCGCCGCCGGCGGCTTTCTTCTGGCGCGGGGCATGAAGCGGCCGCCGCTCGTCGTCGAGACGACCCTGGTCGAGCGCGGCGCGGTGCGCGACGAAATCTCCTCTTCGTCCGCCGGCGAGGTGCTGCCCGCCCGGGCGGCGACGGTGCGCGCCGAGGTGGCGGGCCGGGCGATGGACGTCCGGCGGGAGCGCGGCGCCCGGGTGAAGAAAGGCGACGTCGTGGTCGCGCTCGACGCGGCCGACCTGGCGGCGCGGCTGAAGCAGGCCGAGGCGACGGTCGCGACGCAGCGCGCGCAGCTGGTGAAGTCCGAGGCGCAGGCGGAGGCCGCGGCGCGGGCCTCGGAGCGGGCGCGGCGGCTCGCCGAGCGCGGCGCGGAGACCGCCCAGACCGCGGACGACGCGGCGGCGCAAGCGCGCGAGGCGCAGGCGGCGCTCCAGGCGATGCGCGCGCAGCTCGAAGAGAGCCGCGCGGCGGTGGAGGTCGCGCGGGTCGCTCGCGCGCGCGCGGCGCTCACGGCGCCGTTCGACGGGCTGATCGCCGACGTCTTCGTGAACGCCGGAGACGCGGTGCAGGTCGGCGAGCGCGTCTTCGAGCTGGTGGACGACTCCCAGCTGCACGTCGAGGCGACCATCGACGAGTCGGACATCGGCCGGGTGCAGGTCGGGCAGCCGGCGACGGTCAAGCTCGACGCGCTGCCGGGCCGCCCCATCGCCGGGCGCGTGTCGAAGCTCGACCCGACCGTGCGCAAAGACGAGAAGGGCGCGCGCACGTTGCGCCTCGAGGTGACGGTCGAAAGCTTGGCCGAAGCGGTGGAGGCCGGCATCCGCCCCGGCATGTCGGCGAACGTCGACGTCCGCGTCGCCGAGAAGCAAGACGTCCTCCACGTGCCGACGAGCGTCGTCATTGGCCGGGGAACGAAGCGGTCGCTCTACGTGGTGGACAACGGCGTGGTCCGCGAGCGGTCCATCCAGATTGGAATGTCGAGCTGGGAGCGGACCGAGGTCGTCTCCGGCGTGAGCGAGGGCGACGTGGTGGTCTCGACCTTGAACGTCAAGGGCCTGGCCGACGGGGCGGCCGTCCAGGTGAAGCCTTTGGGAGCGGCGCCGTGAGCGCGGCGGTCATCGACGTCCGCGGGCTGGAGCGCGACTTTCAGATGGGCGACAGCACGGTGCGCGCGCTGCGCGGGGTGAGCCTGCGCGTGGAGGCGGGCGAGTACGTGGCCATCATCGGCCCGTCGGGGTCCGGCAAGACCACGCTGATGAACATCATCGGCTGCCTCGACACCCCGACGGCCGGCAGCTACTTCCTCGACGGCGAGGAGGTGTCTCAGCTGGACGACGACTCGCTCTCGCACGTCCGGAACGAGAAGATCGGCTTCGTCTTCCAGACCTTCAACCTCTTGGCGCGCACCACGGCGCTGGACAACGTCGCGCTGCCGTTGGTCTACGCGCAGGCCACCCGGAGCGAGCGGCGCGATGCCGCGAAGCGTGCGCTCGAGCGGGTGGAGCTGGCGGAGCGGCTGGACCACCGGCCGGATCAGCTCTCGGGCGGTCAGCGCCAGCGGGTGGCGATCGCCCGGGCGCTGGTCAACGACCCCAAGCTCTTGCTCGCCGACGAGCCGACCGGCGCGCTGGATCAACGGACGGGAAGCGAGATCATCAAGCTCTTCGAGCAGCTCAACCGAGAGGGCGTCACCATCGTCCTCGTCACCCACGACCCCGAAGTCGCCAAGCGGACCCGCCGGCAGGTCCGCATCGTCGATGGGTCCATCGTCTCGGACGAGGTCACGCGATGAGCTTCCTCGAGCTCTTCCTGACGGCGGTCGACACCATCCGCGCGTCGAAGCTGCGCGCCTTCTTGACCACGCTGGGGGTCATCATCGGCGTGCTCGCGGTCATCCTGCTGGTGGCGCTCGGCGAAGGGGTCCGCCAGTACATCGCCGACACCTTCGCGTCGCTGGGCTCGAACGTCATTCAAATCACCCCGGGCAAGCGCGACACCAAGGGCGGCATGCAGATGCCGATGAGCGGCGTCGCCCACAAGCTGACGCGCGAAGACGAGCAGGCCATCGCGCACCGGGTCTTCACCATCGACGGCATCAGCGGCATGGTGCAAGGCGCGGCGACCTTGCGCTACCAGGGCCGCCGCCGCGACGCGATGGCGCTCGGCGTGGGCGAGCACTTCGCGAGCATGCGGAACATGCACGTCGACGCGGGCCGCTTCTTCACCGAAGAGGACGTCTCGTCCCACCGCCGGTACGCGGTCATCGGCCGCACCATCCAGCAGGAGATTTTCGGAGAGGAGAACCCGCTCGGGAAGTCGCTCAAGGTCAACGACGCCGAGTACCGGGTCATCGGCATCCTCGAGCGCAAGGGCAACTCGCTGGGGCTCGACTTGGACGACCTGGCGCTCATCCCTTCGACCAGCGCGCTCGATCTGTTCGCGCTCGATGGCTACAACAGCTTGATGCTCCGCGCGCGCGACAAGGCGAACACGCAGGCGGCCATCGACGACGTCACCGAGGTGCTCCAGAAGCGCCACAACAACCAAGTCGACTTCACGGTCGTCTCACAAGACGACCTGCTCGCGACCGTCAATTCCATCATGGCGATGATGACCGGCGTGCTGCTGGCGATCGCCTCCATCGCGCTTGTCGTCGGCGGCATCGGCATCGCCAACATCATGCTGGTGTCGGTGCGCGAGCGGACGCGCGAAATCGGTGTCCGACGCGCGGTGGGCGCCACGCGGCGCACCATCTTGATGCAGTTCCTCGTCGAGGCCATCGTCATCGCATCGCTGGGCGGCCTCATCGGCCTGGCCATCGGCGCGGGCATCATCGGCTTGGCGCGAATGGCGGTGCCGGGATTGCCGGTCCAGCTCTCCCCGTGGATTGTCTTCACCGCCTTGGGCTTCTCGGGCGTCGTCGGCGTGGTGTCGGGCGTGATGCCTGCCAGGAGCGCGGCCTCTTTGGATCCCGTCGAGGCGCTTCGCTATGAGTAGCAGTAGCCGCCACGCGCTCGTCGCCGCGGTCGCGCTGCTGTCCGCCTCGGCTCGGGCCGAAACAACGCTCGACCCGCTGCTGAAGAAAATCGGCGAGCAGCTCGCGGCGGCACAAACCGTTCCGGCCTGCTCCATGGTGGAGCGGACCACGGTCGAAGAGCTCGACTCGGACAAAAAAGTGAAAGCCAGCGAAGTGCACACCTACCGCGTCGAGCGCAGCGGCCGCGAAACGAAACGAACGCGCCTGGGCGTCCAGAAAGGGGTCGGCGCGCTGAGCCCCCGGTTGCGGCCCAAACCCGACGAAGAGCTGTCGAAGGAAGAGAAGGAACGGCGCGCCAACTTCCGGACGCCCTTTCATCTCGAAGAGCAGGCCAAGTACCGCTTCTCGTGGGCGCAGGCGCCGGAGAACGGCCGCGCCACCATTGCCTTCGCCCCGCACCAACCCGAGCCCGAGAGAGGCACCGGGGTCGCCACCGTGGACGTGAACACGGGCCAGCTGCTGACGATGCGCTCGAAGCCATCCAAGTTCCCCCCGTTCCTGTCCGAGATGGACTCGCGCATGGGCTTCGCGGACACCCCGTGCGGCCTGCTGCCGACGCGCTTCGAGATGAGCGGTGAAGGGGGGCTGCTTTTCCTTCGCAGCCGCTTCCGGTTCGTCACGGTCATGGAAGGGCACGCGGTGCGGTGACTCGCGCGTGCTTGCGCGAGAAAGCACAGGCGTGGGCTGATGGCCTCTCGCTCGAGCATTCGCCTCTTAAGGCCCCACTCC
>CAZEDU010000078.1:22058-24180 GCA_964511185.1 uncultured Myxococcaceae bacterium | reverse complement strand
GGGGCGCATGGGCAAAGGCTGGGCCGATCACCTGACGCACGTGAACTTCGGGCGCGTGCACGGCATGAGCACGCGCAAGGGGAAGATCACCCTGCTCAACGACGTGCTCGACGAGGCGAAGAACCGCGCGCTGGAGAAGGTGAACGAGAACATCGCCGCCGGCCGCATTCACACCGAGGACGCCGACGCGCTCGCCGAGCAGATCGGCGTGGGCGCGGTGGTGTTCGGAGACTTAAAGAACCGACGCACGACCGACTACACGTTCGATTGGGAGGACGTGCTCAGCTTCGAAGGGCACAGCGGGCCCTACCTGCAGTACGCGCACGCCCGCGCGTGCAACGTCATCGCCAAGGGGGGCGGCGCGCCTTCGAGCTTCGATCCGGCGCTGCTGGCGTTGCCGGAGGAGCAGGCGTTGGTCCGCGCGGTGGCGAAGCTGCCGGTCGTGATCTTCGACGCGGTCGAGCAGAACGAGCCTTCGCTGGTCGCGCGCCACCTGCTCGACGTGGCCGCGGCGTTCAGCCGTTGGTACACGTTGGGGAACCAAGACCGCGAGAAGCGCGTGCGGGTGGAGGAAAATCCTGCGCTGCGGAGCGCACGCTTGGCGCTGACCGACGCGGTGCGGGTGACGCTGGCGTCGGGCTTGAGGCTGTTGGGCGTGTCGGCGCCGCAGTCGATGTGAGGATGCTGGACAGCCACTGGGAATCGGGTCTTAAAGGGCGCCGTGGCCGCCCAAGACGCACCAGCTCCGACGGACGTGGCGCTGAAGAGCGAGTTCGGGCCGCTCACCCGCGCGCTGGCGACCCGGTACTTCGACCAGGTCCGTTTCCCACCGACCGCTGAAGCGCAGCTGCGCGACCTGCACGCCCAAGGCTTCGTGGTGCACGTCATGCGCACCACCGCGTGGGTGAACTTCGTCTACCTGGCGTGGGCGCTGGTGAGGCGCGGGCTCCCGCCGATCCGCGCGGTGGTGAACTTGCGCCCGTGGTTCGCGCGGCCGTGGCGTCGCACCGCGCAGCGCGGCGACTTCGACGTGCGCTTCACCTACGCGCGGCGGCAAGGCGGATCCGGGCTCATCTTTCTGCGCGAGAGCGCGCTGGGCAGCCGCCGCGGCAGGCCGTACGTCGGGGATCCCTTCCCTGCCCTGGTCTCGCTGGCGCGGCGCAGCGACAAGCCCGTGTTCCTGGTGCCCGAGCTGTTCGTCTGGGAGAAGTCGAGCCCCAAGCTCAAGCCCGGGCTCGTCGACCTGATCTTCGGGAGCCCCGAGGCGCCGGGGTTCCTGCACTCGCTGCTCGCGTTCTGGCGCAACTACCACCGGGCGCAGCTGCGCTTGGGCGACCCGATCGATCTGCGGGCGTTCATTCAAGACAACCCCGACGAGCCGGACACGGTGATCGCGCGCAAGGTGCGGGGCGCGCTGCACCACCACCTCGCCCGGCAGACGCGCGCGGCGTTCGGGCCGCCGTACAAGCCCGCGCGGCGGGTGATCGACGAGGCGATGCGGGATCGCATCCTGCGCAAGTCGCTCGAGGAGATCTCTCTCGAGCAGCAGCGCCCCTTCCTGGCGGTCGCGCAGGAAGCGCGCAAGAACCTGTGGGCGATCGCCGCGCGCCGGCACCCGACGGCGGTGGCGCTGTTCGTGCCGGTGCTCACCTTCGTGTTCAACCGCATCTACGACGGCATCGACCTGGACGACGCCGGGCTGGACCGCGCGATGCGCGCCGCGGAGCAGGCGCCGGTGGTGCTGGTCCCCAGCCACAAGAGCCACGTCGACTACCTGGTGCTCAACTACGTCATGTACGAGAAGGGCTACCCGGTCCCGCTCGTCGCGGCGGGCGCCAACCTGTCGTTCTGGCCGCTCGGGCCGCTGCTGCGAAACCTGGGCGCGTTCTTCGTCCGGCGTTCGTTCAAGGGCGACCCCATCTACACCGCGGCGTTCCGCGCGTACTTGAAGAAGCTGGTGCGCGAAGGGCAGCTGCAGGAGTTCTTCCCCGAGGGCGGCCGTTCGCGGACCGGCAAGCTGCTCCCGCCGAAGCTCGGGATGTTCACCTGGCTGGTCGAGGCGGTGGTCGAAGGCGCGCGCGACGATCTGGTCTTCGTGCCGGTCGCGATCGACTACGAGCGC
>CAZEDU010000078.1:1789-22048 GCA_964511185.1 uncultured Myxococcaceae bacterium | reverse complement strand
TGGCCGGCGGCGAGAAGAAGGCCGAGGACCTCAGGGCGCTCTTGTCGACGCCCAAGGTGCTCACCCGCAGGTACGGCCGGATTCACCTCTCGTTCGATGAGCCCATCTCGCTGCGCCAGTTCGCGGATCGGCGGGGGCTGCGCCTCGAGACGATGAGCGAAGACCAGAAGCGCGGGCTGGTGCGCGCGCTGGGCAACCGGGTGATGTACGGGATCGGCCGCGTGTCGGTGGTCACGCCGCACGCGCTGCTCTCGGCCTCGCTGCTCGCCCACCAGCGGCGCGGCATCACCTCGCGCGAGGTCGCCGACCGCGTCTCGTTGTTGCGGCAGATCGCCGAGGAGGAAGGCGGCCCGCTCTCGGTCGTGCTGAACGGCGCGCCCTCCGATCCGGCCGTGCTCGGCCCGCTGCAGGACGCGATGCGCAGCCTGGAGGCGGAAGGCTTCGTTCGCGTCAGCGAAGTGAAGGACGAGAAGATCTACCAGCTCGACGAGAAGCGCCGGTCCGAGCTGGCCTTCGCGAAGAACACCCTGATGCACCTGGTGGCGCCGCGCAGCATCGTGGCGAGCGCGATCTTCGCGGTGCGCGGGAGCGGCGCTGGGCCAATCCCCTTGAGCGAGGTCAAGGCCGCGGCGCTGCTGCTCTCGCGGCTGCTCAAGTTCGAGTTCACCTTCCAGGTCGGGACGCCGTTCGATGCCCTGTTCTCGCAGTCCCTCGACCGGCTGGCGCGGCGCGGCTTGGTGCAGGTGGAGAACGAAGCGCTGTCGGTGGCGCCCGAGGCGCACAGCGCCGCGGAGCTCGAGTTCCTCGCCGACCTGTTGCGCGACCTGATCGAGTCGTACCTGATCGCGATCGCCTCGCTCGATGCCCTGACCGACGGCGCGCAGGTCGAGCGCAAGGAGCTCGTGAAGACGGCCCTCGAGCGCGCCCGCGCGCAGTACCTGGCCGGCCAGGTGAGCGCGGCGGAGTCCCTGTCGAGGCCCAACATCGAGAACGCGTATACCTACCTGCGGGACCAGCAGTACCTCGGCGAATCCAGCCGAAGGCTGCACCTCACCGAGCGCTCAAAAGAGCTACAGGCCCGTAGAAGCCTCGAAGCAGAGGTACGCCGGTACTTGCGCCGTCCGACCTGACCTCACATTCGCGCCGGGCCTAAGGTCGGAATACCCGCAACTCGAGAGTAGGATGCCTTGGAGAGTCCATCTGGGCGGGGGGCATCCTTGAGCGAGACGAATCGGGTGCTGCTGGTCGACGATGACCAGTTTGCCTACGAGGCCGTGAGCCTGTACCTCGCCGAGGTCCAGGTCGGCCGCTTCGAGATCGAGTGGAAGTCCTCGTACAACGCGGGGATGACGGCGCTCTTCGCGAACCGTTACGACGTCTGCCTCCTCGACTTTCAGCTCGGCGATCGCAGCGGCATCGACTTCATCAAGGAGGCGGTGAGCCACGGCTCGCGAACGCCGATCGTGATGCTGACCGCCAAGGGCGATCACGAGCTGGACATGGAGGCGATGCGCGCGGGCGCGGCGGACTACCTGGTGAAGGGCGAGTTCGGCAGCAACCTGCTCGAGCGCGTGCTGCGCTACACCATCGAGCGATCGCGCACGCTCGAGGCGCTGCGCGAGAGCGAAGATCGCTACGCGCTGGCGGTCGCGGGCGCGAACGACGGGCTGTGGGACTGGAAGCTCCAGTCGAACGACATCTACTTCTCGCCCAGGTGGAAGGAGATCCTCGGCTACGGCGATCGAGAGATCGTCAACCACCTGGACGAGTGGTACCTGCGCGTGCACCCGGACGATCTCCCGAAGGTGAAGAGCGACATCGCCGCCCACCTGTCCGGCTCGAGCGCGCACTTCGAGAACGAGCACCGGCTGCTCCACAAGGACGGCTCGTACCGTTGGGTGCTGGTGCGCGGCCAGGCGGTCCGCAACCGCGAGAACGTGGCGACCCGGCTCGCCGGATCGCTGACCGACGTCACGCAGAGCCGCGGCCATGACCCGCTCACCGGGCTGCCGAACCGCATCCTCTACCTCGACCGGCTGGCGCGGGTGGTCGAGCGGGCGAAGCGCCGCGGCGACTACTCGTTCGCCGTGCTGTTCCTCGACCTCGACCGCTTCAAGGTGGTGAACGACAGCTTGGGGCACATCGTGGGGGACGAGCTGCTGGTGGGGATCTCCCAGCGGCTCGAGGCGTGCGTCCGCACCGCGGACACCGTCGCGCGGATGGGGGGCGACGAGTTCACGATTCTGCTCGAGGACATCAAGGAGCCGGCGGACGCCACGCGCGTGGCGCAGCGCATTCAGGAGGCGCTCGCGCAGCCGTTCAAGCTCGGCGGCCGCGAGGTCTTCACGAGCGCCAGCATCGGCATCGCGTTCGGCGCGAGCACGTACGACCGGGCCGAAGACGTGCTGCGGGACGCGGACACCGCGATGTACCGCGCCAAGGCCGCGGGCAAGGCGTGCCACGAGGTCTTCGACAAGGCGATGCACGCGCGCGCGCTGGCGACGCTGCAGCTCGAGACCGAGCTCCGCCGAGCGGTGGAGCTGCAGGACTTCCGCGTCTTCTACCAGCCGATCGTCTCGCTCGAGACCGGGGAGGTGGTGAGCTTCGAGGCGCTCGTCCGGTGGAACCACCCCACCCGCGGCATCGTGCCGCCGAACGAGTTCATTCCGCTCGCGGAGGAGACCGGCCTGATCGTTCAGATCGACCGCTGGGTGCTCAACCAGGCCTGCAGCCAGATGCGCTACTGGCAGGAGAAGTTCCCTCGCAACGCGCCGCTCTCCATCTCGGTGAACTTCTCGAAGAAGCAGCTGGCGCAAGCCGATCTGCTCGACGAGGTCGATCGGGTGCTCACGACGAGCAAGATCGCGCCGGGCACGCTGCAGCTGGAGATCACCGAGAGCGTGATCATGGACAACGCCGAGATGGCGACCGCGATGCTCGGCCGCCTTCGGGCGCGCAACATCCACCTGGTGATGGACGACTTCGGCACCGGGTACAGCTCGCTCAGCTACCTGCACCGGCTGCCGTTCACGTCGCTCAAGGTCGATCGCTCGTTCGTGATGCAGATGGGCCGCCAGTCCGACAGCACCGAGATCGTCCGCACCATCATCGGGCTGGCGCGCTCCTTCGGGTTGAAGGTCACCGCCGAGGGCGTGGAGACGCCCGAGCAGATCGTTCAGCTCAAGGCGCTGGGCTGCGACTTCGCGCAAGGCTACCTGTACGCGAAGCCCATCGACCGGCTGGGCGCCGAGGCGCTGCTGGTGAACAAGCAGAAGTGGTGAATCGATTCAGGGGACAGTCCCCTCTTTTGATTCAGCCGCCGGTGCGGAAGTTGACCGTCTTCTCTTCGGGGAGCGGGTTGCCCTGCTTGTCGATGAGCAGCGTCCGGAAGAGCAGCGTGTAGTTGGTGTTGGGCAACAGCGGCCCCGAGGCCTGCTCGATGCGCACGGGGAAGGCGATGTCCGGGTCCGCGGGCGTCACTGGCGGCTCGCCGTCGATGTCGAGCGTGATGATCAGCGACTGCTCGACGTTGCCCTGCACCAAAGAGATGCCCGGCCGCAGCGACCGCGGCTCCATCGCCTCGGAGAAGACGACCTCCATCGGCGCCGCCCGCGCCCACAAGATCCCGGGTTCGCCAGACGGGTTCGTCTGCAAGATGGTGGGCGGCGTCTCGTCGAGGCGGCCCAGGTACGGCTCGCCCGGGTCGAGGCAGCCGGCCGCGCCGAGCGCCACGAAGGCCAACGCGGTGAGGCGCGTCATTGGCAAGCTCCCGAGGCGAAGATGTCTTGCGTGTGGCACTTGAGGCACGCGCGGGGGTTCTTCGCCTGCAGCGCCTTGCACATCGCGTTGAAGCCGTCCGGGTGCGGGTTGCGGCCTTGGCTGTTCGGGTTGAGCAAGCGGCTCGCGTGGCAGCTCGTGCAGCTCTCTTCGCGGTGGCACGAGATGCATTGCTTGATGTCGCGCGAGGCGAGCACCGCATGGTGCTGCGGGCCGGGGATGTTGACGAAGGTGTTGTAGTCCGGGTGCACGCGCACGTTGCGCGGGCGCAGGTTCGGGTCGGCGTCCATGCCGATGCCCACGCGCTCGTGGCAGGCGGCGCAGAACGACTGGTAGCGGTGGCAGCTCTCGCACTTCGGGAAGTCCTGCCGCGCCTGCACCGGGTGCAGCGTGATGTAGTCGTTCGGGTGGACCGCGAGCGGCTTTTGGATCGCGTCGTGGCAGCTCTGGCATTCGTTCTGGCCGTGGCACTCCATGCAGATCTGCTGGTCGAGCTTGGCGCGGGTGCCGTGGGTGAACTCGTAGCGCGGCCCGTGGTCGATGCCGAGCGGGTCGCCTTGAATCGGCCGGAGGATCCCGGAGGCGAAGCTGAGCTTGAGCCGGCCCGACGGCTCGGTGACGTGGCAGGTGGAGCACGCCGCGGACGCGAAGGTGCCGTCGTGGCAAGTGAGGCACGTCTCCATCTTCGGCAGGTGTTGGCGCGTGGCCAGCCCGACGTCGGTCATGTCGGTGTGGCAAGCCTTGCACTCGATCTTTCGGTCGACGTGGACCTTGTGGTTGAAGATGAGGTTCGGCGCCGGGAACTCGAGCTTGGCGACGGCTTTGTGGACCGTCTTGTCGTAGCCCAGGTGGCAGGTCTCGCAGGATGACGGCGGGTCGACCTTCTTCCCCTGCTTGGCCTCTTCGATCTCGTGGCACGACTCGCATTCCGGGTGCGCCGGCAAGATGCGATCGCTCGACTTGACGCTCTTGCGGGCCGGGTCGTGGCAGCTCGCGCAGTCGGCGCCCGCCTCGATGTGCTGGCCGTGATCGAACGCGAGCGGGATGCGCTGCGGCGGGTAGATGGCGAGGCTGCGCTCGCGCCCGGTGGCGGCGATGGCGAGGCCCGCCCCGACGAGGAGCGCGATGGCGACGGCGGCTGTCAGGCGCTGGTGTCGCATGGGTTAGAGGAGCGCCCTCAAGTCGAAGACGAGGAAGAGCTTGGTGTCGCTTCGGGTGAAGCGGTTGACGTTCTGCTCGAGCATCAGCGACGCGCGCGCGTTGGAGGTGAACAGGTAACTCGCCCACGCCTGCGCGCCGAAGAAGGTGCCTTGCAGGCGCGGGTTGAAGCCATCGGCGATGTCGGCGATCGAGATGCGGGCGTCGATGGTCCAGAACGCGTCTTCCGGGACGTAGCCGCCGGTGAGATCGAACCAGAGCTGCCGGCCTCCGAAGCCGCTCTTGTAGGTGAGATCCGCCGCCGAGCGGAACGGGCCCCACCGCAGCGCGCTCCCCAGCGAGCCGCCGAACGCCGTCGAAGGGATCGAGCGCTCCACCGGGGCGCGGCTCGCCTCGTCGATGGTCTCGAGCGCCTGGATCGTCTTGTACGTGTCGGTGTTGCTGTTCAGGTTCGTCGAATAGAAATCGCCGAGCAGCTGGGCGTAGTACCGAAAAGGACCGATGGGCGTGTAGTCGCCGCGCAGCCGCGCCTCGTCGCGGGGCGCGGTGGCGAAGTAGTAGAAGATCGAGTCGGCCGAGAGCACCGGCGCGACGCGCATCACCTCCGCCGTGACCGCGTAGAGGACGTGATCGTACCGGGCGGTGAGACGCGCCTGGCCGACGCGCGCCATGAACAGGTCGTAGTCCACGCCGCCGAGCACGTTGACGCCGCGGCCGCGGCCGTAGCGCGCTTCGATCGCCAGGCGCTCCAAATCCGTCTGACCGCCGAGCAGCGCCTTGCGGTAACCGACCGAGCCCGAGACGCCCTGCCCCATCACGTTCTCGGCGAGCAGCTTGGCGCCGTACACCGGCTGGAAGTCGTCGAGGTAAGGCTGCGCGCCGGGCACCTGCAGCGCGAGCCGCCGCGCGTCCGAGTCGCGGATGCCGTCGGGCTGGTAGACGCTCGAGCCCAGGATGCTGCCCGCCTTCACCCAGAGCCCGGCGTGGGCTTCCGCGCCCAGGCCCCGCAGGAAGCGCGGCCCGTGCTGATTCACGTAGCGGGCCTTGAGGCCGTCGAACGCCATGTAGTCCATCAGGTCGACGTAGACCTGGCGGCCCAGGCGCAGCTCGGTCGCGGCGGTGCGGTAGAAAACGTTGGCGTAGAGGATGTCGGCTTCTTCGGACTGCAGACCGTCGATCCGGGCCGCCTCGCCCTGCGGCAACCCGAAGTCGGCGTAGACCCGCGTGAACGACTCGAAGCCGAGCGGCTGGCCGGTGACCAGTTCGTAGACGTTGAGCCCCAGGTACTGGGCGATGCGACGGCGCGGCAGGAGCACCGGGTTGTCAGGGTCTGCGTTCCGGTACGCCCTGAACTGGTACGCCTGAGCTTCGGTGCGTGCTTCGACCTGGTAGGCCGCGGCCCAAACCGGTGACGCAGCGAAGACGGCGAGGGCAGCGGCCAACCCGCACATCCCTCGGAGCTCTCTCAACGTTGCCCTCCGTCGCCTGACGTTCGCGGGCGACCAGTTCCCCGATGCGACCGTCGAGTATAGCGGTGCGAGGACGGAATGACGCAATAAGTCTGCACGCTTGACGGATCGGAAAGGCTCTTCGAGAGTGCCCACCCTTCACGTGCCCGACGCCGTCCCCAGCGCCCCCGAACCCCTCGCCGAACGACGAGAGCTCTCGCCGCTCGCGTTGGCGCTGATCGTCACGCTGGGCGGGATGGTGGCGTTCACCAGCTTCGGCGTGCTCGCGCAGGTGCTGAACATTGGCTTCGGTCTCTGGCTGACCGAGGTCTTCATCTTCCTCGCCCTGCCCTTCGTGCTCTTGCGCCTGGCGGGCAAGGATCCCGTTCGCTACGTGGGCCTGCGGTTCTCGGGTTGGGCGCCGGTGGCGTTCGGCTTCGCGTTGGGGACCGCGAACTTCTTCGCGCTGGTGATCCCGCTGCAGCACCTTTCGCTCTCGTTGGCGCCCGAGCGGTGGAAGGAGATCTTCGACGCCACGCAGATCTTCAAGAACCAGACGCGCGTCGAGCTCGCGTTGATCTTGAGCGGCGTCAGCCTGGCCGCGCCGTTCTGCGAGGAGTACTTCTTCCGCGGCGTCGTGCAGCCCGGGCTCAAGACGGCGATGCGGCCCGTCACGGCGCTCGTCGTCACCGCCCTGCTCTTCAGCGCGTTCCACCTCGACCCCATCGGCCTGCTCGCGCGCTTCGAGCTGGGGCTCTTGTTCGGGCTGCTCTATGCGCGAAGCGGCTCGGTGTGGCCAGCCATCGGCGCGCACGCGGCGAACAACGTCGTCTCGACGGTGCTGTACTTCGCAGGTCGCGCGAGCGAGCGGCCCGACGAAGAGCCCCCGTTGTGGGCCGTGCTCGCGATGGGTGCCGCCGGGATGGCGCTGCTGGCGCTCCTGTGGCAGCTGGGGCAGACGCGCTGGCGGCGTGTTTGGCAGACGCGCGAGCCAGCGGCGAACGTCGCGGCGACGATCCCGTTGTCGCTCGTGCGGCTCCTGGCGCCGTGGGCGGTCGCGCTGGTCGTCTCGGTCGGGCTGCTCTTCGCGATCGATCGGCGCGGCGTCTTCTTGAACTTCATCGACGCTCGCTTCCAGGTGTCCGAGCCGCACGATGAGGACGCCTGGAGCCAGGAGCGCGAGCGGCTCCGGGCGCTTCGTCAACGCGCGCGCCGCGGCGAGGTCCCGCTCGCGGAGTACGCCTCCGAGCGGCAGGCGCTGTCCGAGACGATTCGGGCCGCCCGGTCAGCTCGGAACGACTGAGCTCACGCGCTCGCTCACGTCGGCGCCGCTACCCTTCAAGCGCCGCACGCCGCGCACGACCGTGCGCCGGCTCAGGCCGAGATCCTCCGCCAACTTCGCCTGGCTCGGCCGGAGGGCGCGCTCGGCGTCGATCAGCAGCTCTTCGTATCGCGCCATGAGCGCGGCCACGCGGGTCGCGACGTCCTGCTCCACTCCCCTCGGCTGGAAGCTGAGCGTGGCCAGATACGCACGCCCCAGCTGCTCCGCGACCGCGCTCGCGAACCCCGCCGACGAACGCATGGACGAGAGAAAGAGCTCGGTCGGAACCTCGAGCGTCACGGCTGGCGTGAGACAGATGACGCGCTCGAGAGTGGGCTGTCGATTCAACGCCTCGCTGATGCCGAACAGCTCGGGCGCCTTCGCCAGCCGCACGAGCCTGCCACGCCGATCAGGGGACTCGAGGCTGACCTTCACCGCGCCCTTGAGGAGCATCACGACGCGCCCAGCGCCGGACGCGCCGGTGAAGACCGGCCGTCCCTCTCGATAGCGGACGACGCGCCCCTCGGACTGAAAGCGTTGCAGTTGCGGGAGAGACAAGCCGCGCACCAACGGGCTGTCGTTGAGCAGCGCGGAGAGTTCGTCGAGCGAATCCATAGGGGCCGGCTCCAAAGCAACCTGCATGCCGGTAAACCCGAGCCTCATCCGGCAACAGTCATTGGGACCCCTGACGTGGAATCTGTGTGACAAAATTCTGAAGGGTGCGCTTTTTTTCCCAGGTTCTTGTTAGTCGACGAACCTGTAGCGGCTCACGCGGAAGAGCGGTCCGACCATGGCAGCGCTGACAGAGCTGCCATCGATGTCACCCTCGGCTTCGACCGTCGCGCCGTCCTTCTTCAGCTTTCGATCTCCGCCGTCGAGCTGAAAGACGCGGCCGTCCTCCGCTTCCAGCACCCAGACGCCGCCTTCGAGATCGCGGTAACGAACGACACCTCGAACCGTCATCGGGGCCGTCACGGCGCCGCCTCACGCCGGAGCATGGCCCTCGCGATGACCAAACAAACGAGCCCGTTGAGGACGAGCCACGGGATGGCGAGGAAATGGAATGGCAGGTACGCGAGCCCCGGCGCGCGGGCGAAGGCCGCGTAGCCCAGAATGCCGGCGAAGCCGATGGCGAGGCCGGCGACGACCGGGCGCCACGCCTTCAGCTTGATCGCGGCGATCGACGCGATGGCGGGGATGAGCGCGCTGTAGACCAGCGGGTTGGCCGTCTTGCGGCCGAAGATGATGCGCTCCCAATCGGGCAGCGGGAACGAGAAGGCCTGCACGACGTCGCTCGCGCTGCCGGTGAGCCAGCGGATGAAGAAGACGCCGGCGGTGGCGAGCGCGAAGGGGATCAAAAAGCCCGGCGCGAAGAGCACGTTCAGGTAGCCAGGGCGTTGACGGCGCCGAAGCGTGAGCAGAACGCCGGCGAGGAGCGCCGCGCCCCACATCACCGGCGCCCACGAGGTCGCCCCCGCCGAGCCGCCGAGCGCGGCCAGCGCGCCTTCCGCGTTGAGCAGGCCGTTGCCGTACTGCTCGCTCCACCCTTGCTTGCCGTCGACCGCTCGCGCCCCCGCGTACAGGGCGCGCTCGACCTCGTCGGGCGACTTGGCGCCGCGCGCGAAGAGCAGCGCCGCGACGCCGGCCACGTGGGGCGTGGCCATGCTGGTGCCCTGGTAGTAGGCGTAGATGGACTTGGACGGGTCGCGCGGGTCGATGGTGTTCTGCAGCACGCCGCCCGACTCGCCTTCGCGCTTGTCGCCGCCGGGCGCGGCGATGTCGAGCGCCTTGCCGTAAGACGAGTACGGGGCGCGGACACCCTTGGGGCCGACCGCGCCCACCGCGACGGCGTCGTCGTAGGCGGCCGGGTACTCGACGCGGCCCAGGCCGGTGTTCCCGGCCGCGCAGATGACGACGGCGCCCTTGGCGCGCGCGTACTTCACCGCCGAAGCCATCACCTCGGAGCGCAGGCCGCCGCCCAAGGAGAGGTTCAGCACCTTGGCGCCGTGATCGGCGGCCCAACGGATCGCGTCGGCGATGTCGGCCGTGTTGCCGGTGCCGAAGTGGTTCAGGACCTTCACCGGCATGAGCGAGGCCTCGAAGGCGACCCCCGCGACGCCGACGCCGTTGTTCGTCGCCTGGGCGATGGTGCCGGCGACGTGCGTGCCGTGGCCGTGGTCGTCGTTGGCGTGCTCGTCGTCGTTGACGAAGTCGTAGCCGCGCACGAACGTGACGCCCTTCAGGTCCGGCACTTGACGGAAGTCGTCGCGGTCCTCGTAGGCGATGCCGGTGTCGAGCACCGCGACGACGACGCCTTTGCCTTTCGCGCGGTCCCACGCCTTGGGCATGTGGATCATCTCGAGGTTCCACTGCTTCGCGTAGTCCGGATCGTTCGGCTGGTAGAAGGCGCGCACCTGGCCCAGGGGCTCGGCCGACTCCACCGCCGGGTTCTGCCGAATCGCCTCGAGCTTGGCCGCGACCTCTGCCGGGTCGATCCCACCCGCGATCGAGATGCCGCTGCGCACGCCCTCTTGCGAGTTGAGCGTCAAGTCCACCGACCAGCGCTTCTCCCACTCATCGATCTGCGCCTGGGTGGTGCCGTCCTTGAAGTCGACGACGATGGCGCCGGGGATGATGGGGGCTGTGTCGGGCTCGGCGGCGGACAGCACGGCCAACAGGACCAGCAGACTGGAGCTCACCATGGCCACCTCTAACGACCGAGCCAACCGTTCGGTTCATTTGGATAATCCGAGCCGGGAACACAGTTCCAGCCCTCTCAATTTCCTCACGAAATTCTAAACACTCGGGCGGGCGCGGAAGCGCATCCAGCTTGCCACCGCGCGGCCCACATGCGGCAGGTTCTTGTTGAACGTGCGATCGGCGCCCTCGATGACCTCCAGGGAGCCACCCGTCTGGGCGGCCACCTCGGCGAGCGCCGCGCGGTCGTTTCCGTCGTCGTGCTGCGCGACGACGATGCGAAACGGAACGCGCAGCGAGGCCAGCGCGGCGGTCGGGAGCGCGCCCGGCGCGACGAAGCAGAGGCCCGTGACGCCCGCTTCGCGTTGGGACAGCGCGACGGCGACCGGCGCCGAGTCGCCGATCGAGACGACCACCGCGTCCCCCTCCCCCAGGTTCTCTTCGAGCACCCGCAGCGCGGCGGTGGCGTCGGCGAGCAACGTCGCGTCGTCTCCCCGCTCCCCTTGGCTCGCGCCCACGCCGCGGAAGTTGAAGCGCAGCGTGGGGTGGCCGGCGCTCGCGACCGCCCAAGCGAGCTCGGCGGCGATGACGTGGTCCATGCCTCCGCCCTCGTCGGGCCTCGGCGGGACGATGAGCACGCCAGGTCGCTGCGCGCCCCGGTGCCACAGCCCTTCGAGCACCCGCTTCCCCACGGGGATCAAGGTCGGCCGCTCGAGGAACTGGCCCTTCATCACCATGGCGGTCAGTCCTCGACGGGCGTCGCGCGCTCGGTCGACTGGAGCACGTAGAACTTCAAATAGCGGCCTTCTTTGAACTGCAGCCGGATCGGGTGATCGGGAGGTTGGTAGCGCTCCTCGATGAGCGAGAGCTCGACGTCCGCCTTGTTCGACGCCTCCTTCACCGCGCCGAAGAAGTCCTCGGGAGTGACCCGGGCCGAGCACGACGCCGTGGCGAGCAGGCCGCCGGGCCGCAGGAGCGCGAGCGCCTGCCGGTTGAGCGACGCGTAGCCGTCGATCGCGGCCTCGACCGCGCGCTGGCTCTTCGCGAAGGCCGGCGGGTCGAGGATGATCAGATCGAACGTGCGGCCCTCGCTCTTCAGCGAGGCGATCAGCTTGAACACGTCGGCCGCGAGGAAGTCGTGCCGTTCGGGGGAGATGCCGTTGAGCGGGAAGTTCTCCCGCGCGAGCGCGATGGCGTCTTCGTCCTGATCGACCGAGAAGACGCTCCTGGCGCCGCCGAGCGCGGCGTTCACCGAGAACCCGCCGCTGAAGCAGAAGCAGTTCAGCACGTCGCGGCCGCGGGCGAGGCGCCGGATGAGGAACCGGTTCTCCCGCTGATCGAGGAAGAAGCCCGTCTTCTGACCGCGGTAGGCGTCCACCCAGAACTTCGCCCCGCGCTCGGTGATCGCGATGCGCTCCGGCGCCGCCTGCCCCCACAGCATGCGGCCGACGCCCTTCTCTTCGTCTTCCTCGGCGTCATCGCGGCCGACCTCGTCGCGGCCCACCACGCCGCGGAGCCCTTCGATCGCCTCCGCGAGCGCGTTCACGATGATGTCGCGGTAGGGCTTGAGCCCGGCCGAGTACAGCTTGAGGACCGCGTAGCCGGCGTAGAGGTCGACGATGACGCCCGGCAGCCCGTCGCCTTCGCCGTGCACCACGCGGAAGCTGTCGGTGTCGGTCAGGTCGATGAGCTCGAGCCGGCTCGCGTAGGCCTGCTGTATCCGCTGGCGAAAGAACGCGGCGTCGACGGTCTGGCGCGGGTCGCGGGTGAGGACGCGGACCGCGATGGCCGAGAACGGATCGTAGTAGCCGCGCGCCACGAACTTGCCCGCTTCGACCAGGTCGACCACCGAGCCAGGCGGGATCTTCGGCGGGCGCTCGAGCGCCTTGCGAAACACCCACGGGTGTCCGGCCCGCAAGTGCCGGCCCAGCCCCTTCGCCAACTCCAATCGCACCAGCGCGCTCATCGTCTCTTCCTTTGGCGCAGCACCGCGGCGGCCAGCTCTTCGAAGCCTCGCCCTTCCTCGGCGCGGGTGATGAAGCGCGGCGGCGCGTCGATGCGGTGCAGCACCGACCGGACGTTGGCCACCCCCACCGACAGCGGACAAGCCGCGAACAGCGGCGCGTCGTTGAACGAGTCGCCGACGTAGACGTAACGCTGGGCGAGCCTTCGGGCCCGGGCGGGGCCCCAGGTGTCGATCAAGTACCGGCGAAGGGCCGAGCGCTTGTCGAAGCGGCCGATCCAGCAGTTGACGTGCACGGAGGATCTCACCGCGCAGACACCGCGCGCGCGGAGCAGCCGCTCGAGCCGATCGGCCGCCACGTCGCCGAGCCGGACCTCTTCGTTGTAGTCGATGGCGAGGTCGACCTCGGTGTGCGCGCTGTCGGTGGAGAGCCGCGCGCCCGGCACCAGGCGGATCGCCCGCGCCACCTCCCGCGCGAGCCGGCGCCGGTTTCGAAGGCGGGTCCCCACCGATTGAAAGTAGCGCTTGAGGATGCGGCCGCGGGGGTCCCGCGCGTAGCTGACGCCGCCGTTCTCCAAGATGGCCCCGTCGACCGGCAAGGTGCGCACCCAACACTCGCCCCACCCCGCGGGGCGGCCGCTGACCAGCACCACCGGCAAGCCGCGATCGCGGAGCGCCTCGAGCGCGCCGATGGTCTCGCTCCGCAGCCGTCCGCTGGTGGTCAAGGTGCCGTCGACGTCGGTGAAGAGGACCTCGACGCCCGAGAGATCGGCGTCGCGCAGCGGCTGCGGCGGTGGGCGGCTCATTGCACGGTGAGGCTGGCGAGCAGCTGAACGAACCGCTCGAGCGTCTGGCTCAGGTCGGCCCCGCGCAGCTGCGAGAAGGGCTGCTTGCGCGCGCGGCGCAGGAAGGCGTCGAGCTCCACGTCCCGGCCGTAGAGAGCCTGGCCGAGCGACGCGGCCTCGGCGAGCAGCGCGGCGGCGGCCTCGGGCTGAGAGCCGACGACCTGCTGCGCGTTCTCGAGCTTGACGCCGCACCCGGCCCATACCTCGCGATCGTGCTCGATGAGCATGTCACGGCGGTTGACCAGCGCGAGGGAGCGGACGAAGTCGCCGAACGGCGTGACGGCGGAGAGCAGGTCCTGCTTCGGCAGGTGCGGGTCCTGCGCGAGCTGAGCGAGCTTGTGGCGAAACAACAGCAGCGTCCGCACGTCCTGCGCGCGCAAGGTGCGGTACGCCGGGGTCTTGCCGAACAGATCGAGCTCCTTCTCGAGCTGCTGGGCGTTCCACTGCACGTCTTCCCGCTCGGCCTCGCTGATCTTCTCGATGCGCGCGGTGATGATGCGGATGAGGTCGGAGACCGTGCCGCGCACGGTGATGGCGGCGTTCAGATCCTGCTGGAAGAACGGCACCACCTCGGCCTTGCTGACGTCGCCGAACGACGACGCGGAGGCGTGGACCATCTCGCCGATCTGCTCGCGGAACTTGGTGCGGAAGGTCTGCAGGTCGACGAGCAACGTCCAGCGGTCGGACACCACGCTCGGGCTGCGGATGCGCTCACCGAAGTGGGTGACCTCTTGCGCCAGGAGCTGCTGCATCGAAATGAGCGCCGACTCCGCGGCGGCCGCCTTCCTGTCTCCCAACGACAGCGGCGCCGAGTTCACGAACTGCTCTCGAATCACCATCAAGAGCGCGTTCACTTCCATCAGGGTGTCGCGGATGACCGGCGCGACCTCTTCCCAGAGCGACAGATCGGCGGCGGAGTCGTCGAGGCCTTCGCTCTGGTACTTGACGAGATCGATGTCGGAGAGCCGCTGCATCGCGGTGGCGGCCGCTCGGTAGACCTTTCGCAGCTTCTCGGCGAGCGCTTGATCGCGGATGGCGTCGAGCAGCTCGACGAGTCGCGGCGAGAGCGCTGAGTTTGGGTCGGCGGACACGATTGTCGGGTCCAAGCATACAACCCCTTCGGAAAAGGCTAAGTCGTTTCCATGCCTACCCTTCAACGAGATGGGCTCACGTTGTCGTACCTGGACGAAGGCCAGGGCCCGCCGGTGCTCTTGCTGCACGGGTTTCCGATGGGGGCGGAGAGCTTCCGGCCGCAGCTGGCGGCGCTCTCGGGCTCGTTTCGCTTCATCGTGCCGAACCACCGGGGGTTCGGCGGCAGCGAGGTGGGACCGGGGCCGCTCGAGATGTCGACGATCGCCGCGGACGCGCTGGCGATCCTGGACGCCTTGGCGCTGGGGCCGGTGATCGTCGGCGGGCTGTCGATGGGCGGCTACGCGGCGATGGCGCTGGTGCGGCTGGACCCGGCGCGGGTGCGGGGGCTGGTGCTGATCGACACGCAAGTCACCGCCGATGACGCGGCCGCGAAGGCCCGCCGTGAGGAGGTGGCGCGTCAAGCGGAATCGGGCGGCGTCGCGCCGATCGCGGACGCGATGGTGCCGCGGCTGCTCGCGCCGGGCGCGCCGGAGGCGGTGCGACAGGCGCTGCGCGAGCACATCCTTCGGGTTGCGACGCCGGCGGGCATCGCCGCGGCGTCGCGGGGGATGGCGCTCCGCGGCCCGAGTAAAGAAATCTTGTCGCGGTACTCGGGGCCGGCCTTGGTGGTGGTGGGTGAGGAGGACGGCATCACGCCGCCGGAGAAGGCGAAACAGATGGCGGAGCTGATCGCGGGCGCTCAGCTGGTCTCGATTCCCGGAGCCGGGCACCTGCCGAATTGGGAGAAGCCGGAGCGGTTCAATGAGGTGATGCGGTCGTTTGTGTTGAGGGAGTTGTGAAGGCGCTCGGGAAAACCGGGGACAGTCCCCTATTGGGTGCACTTCACTTCGTCGTTGGAGGTGGCGCAGCTGGTGCACGTTTTGGACTGGGCCCAAGCACCTGAGCGGCACTCGAGGAGGGCGTTGCCTGCCGCGGCGCAGATGCCTTTGCCCTCCGCGGTCGAGGCGCAGAGATCTCCGGGCTGGCTGCCAGTGAGATCGCAGGTGATTTGCCCGTTCTGATTCTGGCAGCCGGCGGGCCCTCGGCACGGGACCGCGGTCCACACCGCGTTCTTGCACTCGATGGCCGCGGTGCTGTCGGCGCACAGGAAACCTTGCTGGTTGCACGCTTCGCCGGCTTGAGGACCACCACAAGCCCACAGGGCCGAAGCGAGTACGGGGATGAGAAGACGCGTCATGGCCGCGCACTCTTAGGTTCGGTCTTGGGCCGCGGTCAATCGAACGCTCCGGATGGAAGCAGGCGCTCGAAGAAGCGACGCAGGTTCCCGCCGAGCACCTTCTCGACCAAGCGCTGCGGGTGGCCTCGCCGCTGCAGGGCCTCGCCCACGTGCGACACGTCCCGAACGTCGCGCATGCCCTTCGGCAGCGGCACCATGCCATCGAAGTCCGACCCGAGCGCCACGCCGTCTTCGCCCATCACCCGCAGCGCGTGCTCGATGTGCCGCACGACGTGCTCCACCGTGGAGCCACCGAGATACGGCGTCGCGAAGATGATCCCGACCACCCCGCCCTTGTCGGCGATGCGCTCGAGCGCGTCGTCGGGGAGCTCGGTATGCGACGAGAACGGCCGCGTGGTCGGGTGCTCCAAGATGTCCTGCAGCGTTCGGCGCGAGGCATGCGCGACATCGACGGCCATGCCGACCTTCGCCATCGCGTCGAGCACCTCCCGGCCATGCGGCGTGAGCGGCCGGTTGCCCATGAGCGGAAACGACGAGCCGCCGAGCGCGTTGTTCGACAGGTGCAGCGGGCTCATGAAGCGCACGCCGCGCGCGTAGAGCTCGTCCACGCGCGCCGCCCGACCCTCCAGGCAGTGCCCGCCCTCCACGCCCAAGATCGCGCTCACCCGCCCCGCCTCGGCGTTCTGCACGAGCTGACTTCGCGTGGTGGTCACCGCGACTTGGCCGTTCGACGAGGAGCAGAAGGCCTCGAGCCGCTCGATCTGCCACAGGGCGCGCGTCCAAGGGCTGCGGCGCGCTTCCTTCGGCCACCTCCGGTACGCCGCGAAGAGCGGGAACCCGCCGATGAAGGGGAACCCCCGCGTGACGATGGTGAAGCACTGCAGGCCGACGCCCGCTTCCTTCAACCTCGGGAAGTCGACGTGGCCCTCCGATGAGGCCCGCGTGAGATCGCGGTTCCACATCAGCGAGTCCGCGTGCGCGTCGGCGATGAAGGGCATGCGCTCGAAGGTATAGCGCGGGAGAGACAGGCCGCGCTCGACACCCGCGACGCGATTGCGTTATCAGCTGCCGCGTCATGCCAACCACTCTGAAGAGCTACCTGAGCGGAGCCTGGGTCTTCGGCTCTGGAAAAGCGGCTGTCCTCCAAAACCCGTCGACCGAGGAAGCGGTCGCCGAGGCGTCGACCGAAGGGCTGGACTTCAAGGCGGCGGTCGCCCACGCGCGCGACGTCGGCGGCAAGAGCCTGCGCGCGATGACGTTCGCCCGGCGCGCCGAGGTGCTCAAGGCGTTGGCGAAGGTGATCGGCGACGCGCGGGAAGAGCTGATCGGGCTGGGCATCGTGAACGCCGGCAACACGCGCTCCGACGCGAAGTTCGACATCGACGGCGCCGCCGCCACGCTGATGTTCTACGCCGAGCTGGGGAGCAAGCTGGGCGACGTGAACGTGCTGGCCGACGGCGAGGGCATTCCGATCGGCCGCTCCGCCCGGCTCTATGGGCAGCACGTGCTGGTGCCTCGGCACGGCGTGGCCGTGCACATCAACGCGTTCAACTTCCCCGCCTGGGGCATGGCCGAGAAGCTCGCGGTGGCGTTCCTCGCGGGCGTGCCGGTGATCACCAAGCCCGCGACCGCGACGGCTCTGATGGCGCACCGGATCATGGAGCTGTGGGTGCAGTCGGGCGCGTTGCCGGCGGGCGCGCTGAGCTTCGTCGCCGGGAGCGTGGGCGATCTGCTCTCGCACCTGAGCGGGCAGGACGTGCTCGCGTTCACCGGCTCGGGCCACACCGCCACGACGCTGCGCCGCCTGGAGAACCTGGCGCGCGAGAACGTGCACGTGAACGTCGAGGCCGACAGCTTGAACGCCGCCATCCTCGGGCCCGACGCGGGCACGGGCTCGGAGACGCTCAACCTCTTCCTCACCGAGGTCGGCAAGGAGCTCACGCAGAAGACCGGCCAGAAGTGCACCGCCGTGCGGCGCATCTTCGTGCCGGCAGATCGGCTCGACGAGGTCCGAGACCTGTTGGTCGAGCGCCTGACGGACGTGAAGGTCGGCAACCCAGCCGAGGAGAAGGTGACGATGGGTCCGGTGGCGACGGCTCAGCAGCTGGCCGACGTGCGCGCCGGAATCGAGGCGCTCGCCAAGGGCGCGGAGATCGCGACCGGCGGATCGAAGGGCGTCGACGGCATCGGCGCGCCGCCGGGCAAGGGCTACTTCGTCGCGCCCACGCTGATCGTCCACCGCGCCCCCAAGCCCACCGACGCGGTCAACGCGATGGAGGTCTTCGGCCCGGTGGCCACGTTGATGCCGTACCGCGACGTGCCCTCGCTGCTCGCGCTCGTCGCCGCCGGCGGCGGTGGGCTGGTCTCGTCCATCTACTCCGACGACAAGGACTTCGTGCGCGACGCGGCGCTGGGCATCGCGCCGTTCCACGGGCGCGTGACGATCGGCAACGAGAAGCTCGCCGGCCAGTCGGTGGCGCCCGGAACGGTGATGCCGCAGCTCTTGCACGGCGGCCCTGGGCGCGCCGGCGGCGGTGAAGAGCTGGGCGGGATGCGCGGGCTCTCGCTCTACCTGCAGCGGACGGCCCTGCAGGGGCACCGCGCGCTCATCGAGCAGATGATCGGCTCGAAGCCGACGCCTTGAAGCTCACGGCCCCGCGTCGACACCGCCGTCGAGCGACTTCGGCGTGCCGGCGCGGATCCAACCTTGAATCAGCCGCTCCTCGTCGGGCGTGAACGACGGCAAGCCGCTCGACCTGGGCGGCATCGTCCGTTGGGTGATGCCGCGGCGGACGATGGACGCGGCTTTGGCGGCCGCGCCCACGTCGACGCCGCCATCGACGAACGCGTAGTGGTCGAAGCGCAGGTACTCGGTGGGCGTGCCGTTGAGGCCCGACTGCGTGGCTTCGTGGCAGAACGCCGCGCACTTCTCGAGGATGATCGGCGAGACGTCGCGATCCCAATCGGCCGGCGGGTAGAAGCTGGTGTCCGAGACGAGAGGCCCCAACAGCAGCTCGCAGGTTCGTCCCAAGCCGGGGCGGGCCAGCACGCAGGCGTACTCCTCGGGACAGTCGACCGCGGTCTCGCAGCTCTTGCCCTCGTAGGTGGGCGCCGGCAGCGTGCATGCGAGCGCGACCGTGAGGCCCACCGGCGCGAGCCAGACGAACGGGCGGCGCATCAGTTCGTTCCCCCGTCGGCGCAGAGCGGAGCCCCGGCGGTGACCCAACGGCCGACCAGCTCGCGCTCTTCGTCAGAGGGATAGGGCGGGATGTTGGGCATGTCTTTGAAGTCCGTCATGCGCACCTTGATGCGATCTGCCTTCGCGAAGGCGCCCTCGACGCCGCCCTGCGAGTCGTAGATGTCCAACCGGAAGCCGCTCTGGCCGCTGCCGCTGGTGACGGTGCCGTGGCAGCTGCCGACGCAGTACTTGTCGAGCAGCGGCTTCACCTCGCTGCAGTAGTGCGGGGTGCCGGTGAAGGGCTTGCCTGCGTCGCGAACGCCCGCGTCGCCCAACAGCCCCGGCGCGGGGAAGAGCACCTCGCAGACGCGGCCGCCGTCGGGCAGCCCCGGCACGCACAGGTAGAATCGATCCGGGCAGTCGGCCTCGGTGGTGCACGGACGGACCGAAAAGTCGCCCGGCGCGACGAAGCAGCCGCTGAAGACCACCAGACCAGCGATGAGGACGAGCGACCGTTTCGACATACCCGCGAACCGAAGAGGTGGTCCCTTAGAACTGGAAGGTGAGTTGCGACTGGTCCGGTGGAGGCTGCGGCAACAGCTCCATGACCACCGCGTAGCCGAGGGTCGCCAGCCCCAACCCGAAGAGCGCGGTCGCGGTCGCCGCCGATTGGCGCGCGCCGTCCAGAGAGCGCTGCGCCTCCCGCGCGCTGCTGATGGTCTGGGCGCGCTTGGCTTCGCCCTGCGCCGAATAGCCGAGCGCCACGCCGCCGGCCAGGAGCACGCCCGCGCCGATGAAGGCGTACCGATGGCGGGTGAACGTCACCTGAGGCAGCGACGCCAGCAGCGCGGGCTTGGTGGGCTCGGCGGCGAGATCTTCGGTAGCCACCGAGCGCGTGGGCGCGTCGCCGGACACCGCCGGCTTGGACGCGGCCGCCCCTTCTGGCGGCGCCTCCTCGGACGCGGGCGGCGTGGGGGCCGGGGCGGTCTTGGCCGGCTTGGCCTTGCGGGTTCTTCGACGAGGCGCGGCCTCGGCGGTGAACGTCGATGCCAGCAGGGCGACTGCGAGCAACCCGGCGAGCCGGCGCGGTGCGCGAACCATGTCCCCCACTATACCCGTGCGGGGCGCGGGCGGTCAGTCGAGGCGTGCTCACTGCCGTTCACACCCGTTTGACAGCTCGCTTGCTTGACCGATATCGGTCGCGGCCATGCAGGTCACCGTGAATGGAGAAACGCGCGAAGTTCTGGCCGGAACGACCGTCGCGCAGCTGCTCTCTTCGCTCGAGGTCGAGGCCGACCACGTCGCGGTCGAGCTCAACGCCGAGGTCGTTCGCAAGGCGCGTCACACCGAGACGAAGCTGAGCGCGGGTGATCAAGTCGAAATCGTGACCTTCGTCGGAGGCGGGTGATGAGCACTGTGACGGACAAGCCGCTGGTGATCGCCGGGCGGTCGTTTCAATCGCGCCTGATTCTCGGCACCGGCAAGTACCCCAGCCACGAGGTGATGCAGCAGTGCCATCGCATCTCCGGGACGGAGATGGTGA
>CAZEDU010000078.1:0-1779 GCA_964511185.1 uncultured Myxococcaceae bacterium | reverse complement strand
CCGGTTGCTACACGGCCGACGACGCGATCCGCACCTGCCGGCTGGCGGAAGAGCTGGGCATGAGCAAGTGGGTGAAGCTCGAGGTGCTGGGAGACGAGAGGACGCTCTTCCCCGACGTCGAGGAGACGGTGAAGGCGGCGCGCGTGCTGGTGAAGGAAGGCTTCACCGTGCTGCCGTACACGAGCGACGACCCGATCACCGCGCGCAAGCTCGAGGACGCCGGCTGCGCCGCGGTGATGCCGCTGGCGGCGCCGATCGGCTCGGGGCTGGGCATTCGCAACCCGCACAACCTGCGCTTGATCATGGAGAGCGCCAAGGTGCCGGTGATCGTCGATGCGGGCGTGGGCACCGCGTCGGACGCGGCGATCGCGATGGAGCTGGGCTGCGACGCCATCCTGATGAACACCGCGATCGCGGCGGCGAAGCACCCGGCCACCATGGCGCTGGCGATGAAGAAGGCGGTCGAGGCCGGCCGCGAGGCGTTCCTGGCCGGCCGCATCCCCCGCAAGGCGTACGCCTCGGCGTCGAGCCCGATGGAAGGGTTGATTCAGAGCTGAGCTGGGTGATTCCGCCGCTGACCGTCATCACCGACTGGTCGCTGGGCCAGGACGAGCTGCTCGCGCGGCTGCGTGACGCGCTCGCGGTGAGCCCGCGCATCGCCGTGCAGCACCGGCACCCGGAAGCGACCGGCCGGGACTTCTGGCGGGAAGCGGAGGTCCTCGCGGAGCTCGCCGGGCGCAACCAGAATCCGCTGTTCATCAACGGTCGGCTCGACGTGGCGCTCCTCTTGGACGCGCACCTGCACCTGGGCAGCCGGGCGATGGCCGCGCGCGACGCGAGAGCGCACCTGGGTCCGGCGAGGCGCATCTCGGTCGCGGTGCACGGCGCGCGCGAGGCGGAGAACGCCGCGGGGGCGGACTTCGCGCTGGTGAGCCCGGTCTTCCCTCCGCGCTCGAAGCGCGACGCGCGCGCGCCGCTGGGCGCCGATGGGTTCGCGCGGCTCGCGGCGGCGCTGCCCTGCCCCGCCGTCGCGCTGGGAGGCATTGCCCCCGAGCACGAGGACCTCCCCCGCCTCGAAGGCGCGGCGGGCTTCGCGGTGATCGGCGCGGTGCTTCACGCGGCGTGCCCGGCGGAAGCCGCGGCGAAGCTGCTCGCCGTTACGCGCCCGACTTCTTGAGGTAGACGCCGCCGAGCGGAGGCAGCGTCACCTCCACCGAGTACGGCTTGCCGTGGAACGGGATCGCCTCGGCCTTCACCGCTCCGCCGTTGCCCACGTTGCTGCCGCCGTAGTGCCCTGAGTCGGTGTTGAGGATCTCTCGATACTCTCCCGGGGCGTCGACGCCGATCCGGTACTTCTGGCGCGGCACGGGCGTGAAGTTCATCACCTGCACCACGCGATCGCCCGAGGCGTGATCGACGCGCTCGAAGCCGGCGACCGCGTTCCGGTTGTCTTCGGAGAGATAGCGCATCTCGCCGTTCTTCAGCGCCGCCTCGCTGGCGTCGAGCCGATTGAGATCACGGAGCAGCTTCTGCGCGCCCTGGTTGAGGCCGCCTTCCGCTTCGTGCCACGCGAGCTGCGTCTGGTTGTTCCACTCGGGCCCTTGACCGAACTCCTGGCCCATGAAGAGCACCTTGCTGCCGGGGCGGCCCCACATCAGCGAGTAGAGCAGGCGCAGGTTGGCGAACTTCTGCCAGTCGTCACCCGGCATCTTGCCCAGCAGCGAGCCTTTGCCGTGCACCACTTCGTCGTGCGAGAGCACCGTCGACATGCGCTCGGAC
>CAZEDU010000077.1:15524-24301 GCA_964511185.1 uncultured Myxococcaceae bacterium | reverse complement strand
TGCCTTCGCTCGAGCCGGGCGCGGGCATCTACGTCGCCGCCGCGCTCGAAGGCCTGCACTTCGACGGGGTGATCAACGCGATCATCTCGAGCGCGGCGCGCCGCTCCAAGATCAAGGAGAGCGCGCGCCGCCAGGGCAAGCCGACCCGCAAGTCGGGGCCGCTGCGCGTGGGCTTCACGTACAACGTCAAGCGCATCAAGCCGACGCTCGACGCGCAGGAAGACTCCGAGGCCGAGTACGACTCGCCGACCACCTTGCAGGCCATCCGCGAGGCGATCGCGTCGTGGGGCCACGAGGTGGTCGACCTGGAGGCCACCGCCGAGCTGCCCGCGCTGCTCGCCTCGACGCCGGTCGACCTGGTCTTCAACATCGCCGAAGGGCTCCGCGGCCGAAACCGCGAGAGCCAGGTGCCCGCGCTGCTCGAGCTGCTCGACATCCCGTACACGGGCTCGGACCCGGCGACGCTCTCGCTCGCGCTCGACAAAGGGCTGGCGAAGAAGATCGTCCGGCAGGCGGGCATCCACACGCCCGACTTCCAGCTGATGACCACCGGCAAGGAGCGGCTGCTCAAGGACTTCGTGTTCCCGCTGATCGTCAAGCCGGTCGCCGAGGGCTCCTCGAAGGGCGTGGTCTCGAAGAGCGTGTGTCACACCGAGGCCGAGCTGCGCGACGTGGTGAAGGAGATGGTCTCGAAGTACCAGCAGCCGGCGCTGATCGAGTCGTACGTGTCGGGGCGCGAGTTCACGGTCGGCCTGCTCGGCGAGCGGCGCCCCAAGGTGCTGCCGCCCATGGAGATCGTCTTCCTCGACAAGACCGACCGCACGCCGGTGTACCGCTTCGAGGACAAGCTCGAGTCGAACGACCGCATCCGCTACGACGTCCCGGCCAAGCTCGACCCGGGGCAGCTCGAGCGGCTCAAGGCCGCGGCGCGCGGCGCGTTCATGGCGCTCGGCTGCCGCGACGTGGCGCGCATCGACTTCCGCATGGATGAGAAGGGCCGCTTCTACTTCATCGAGTGCAACCCGCTGCCTGGCTTGACCCCGGGCTGGAGCGACCTGGTGCTGATCGCCAACGGCGAAGGCATGGATTACCGCACGCTCATCGGCGAGATCATGAGCGGCGCGATCCGCCGCTACAAAGAGCGCGAGGCGCGGAAGGCCAGCCGCGACAGCATGAGCACCGGCAAGACGGGGGAGATCGCGGTGCCCGCCAACGGGAACGGCGCCGGTCACGCGACCGAGCGCCCCGAGGTGAAGGCCTAGAGTCCCCGCTACCAGCCGATGCCGAAGGAGAAGGTGAGCTCGGTCGGGTAGTGCTCGACGCGGCCGCCGCCGTACGGCGGGTACGCGGTGCCCATGTCGTACGTCGTCATGGGCAGGACGTTCTGCGCGAGACGGAGCTCGGCGATGACGCGGGTCGATGACTCGCGCGGGAACATCACGCCCAGCTTGGCGTGCGGCACGACGGTGACCGGGTTCAGCGACGTGAAGACGATGCGCGGCTGCAGGCCGGCGCCCGCGTAGATGCCGACGTTCTGCGGGTGCAGGAAGTACGAGCCGCCGAAGTCGAGGTAGAGCGCGCTCAGGTCGTGCGGGCGCGCGCCGCCGCTCGAGAGGATGAGGCCGGCGCCGGTTTGAACCAGGAAGCGGTTGACCTCGATGTGCCCCGAGTAGCCGGTGCCGAGCGCCGGGTTGTACCGGTCCCGCCGGTAGTTGAACGGCAGGGTGGCGAAGGTGGCGAACCCCTGGACGCTCTCTTGGCCCACGCGGTTGGGCGCGCGGCCTTCGCTCAAGGCGATGTTGCTCGGCGAGCGGGTCGCGTCGGTCGACACCTGCCGCAGCAGCGCCGAAGCCATGCGGCCCGCCACGGTGCGGACGTCGTCCAGCGAGGCCGCGTTCATCTGCGCCGAGTGGATGGGCGCGCCGCCGACCCGCGCCCGGGTGCACCGCAGGCTGATGGCCTGCGAGAGCTTCACCGCGGAGCACTCGATGGTCTCTTCGACGCCCAGCGCTTGGGCCGCGGCCTGCGCGTCGCCCTGCGCGGCCTCGAGCGCCTTCTGCGCGTCCTCCGGGTGGACGATCCGCGCCTGGCTCTCCACCGCATACGCGTCTGCGATCACCGCGCCGATCGCCAGCCGCTCGGGGTCGGCGAGGTTGGCGCCGCGCGGCAGCCAGACGACCGTCGAGGCGGCCAGCGCCGGCTGGCTCAGGAGCAGGGACAAGGAGACGACGAGTGCTTTCACGGGAAGGCTCCTCACGAGAGAAACGGCGTGGGGCCGTTGTGCAGCGCGCATGCCGAACCGCTCGGCGACCGCAACCCCGCGTCATCGCTCGCGGCCCAGATGAGGTGGAGCGCCGGCGCCGCACGCGGTCCCCCGGCCGCCGCGACGCCCGCACCAGATGGAACCCGCAAGTGACGTGATCGGCTTGCCTCGAGGGGCGAGGCGGCTAAGGTCCTTCAGCCTATGGAGCCCATCAAGACGGAGGAGCCGAGGGTCCGGGCCCGCGAGCTGGGGCTGCCGCTGGGGCGCTTCAAGCCGGGCAAGCACAACGCCATCACCGACGTCGAAGGGGTGCTGGTCGGCCACTCGACCATCGTCCGGGGCGACGGGCCGCTCAAGCCGGGCGAGGGGCCGGTGCGCACCGGCGTCACCGCGATCCTGCCGAACCAAGAGAACATCTTCATGGACCGGCTCGCGGGCGGCGCGTTCGTGCTCAACGGCGCCGGCGAGGTGTCCGGCCTCACGCAGGTGGTGGAGTGGGGCCTCATCGAGACGCCGATTCTGCTCACCAACACCATGTCGGTCGGCGCGGTGTCGGACGCGGTCGCGCGCCACATGGTGGAGCGCTACCCGGGCATCGGCGACGAGCACGACGTCATCATTCCGATCGTCGGCGAGTGCGACGACAGCTGGCTCAACGACATCTCCGGCCGCCACGTGCGCGACACGCACGTGCTCGAGGCGATTGGCAACGCGAGCTCGGGGCCGGTGGCGGAGGGCAGCGTGGGCGGCGGCACGGGCATGGTGACGTGCGACTTCAAGGCGGGCATCGGCACGTCGTCGCGGCGGCTGCCCGAGGTGTTCGGCGGCTACACGCTGGGCGTCCTGGTGATGTCCAACTTCGGCAAGATGCACAACCTGCGGGTGGGCGGGCTGCCGGTGGGCGAGGTGCTGGCCGAGAAGCTTCGGCACCTGCCCCGCCGCGGCCAGACGTACGGGTCGATCATCGCGGTGGTCGCGACCGACGCGCCGCTCTTGCCGCACCAGATCCACCGGCTCTGCAAGCGGGTGAGCCTGGGCATCGGACGGGTGGGCTCGTACGCCGCGCACGGCTCGGGGGAGATCATCGTCGGCTTCTCCACCGCCAACGTCATCCCGCGCCGCACCCGCAAGATGGTCTACAAGATGAAGATCCTCCTCGATCAGCGGCTCGACCCGCTCTACGAGGCGGTCATCGAGGCGACCGAAGAGGCGATCCTCAACTCGATGTGCATGGCCGGGCCGATGACGGGCATCAACGGCAACCACAGCCCGGCGCTCCCGCTCGACGAGGTCCGCCGCTTCCTGTCCGCCTGCAAACCCATCTTCGCCGCGGTCCGCAAGAAGCCGCAGACCCCCGCCGCGCCCGCGGCCAAGGAGCGCCCGGCCGACGTCGACAAGGAGGGCACGGTGACGGTCGGCGAAGCGCGGCCCACCGAGGTGCGCAGCGCCGAGGGCATTCCGTTCCCCACGCGACTTCCACCCGGCAGTTCCAACACCCCCGGGAACTCTGGTAGTTAGCCGCGCCTCACGGCTGTTCCCTTTCGAAGGAGTGGCAACACCATGGCCCGTAGCAAGAGCAAGCACCGCCGCGTTCGCATGAAGATCCGCCAGGCCTGGAAGAAGCGGGCCGACAAGAAGAAGACCGCGAAGAAGGCCGAAGGCGGCAAGAAGCGCTGATCTCGACCTGGCGCGCCAGGTGGACCGTTCCTACCTTGCCCCGCGGGGCAGGGGGCGGCGTTGGCGCGCAACGGGTTTGACTCGAAGCACTGGTCGAACATCACCTTCGTGGTGCTGTTCGCCGTGTCCGTCCTCATGATGGGCCGCCTGGTGTGGCCGTTCGCGCTGCCGGTGCTGCTGGGCGCGTTCCTCGCCGTCCTGTTCGGTCCCTTTCAAGACAGCATCGGCAAGCGGCTGCGGCTCAAGCCGCTGTGGGCGGCGGCCGCCACCACCTTCATGGTGCTGGTGGTGATCCTCATCCCGACCTTGGGCATCGCGGTGCTGGTCGGGCGCGAGCTGTTGGTGGTCGCCGAGCAGGCCCGCGCGTTTCTCGAACGGCCCGACTTCCTCGAGTACTTATCGAGCCGCTTGCCGCCCTTCGTCCCCGTCGAGCTCCTCTTCGGCGGCGCCGACCGGCAGGAGCTGGTGACCGCCCTGGGCAGCGGGGTGAAGGTGCTCACCGACGTGCTGGCCGCCGGCACGACGCTGGGCATCAACGTGTTCCTGATGACGGTCGCGCTCTACTACTTCCTGCTCGACGGGCGCCGCCTCATCGAAGCCCTCGCCGAGCTCTTGCCGCTCGAGCGGCGCTACCTCGACGCGTTCGGGAAAGAGTTCAAGGACGTCACCTACGCCATCCTCTACGGCAACACGCTGACCGCGCTGATCCAGGGCGCCGTCGGCACGGTCGGCCTGGTGATCGCGCGGGTGCAGCACGCGCCGGTGTGGGGCGTGGTGATGGCGGGGTTCGCCATGCTCCCCATCGGCGGCACGGCGCTGGTCTGGGGGCCGATCGGCATCGCGCTGCTCGTCAACGGCCACACCGGCCGCGGCGTCTTCCTGCTGCTGTGGGGCACGCTGCTCGTCAGCCTGATCGACAACGTGCTCCGGCCCAAGCTGGTCGGCGCGCGCATGGCGATGCACCCGCTGCTCGTCTTCTTGAGCGTCTTCGGCGGGCTCGCCGTCTTCGGCGTGATGGGGCTGCTGGTGGGTCCGCTGATCGGCGCGCTCTTCATGGCGATGCTCCGCATCTACAAGCGGGACTTCCTGCTGCCGGCGCGGGCGGCCACCGCGGGGCTCATCGCGCCCAGCGGCCCCATCGAGACGGGCGTGCACTAGAGGACCTTTCTGCTACGGTCGAGCGCTGGTCCCGATGCCGCCCGCGCTCGAACTGCTGGGCCCCCGCGCCCGAGAGCTGGTCGCCCCGCTGCTCGCGACGAGCGGCGAAGGCCGGGCCATCGCCTGGGACGCCGACGGCACTTTGTGGCGCGGTGACGTGGGCGAAGAGCTGCTGCGCTACTTGAGCGCCGAGCGCCGGTTGCCCATGCGCCCCGACCCGCGCGGCCTGTACGAAGAGTACGAGCGCCGCGTGCAGGTGGACCCCGCGGACGCGTACGCGTTCTCGGTCGAAGTGATGGAGGGCTGGCCCGCCGCCGAGCTGGAGCTGCTGTGCGCCGACTTCTTCGCCCGCCGCTTCCGGGGCCGCGTCTTCGCCTTCGCCTCGGCCTTGCTCGCCGCCTTCGGGCGCGCCGGCTATGCGCCGTGGATCGTCTCGGCCAGCCCGGTGTGGATCGTCGCCGCCGGCGCCGCCGCGCTCGGCGTGCCGCGCGAGCGGGTGATCGCCGTCGACTGCGCGCTCGACGGCGGCAAGCTGACCCGGCGGATCGCGCGGCCGGTGCCGTGCGGCGAAGGCAAGGTGGCGCAGCTTCAGGCGCGGGGCGTGCGGCCGGTGCTCGCGATCGGCAACGGCGAGCTCGACTTGCCGATGCTCGCCTACGCCGAACGGGCGCTCGTCATCGCTCCCCCCGGCGAGGACAATGCCTTGGTGCAGGCCGCGTTCCAGCGGGGGTGGCCAGTCCAGCGGGCTTAAGCGAAAATTGGATTTTCAACGGATGACCGAGGGAGAGTCGGTGTTGCAGGGAGACGGGAGACAGCGCACTTGAGGACACGCACAGCATGGGCCGCCTTCGCCCTCGGCTTGTTGCTGATGGGGCAGGCCGCGCACGCACAGCGGGTGGTGGTGTTGGAGCTCAGCGGGGACAAGCGCGGGCGCCTGCGGGCTCAAATCGAGAACGCGCTCAAGCGGGCCAAGGTCGTCCAGGTCGTCTCGCTCAAGGAGTACAAGGCCGCGGCCACGAAGCGGAAGGTGCGCGGCGCCGCCGCCATGCGCCCCTCCGGTGTGGCGAAGGTCTCCAGGACGCTCCGGCTCGACGCCGCGGTCGACGGCGCGGTCGGCTCGAGCTTCTTCGTCCGCATTCTGGGCCCTGACGGGAAGGAGATCTGGTCGAAGGACCTGCCGGTGAAGCGCGGCCTCATCTCGGCCGACCACGCGCGGAAGCTCGCCAAGGCGATCGCCGCCGCCGCCGCGCAAGGCGCCCAGACGCCCCCGAGCAGCGACGGCGAGGAGAGCGAGGAGGAGGTGCCCGAGCAACCGACGCCGACGCCCACACCTGTGCCTCCGGTCGCGGAGGCGCCGGTCCCTCCGCCCGAGGTGAAGCCCGACGCGCCGACGTCGCTGCCCACGGTCGACCCGGGCGAGCAGACGCAGAAGCTGTCCGACGCCGAACGGGAGCGCCGCCGCCGCGAGGAGATGGCGGAGGCCCACACCGAGATCGCTCCGCCGCCCGTCGAGACGATGCGCGACGAAGACCTGGAAGCCGAGACGAAGAAGCGCGTCGTGGTCGGGCCGAAGTACGCGACGGTGCTGGTGACCGCGGCCTCGACCTTCCGCAGCTACTGCTCTCGGCCCGGGGTCAGCTCCTGCGCCGAGTTCGATCGCATCGCGGACCCCTCGACGCGCCCTCAAGGCGAGTACCTGTCGTTCACGCCGAGCGCGCCGTACTGGGGCTTTCAGGTGGCCGGCGAGCTGTTCCCGCTGGCGGGGATGCGGACCTCGTTCCTCCGCGGGCTCGGCGTGGTCGGCAACTACAGCCGCGGCTTCTCGCACACCGTGGTGAAGGTGGAGACCATCTCGGGAGAGACGCCGCAGCGCGACGTGATCTCGATCGACGAGGGGTACCAGGTGATGGCGACCTACCGGTACTACTTCAGCTTCGGCTCGACGCCGCTCATCGGGTTCGCCGGCCTGCGGGGCGGCTTGCTCTCGCGCAACTTCGACGTCGACCCGTCGGCGGGCGCGCCGCTCCTGGGCTCGCACCGCTCGTTCCCGGCGATCGGGCTGGACGCGGCGATTCCGCTCGCGAGCTTCATTCGCTTCGACCTGTCGGCGCTCTACTTCGTCAACCCGCGCCCGGGGCCGGACGAGATCGTCGCTTACGGCGATCCGAACACCGAGGGCAACAAGGGCGCCACCGGCCAGGGGCTCGGCATCGAGGGCGGCTTCACGCTGCCGGACCTGTGGGGCCCGCTGGGCGTGACCACCAAGGTCCGCTGGAACCGGTACCAAGACCGCTACTTCGGGGCCGGGCAGAAGTGGAAGGTCTGCAACGACACGCAGTGCGGCGGTGTGGCCGAAGAGAGCTACACCAGCATCCATGGCGGCGTGACCGCGAGCTTTTAGGCGCCAAGCCCCGCGCCTGCTACTGTTCGGCCATGGCCCCCAGACTCGTCGCCCTCATCGGGGCGGCGGCCTTTCTGTCGGCGTGCCCCTCACAGCCGCCGCCCACCACCGAAGCGCCTGACGCCGGCCCGAGCACCCGCGCGCTCGTCGACTGCGCGGGCCTGTGCGCCGACAACGAGATCTGCGACGTCGATCGGCAGGTCTGCGTGAGCGGCTGCAAGGGCGCCACCTGCGGCCTCGACGAGGTCTGCACCCGCGTCGACGCGGGGAGCTTCCGGTGCATGCCGGTGATCGCCACCTGCAACCGCGTGGCCTGCGAGCGCGGCCAGTCGGCCTGCATCGCCGGCCGGTGCTCGTGCGTTCCCGGGACCGCGACCATGGCCGACAGCTGCGCGCTGCAGGGCAAGCGCTGCAACGGCCTGTACAACGTGACCACCGACGCGGGCGGCGAGTGCGTCGCGCCGGGCCGCTACCAGTCGTGCCGCACCAAGCGCTGCGCGCCCGGCGCCTGCTCGCCATGTGCGAGCGGGCTGCATTGCCTCGCCGACGAGGCCTTCCTCGGCGAAGAGAACGCGATGTGCTTCCAGACCTGCCAGACCACCAACGACTGCCACGCCGACGAGATCTGCGAGGGGACCTTCGGCGTCTGCCTGCCGCGCGGCTTCTACAACTCGGGGATCTGCACGCAGCCCATCGCGGGCGGGGCGGTCCTCGAGGTGTCTCCGCCGAGCGCGTGCCTGTTCGGCAACGAGCCCACGCCCACCGGCAACTGCTCCCAGGCCTTCCTGTCTCCCGCGACGGGGCGCATCGCGCTGAGCCAATGCATCCAGGCGGGAGACGCTGGGGTGGGGCAGCCGTGCCAGCCGCGGCAGCTGCGCGGACAGCCGTCGCTCGACTGCGCCACCGGCCTCCACTGCTTCCCGTTCTCGACGTCGCAAGGCGTCTGTCTGCCCGCATGCAACGCGGCGATCGGCGTCCCCGACGCCTCCATCGGCTGCCAGGCCGATCAGGTCTGCGTCGACCTGTACCGGCAGCAGACCGCGTCGCCGGTCATCGGCGTGTGCGCGAGCGTCTGCGACGCCTTCGACGCCGGCAGCTGCGCGGCGGGCTTCTCGTGCGTCCCCACGCCGCCAGATGGTACGGCCTACCTGGGCACCGGGCAGGCGGGCGTCTGCGTCCCGCTGCGGCCGGGCGCCGCGCCTGCGAACGAGCGCTGCGTCGACATCGATCCGCTGCGCGGCGCGATTTCCGATCGGCGCGCCCGCGCGGTCGAAGACC
>CAZEDU010000077.1:3447-15514 GCA_964511185.1 uncultured Myxococcaceae bacterium | reverse complement strand
CCGCCGGCGGCCGGGGTGACGTGAATCAAAGCCCGGTCTGCGGCCCGCGCGCGGACCCGTCTTCCCCGACCTGGTGTGAAGCGCCCTGCGACTTGGGCTGCCTCGACGCGGGTGTCCCCTGCGCGACGGGCGGCTGCCCTTCGGGGCGCAGCTGCCAATCCATCCGCACGCAAGCCGACGCCATCTTGGGTCTCTGTCGGTAGCGAGCCGATCGACGGCCTCTTCGGCCGCCTGCTCCGGTGAGCCCTCGCTGGCTTGCGCGGTCCCGAGGTCGGCCCAACGTTTTCGCTCGAGGACAGAACGTCCCACTGGGTCGACTAAGAAGAGGAGAACCACATGAGGAAATTTTTAGGAGCTGCTGTAGCGCTCGGGCTCTTCACGATGCCCGCGCTGGCACAAGACGCGGACACACCGCCAATGGAGGTCGACGTCGAGACGGACATGCAGACCGACGACATGGCGACCGATGACATGGGGAGCACGGAAGTCAACGTGAACCAGATCAGCCCCGCGCCGGCGCCGGTTCCGGACAACGACTTCGTGGCGGTCGAAGAGGAGCGCCAGGAAGAGCGCAGGGGCGCTGAGATGAGGGGCGTCGGCGTGATGCTCGGCGGCGGTGTCGAAGGTTACACCGGCGATCTGGCTCCGCAGCTGAACCCGGGTCCGATGTGGGGCGCGCGCGCGGCGTTGAAACCGACCCGCGTGCTCGGCATCGAGCTGGGCTACACGGGCGCGGTGAACGAGATCGACCAGGGCCGCGGCGACGGCTTCTTCGCCGGGCCGGGCGCGGCGAGCGGCGCCGACGTCGTGCGCAACGGGGGTGAGGCGCTCGCGACCATCGGCCTGAGCGCTACGCCGGTCCAGCCGTACATCATGGGCGGTATCGGCCTCGATCGGTACTCGGTCCGCGGCGCGGCGGAGGCCACCGGGTTCCAGGACGACACCTCGGGCCACGTGCCGCTCGGCATCGGCCTGCGGACGCACGTGGGGAACTTCACCGCGGACGCGCGCGTTGGCTACAACGTGCTGTTCGACAACGAGTTCGCCACCGGCGTGACGACCCCGGATGAGGTGGCCGGCATCGACACCATCGGCGGCGGCCGCTACCAGGGCACCATCAACCTGGGCGCGACGTTCTAAGGGCGGCGTGTGGGACGTGAGCGTGGCGGGTCGTAAGGCCCGCCACGTTCTTTTAAACCGAGATGAGCCCCTTGCGGATGCCCTCGGTCACCGCCTCGACGCGGTTGGTCACCTCGAGCTTTCGGTAGATGTGCTCGAGGTGCGTGCGAATCGTCGCCTTCGACAGGTTGAGCAGCTTGGCGGCCTCGTTGTTCGAGACGCCCTTGGCGATGAGCTGAAGGATCTCTTGCTCGCGCTCGGACAGCGGACGCACCGCCGGCTCCTCCGCGGCGGCGGGCTCTGCGGCGGGCGCGGCGCTCGGAGGCTCGTCGATCCGGAAGTGCTTGAGCAGGCGTCGCGCCAGGTTCGGCTGAATCACCGTCCCGCCGGCCTTCACCTCTTTGAGCGCCTCGATGATCTTGTCCGCGGTCGCTCCCTTGAGCAGGTACCCCGACGCGCCCGCCTTCACCGCCTCGAGCACTTTGTCTTCCTCGTCGAAGATGGTGAAGATCAGGATCTCGATGCTCGGGTGCGTGGCCTTGAGCTGCTTGGTCACCTCGATGCCGCTGATGCGCGGCAGCCCCAGGTCGAGCAGCACCACGTCGGGGCGCGCCTTCGGCACCTCCTCGAGCGCGGTCTCGCCCGAGAGGGCCGTGCCGACGATCTCCACCTCGCGGCTGCTCTCGAGCAGCTTGAGCTGGTTCTTCAAGATCTTCGTCTGGTCTTCGACGACGAAGACGCGAATGGGGGCGGCCGCGGTGGGGTCGGAGGGGCTGTCCATGGCGAGTTCCTAGCTCGACACCGGCAAAGAGAAGCTGATCTGCGTGCCGCCGCCCGCGCTGGAGTCGATGATCACCTCGCCCCCCAGCTTCGCGGCCCGCTCCTGCATGTTGATGAGCCCGTAGTGCCCGCGTCGGTTGGCCTTGGCGTCGAACCCCTGGCCGTCGTCTCGGACCAACAGGTGCACGCGGTCCTGCGAGAACTGGAGCTGCACCTGCGCGCTCTTGGCGTGGGCGTGCTTGGCCACGTTGGTCAGGCACTCCTGCAGCACCCGGAACAGCGTGAGCTGCGCGTCGGGCGGCAGCCGGCACGCCAGCCCGCTGGCGGCGAACGTGGCGTCGAGCTGCGTGCGCTCGCGAAACGTCTTCACGTACTCCTCGAGGCCGGAGGCGAGATCGAAGTCCTCGCGCATCATGCGCAGACTGCGCCGCAGCTCCTCAATCGACTCCTCTGCGGAGGCCTTCAACTCCTTGATTTCACGCTGCAGCGCCTCGTCCTTGGCGATCTGCATCAGGTATTCGGACTGGATGATGAGCGACGAGAGAGAGGCGCCCAGGCCGTCGTGAATCTCCCGCGCCAGCCGGTTTCGCTCCTCGACCACCGCGAGCTCCTTCAGGTCGCCCTGGAGCGCGACGACCTCGCGGTGCGCGCTGACCTCGCGCTCGTTCAGATAGACGATGACGTAGATGATAATGAAGTTGAGCGCCGTGTACCAAAGCAGCGTGAGCAGCTCGATGGTCGACGGCATTCGATTGAGGATCTGATCGAGCCGGGTGGTGATCGGCAGCGCGAGCAGCGGCGGGAGGATCGCCAGCGGCTTGGGGAAGAGGATGGCGAACAGCGTGGTGAAGAGCAGCTGGGTCGCGAGCAGCGGGCTCTGCAGGCCGCCGACCGCGGGGCTCGCCACCAGCACGACCATGATCACCAGGTCAAAGCACAAGGTGATGTACGTCACCCAGCGGCCCGCCTTGGGGTGATCGATCACCATGTAGTTCGCCACGCTGTAGAGCAGCATGGTCAGGTACCCGGCGAGCGGCGCGACGCCCCGGAAGCCGAAGTAGTGCGCCCAGGCCGGCACCCACAGGATGAACAGCCCGAGCGTCAGGAACATCATCCGCGCGTAGAAGAGCGCGCGGGCCCGCGCGACGAAGCGCTCCTGCTGCCAGGACGCCGACGCCTGCTCGGCCGACACGTTCGGGTTGAGGCCGCGGCGATCGAGCACCTCGCGCACGCGCGCCCGGCGATCGGGCACGGCGGGATCCACGGCGATGGCGGGCTCGGTCACGGGCTCATTCTACGTGAGCCCATCGGCCCCTGGCATCAGCGGTGGCAAGCCGCCCGCGCCTCGGGATGGCGGGCGTAGACGTACTCCAGCCGATCCGCCAGCTCGCCGGTCGCCTCGTTCATCAGCGGCGTGCCGCCGGCGTAGACGGTGCCTTGCGGCGCGCCGAACGGATCGAGGCCGCGGCCTTCGAGCCACGCGTCCACGCAAGCGGCCTCCGACCCCCCTGCATCGGGGGACGTGGGCCGGGAGCGCGGGCAACCTGCGAGCCCCACCAGGAGCAGCCAGAGAAGGCTTCGTCGAAGCACCGCGCCATCATGCCAATGATCGGCGTGGTATGTACCGAGCGCCGTCATGTCTGCCCCCGCACCCATCGACGACCTCCTCGACGCGACTGGCTCGACTCCGCTCGTGGCGCTCCACCGGCTGCACCCGAGCCCCCACACCCGGCTGGCGGTGAAGCTCGAGTCGTTCTCTCCCAACGGGACGTGGGGCGACCGCACCGCCCGCTGGCTTTGGGCGAAGGCGCGCCAGGAAGGGCGGCTCGAGAAGGGGACCACGGTCATCGACCTGGGGGTGGGCGACGCGTCGTTCGGGCTCGCGCTGCGCTGCCGGCAGGAGGGCCTCGCCTTCGTGGCGGTGCTGCCGGAGTCGGCGTCGTGGGAGCGCCAGGCGCTGCTCGCGGCGTACGGCGCCAAGCTGGAGCGGGTCAACGGCCAGGGGGGCCGGGACGCGCTCGTGGCGCGCGCACGGCAGATCGCGGGCACGGTCGGCCGCTCGTACTGCATCGACGCGCTCGACGCCGAGGCGCTCGTCGCGCTGCACCGCGCGGATGCGGTGGGCGAGCTGATGGAGCAGCTGCGCGGGGAGCCGCTCCGGAGGGTCGTGTTCCCCGAGCCGATGGCCGGCGTCGCGGAAGCCTCCGCGCCCACGTTCACCACCACCGTGGTTCGCCCGCCTGCCGAGGGCTGGAGGGGCGTGGGGGCGGTGGACGCGCTGCCTGGGGCGGGCTCGGCGCAGCGGACGGTCGTCGTGTCGAACGCCGACGCGTGGGCGATGCGCGGCCGGCTGGCGCGCGAGGAGGGAATCCTGGTGGGGCCCGCGGGCGCGGCGGCGGTGAAGGCGGCGCTCGACGGGCGGGGCGAGGAGACAGGCTGGGTGGTCGCTTGGATCCCCGACACGGGGGAGCGCTCCTTCTCGGTCGCGGAGCAGGCGCCATGAACGCGCCTCGGAGCGCGCTCATCGTCGGGATGGGAGGGTTGGGGTGCCCGGCGGCGCTCGGCCTCGCCCGGAGCGGCGTGCGGCGGCTGACGCTCATCGATCCGGATCGGGTGGAGCTGACCAATCTTCACCGGCAGCTCCTGCACCGCGCCGAGGACCTCGGGCGCCCCAAAGTCGAGAGCGCGGCCGAGCGGCTGCGCGCGCTCTTCTCGAGCCTGGTCGTCGAGACGCACCTGAGGCGGCTCGACGCCGCGAACGCCGACGCGCTCTTTCATGCGCACGAGGTGGTCATCGACGGCACCGACGCGCCCGCCACCAAGCTCCTGATGTCAGACGCGGCGGTTCGAACGGGCATCCCCCTCATCTACGGCGGCGTCCTGCGCTGGGCCGGCCAGGCGATGCGCATCGAGCGGGGCGGCCCGTGCCTTCGCTGCTTGTTCGAGGAGTCCGCCGCCCAAGGCGCGCCCAGCTGCGCGCAGGCCGGGGTGATGGGCTCCGTTGCGGGCATGGTCGGAGCGCTCCAGGCCCAGCTCGCCTGCGCAGGAAGGCCGGGGGAGCTTCACGTCATCGACGGGCTCAAGCTCTCGGGGCGGACCGTTCGGATCCGGCCGGCGCCCGACTGCCCGACCTGCGCCCCGCTCGACGTCACCCGCGAGGTCTGCCCAATGACCTACGTGCGCACCAAGCTGCGCCTCGAGGCGATGTCGCCCGGCAGCGTGCTGGAAGTCTTGCTTCGCGGCCCCGAGGCACGCAAAAACATTCCCCGGAGCGCGCGAGAAGAAGGACACGAAGTGCTTCTCGTCGCCGAAGACGGTGAGCTGACCCGAGTCTTGATTCGCAAGGCCGCGCTTTCCACCCTGCCTTCCAAGGAGCCGTGACGATGCCCGTGGTTCGAATTCCAACGCCGCTGCGCAGCTACACCCAGAACAAGGACGAGGTGACGTCCGCGGGCGCGACGGTCGGCGAGGTGTTGCGAAACCTGGAGAAGGCGTACCCGGGCATCGGCGCCCGCCTGTTCGACGACAAGGGCGGGGTGAAGCGCTACGTGAACATCTTCCACAACGACGAGGACATCCGCTTCTTGAGCGCGTTGGAGACGCCGGTGGCGGAGGGCGATCGCATCAGCATCATCCCGGCGATCGCGGGCGGTGCCTGAGGCGATGGCGGCCGCGCTCAGCGAGGAGCAGATCCTTCGCTACTCCCGGCAGATCCTCCTGAAGGAAGTGGGCGGCGCCGGTCAGCGGCGCCTGCTCGACGCGAAAGTCCTCGTGTGCGACGCGGGCCCCGTGGGTGCCACGGCCGCCGACTTCCTGGAGGCCTCCGGCTGCCAAACGCTTGGGGACAGTCCCCAACGGGGACTGTCCCCTGATCCTGAAGCGCCAACCATTGCCCTGGGCCCCGCCTCGACGGCCTGGCACGGGACGGGGCCCTGGCTCGCGTGGGGAGGCGCCGGCGACGAAGCGCGCCTCGTCGTTCGAGCGCCCGACGCCTGCGCCGACTGCTTTCGCGAGTCCGTCGGAGGGCTCTCGAACGTGGCCGAGCCGTTCGCGCTCTTCGTCGGCAGCACCGCGGCGCTCGTCGCGCAGCGGGTGCTCCTCGGCGCGCTTCAAGACGTGCGCGCGTATCGGCTCCGCCCGCCGGCGCTCATCGATCCAGCGCCGATCACCCGTTGCGCTTCGCACGCGGACTAACCCAATGCGCGCGCTCCGCACCATCGACCAGCTCGTGGGCAACACGCCGCTCTTGCGCCTCGATGGCCTGGGCGAGCCGCTGGGCGAGGTCGAGCTCTACGCGAAGCTCGAGTTCTTCAACCCGGGCGGGAGCGTGAAGGATCGGCCGGTGCTGCAGATGCTCCGCGACGCGCAGGCGAGCGGGCGGCTGCGCCCCGGTCAGACGCTCATCGACTCGACGAGCGGCAACACCGGCATCGCCTACAGCTGGCTCGGCCCCGCGCTCGGCTACAAAGTCGCGCTGGTGATGCCCTCCAACGTGAGCGCCGCGCGCAAGCGCATCACGACCACGTTCGGCGCGGAGATCATCTACTCCGATCCGATGGACGGCTCGGACGGCGCCATCCGCAAGGTCCGCGAGCTGGTCGAGCGCTCGCCGGATCAGTACTTCTACCCGGACCAGTACTCGAACCCCTCGAACCCGCGCGCCCACTACCTGACCACCGCGCCGGAGATCTGGGAGCAGACGAAGGGCAGGGTGACGCACTTCGTGGCGGGGCTTGGCACGAGCGGCACGGTCATGGGCACCGGCCGCCGGCTGCGCGAGCTCAACCCCGACGTCCAGATCATCGCGGTCGAGCCGCTCGAGCCGATGCACGGCCTCGAGGGCCTCAAGCACATCGCGTCGTCCATCGTCCCGGCCATCTACGACCCGAACGGCTTCGACGAGACGCTCGCCATCTCGACCGACGAGGGATGGGACGTCACCGAGCAGCTCGCCGCCCGCGGCATCCTGGTGGGCCACTCGTCCGGCGCGGCGATGGCCGGCGCGCTCGCCATCGCGCGCCGGCTGCGCGCGCGCAAAGAGAAGGGCGTCATCGTCACGATCTTCTGCGACCGGGCCGACCGATACTTCGAGCCGCCGCCGCCGAGGAAATCCACATGAGCCTCCCCGACGATTTGACGCCCGTGCTCGCCCACCTGGAAGCGGCCTACCCGAACGAAGGCTGCGGGGTCGTCCTGAAGGGCCCGAACGGCCACCGCGTTCGCCCGATGCAGAACGCGTACGACCGGTACCACGCCGTGGCCCCTGAGCAGTTCCCGCGCACCGCACGCACGGCCTATTCCTTCGACCCCAAGGAGTGGCTGGGCGTGAGCCAAGAGGCCGACGCCCTGGGCGAGGCGGTCAGCGCCATCTTCCACAGCCACTGCGACGTCGGCGCTTACTTCTCGGCCGAGGACCGCGCCATGGCCGCTCCCGACGGCGAGCCGCTCCTGCCGGGCGTGGAGTACCTGGTGGTCGCCGTCGACCAGGGGAAGGCCACCGCGGCCAAGGCCTTCCGCTGGGAGAAAAACGACTTCACCGAGCGCCTGGTGCCATTGAAGCGCTCGGCCTGACGCCCCATGGGCTGACGACCACCGAACACGGCGCCACCCGTTTCCTGGACTGGTTTGTCAAGGAGACCGCGTTCGTCTATAAGGCGGCGTCCTTTTCGGCCCTTAACGACCGGGGAGTCCACCTAAATGGCTCAAAATACTGGCTTTACTCTTTGGCTGACCGGCATGCTCGGCACCGGCAAGACGACCATGGCGAACTACATCGCCGCGCGTCTTCGCCAGGTCGGGCGCCAGGTCGAGATCCTCAATGAAGAGGACGTCGCCGACCACCTCTGGGCCGTCGAGACCGAGACCAAGGACGAACGGTCGATGGTCATCCGCCGCATGGGGTTCGTGGCGAACCTGCTCTCCCGCAACAACGTCGCCGTGCTGGTGGCCGCGACGAGCCCGTACAAGGCGCCGCGTGAGGAGAACCGCCGCCTCATCGGTCGCTACCTCGAGGTCTACGTCGACTGCCCGACCGACAAGCTCATCCAGCGCGACAGCACCGGCCGCTACAAGAAGGCGCTCGCGGGCGAGATCCCCAACTTCATCGGCATCACCGAGCCGTACGAGCCGCCGCACTCGCCGGAGGTCACGCTCCACTCGCACCTCGAGCCGGTGGAAGAGGGCGCCCGGAAGATCTTCCAGGCGCTGCTCGACCTCTCGTACGTGACCGCCGAGGAGCTCAAGGTCATCACGGGTAAGAAGATGAAGGCCAACCCGCCGCCGCGGAAGGCGCGCTCGAGCAAGGCACCCGCAAAAGGTGCGCGTCAGGCGCGGCCCGCTGCCCGGAGCGCGCGTGTGGCCGCCGGCAGCAAGCGAAAGGGACGCTAAAAGTCGTTTCTGGTAGAAACGGCTTCATGCTTCCTCCTTCACAGATCGAAGCGCTCTGTCAGCAGTCGAGCGGCAAGTTGGACGCGATGCGGGCGTCGATTCGAACCCTCGAATCGGCGCTCGTTGCTTTTTCGGGCGGGGTCGACTCGACCTTCGTCTTGCACGTCGCGCGTGAGGTGCTCGGCGATCGCGCGGTGGCGCTGACGGCGATCTCCGCCTCGGTCGCGCCCGACGAAGCGAAGGAAGCGCGCGAGCTCGCTCAACGCATCGGCGCGCGGCACGTGGAGACCAGCTCCAACGAGCTGTCGGATCCGCGCTACGCCTCGAACCCGACCAACCGCTGCTACTACTGCAAGACCGAGCTCTACACGCTGTGCGAGCAGAAGCGCGTCGAGCTGAGCCTCGGCGCGGTGCTCGACGGCTTCAACGCCGACGACAAGAAGGATCACCGGCCGGGCCACCAGGCGGCGCGCGAGCATCAGGTGCGCTCACCGCTCGCCGAGGCGGGGCTCACCAAGAACGAGATTCGCGCTTGGTCTCATCGGTTCGGCCTCCCGACGTGGGACAAGCCGCAGATGGCCTGCCTGGCGTCGCGCATCCCGTACGGCACCTCGGTCACCCAGGAGCGGCTCACCCAGATCGGCACCGCCGAGGGCGATCTCCGCGCCCTGGGCCTTCGCCAGTTCCGCGTGCGCTACCACGGCGACATCGCCCGCCTCGAGGTCGCGGGCGAAGAGTACGCGCGCTTCTCCGACCCGGAGCTGCGCGCCGCCGTCAACCGCGCCCTGCGCAACCGGGGGTTCGCCTTCGTGGCGCTCGATCTCGAGCCCTTCCGATCGGGCCGCATGAACGAGGCCGCCGGCATCGCGCAGCCGTCCGACGGCAAGCCGCCCGACAGCCACCCGCTTCCTGTCCTGCGATAGCGGTCCAAGGCCCACGTCAGGACTCTGACGCAGCGCTTCACGGCGACGCCGACAACCTTTGTTTCCAGAGGGGCGACAACCGTAGTATCCGGTCGCACCCTCACCGACAAAGGCCGCAGGAGGCCGCTTTCCCATGCCCCGACTGTCACCCCACCACGCGCTCGTTGGCGTGCTCGCTTTGGGCCTCTCCTGCGCCGGCGGAAGCCAGGGCTGCGGCGGCATGCAGCCGTTCCCGAACAACGGTCGGTACAGCGGTCCGAAGACCAACTCGGCCGTCGCGGTCCGCATCTCGCCCAACGGCATCACGTACCTGAACCAGAACGTCCAGCCGCTGCTCGAGAGCTTCGCGCCGGGCGGCGTGCTGCAGGTGCCGGTGGCCTGCGCGCCCATGAACGTGCAGGTGCTGGGCAACATCGTGCTCGCGGACCAAGGCGCGGCCAACTGCACCGAGGAGTCGTGCGGCCGCATGGACGGCAAGTGCGCCGGCGACGTGCCGGCCAACGTGCAGGTGAAGATCAACTCGGTGCAGCTCACCCCGCGCTCGCCCGACGCGCTCGAGCTGGCGATGAGCTTGTCGATCGAGACCGGCCACATCTTTTTCGACACCGCGGATCGCTCGCACGGCGCGTGCGTCTTCCTCTCGCCGCTCAAGTGCAGCGTGAACTTCAGCTCGGCCCGCGGCGGCGGCGCGGGGGCCCTCGTCAACGGCATTCGGGCGGCGGCGAAGTTCACCATCGCCTCGCGGTGGGATCAGCTGCTGGCCTTCGAGCTCACCTCGCTGCAGGGCACGCAGATCTGCGGCAGCAGCGGCGCGCCCGCCAGGCCCCACTGCCTCGACCCCGACGACATCGCCATCGCCGGCGAGAACACCTGCGGCGGCGGCTATTGCACGGTCGCCAACGTCGGCTTCGTGAAGGAGCTGTTGCTGCAGACCATGGCGCCCACCATCGAGAAGTCGATGAAGGACGCCATCGCCAAGCAGTCCTGCCAGACCTGCGGGCAGGGGCAGCCGCCGTGTCCTTCGGGCGCCGGCGCGCAGAGCACCTGCACGGACGGCCTCTGCATGGACACCGGCACCAACAAGTGCGTGCCGCGGCTGCTGGGCGTCGAAGGGCGGCTCGCCCCGGCGGCGTTCTTGAGCAGCTTCGGCGTGCCCGAGACGGCGCTCCTCGACCTGTCGATGGGGGCGGGCGGCAACTTCAGCATCGATCAGGGCATCAACCTGGGCATGCGCGGCGGCCTGCAAGCGCCGACGGTCGCCGAGTGCGTGACGCCCGCGCCGGCGCCCGCGCTGACGGCGGTGCCGGCCCCGAACTTCGACGGCGAGGTCACGCCGGGCACGCAGTACCACGTGGCCTTGAGCATCTCGCAGCCGTTCCTGAGCTCGGCGCTGCACCACGCTCAGCAGTCGGGCGCGCTGTGCGCGAACATCACGGGCACCCAGATCGGCTACTTGAACACGGGGCTGTTCGGCACGTTCCTGCCGTCGCTCGGCAAGCTCGCCAAGCGCGACGGGAAGGATGCGCCGATGCTCGTGGCGCTGCGCCCGGGCAAGCCGCCGGTCGCGCGCGTGGGCAAGGGCACGTTCGACCCGCAAACCAAGCGCCCCATCGAGCCGCTCCTGCACCTGAACATGCCGGAGCTGACGTTCGACATCTACGCGCTGATCGACGATCGGTACGTGCGCTTGATGTCGCTCACCGCCGACGTGGCGCTGCCGCTCTCGTTGGTGTTCGAAGGCTGCGGCAAGGTCCAGCCGGCCATCGGTGAGCTGAAGAACATCGTCACCAACATCCGCGTGGAGAACGCGGAGATCCTCGCCGACGAAGACACCCAGGCGGTCGCGGGGCTCATCCCGACCATCCTCACGACGGCGGACAGCTTCCTGGCCAGCGCGCTGGCGCCGTTCGTGTTGCCGGAGGTCGGGGGCTTCAAGCTCAAGGTCTATGAGGCCAAGGGGCTGGGCGCGATCTCGGGAACGCCCGACTACAACCACCTGGGGCTCTACGCCTCGCTGGTGCCGGCGAACACGGCCTGCTCGACGGCGGGCGCGCCGGTCTTCGCGTCGCTGCAGAGCGCGGTCGTCCCGCCGCCCGAGCAGATGACGTCGCTCGATGATCCGCGCTGGCCGACGGCGGTGCTGCGCGTCGAGTCGCCGGGCGCGAAGGGGCCCCTCGAGGTCGCGTACCGAATCGACGGCGGCCTGTGGAGCGCGTTCGAGAGCGCCCGGGCGGACGGGCTGCTCGAGATTTCGCATCCGGCCTTCCTGCTGCAAGGCACCCACCGCATCGAGGTGCGCGCGCGCCCGGCCAGCGCGCCAGAGGCGATCTCGGCGCCGACGGCGGTCACCTTCCCGCTCGACTGGGAAGCGCCGCGCGTGTCGCTCCAGCCGAACCGCGCCGAGAACCGCCTGGCGGTGGTCGCGCACGACGTGGTCACCGCCTCCGAGTCGCTCCGCTACGCGTACCGCGTCGGGCAGGGCGCGTGGTCGGGCTACGGCGCGCTTCGTCCGATCGAGCTCTCGGCCGTCGAGGCGCAGGGTGGGGTGGCGGTTCGGGTTCAGGACCTCGCCGGCAACGTGGCCGAGGTCTCGTACGCTCTGACCTCGGATGAAGCGGCCGCGCTCCCCACCGCGATCGCCGCGCCGGCCGATGGTGAAGTCGGCTGCGCGAGCGTCGGTGGTGGCGCGTCCTCCTTGTGGGTGATCGCGGCCCTGGCGGCGCTGCTCCGCCGGCGACGCTGAATGGCTCGAAGCACGGCCGCCGGCATCGTCGTCGCCGGCCTGCTCCTCGTCGGCCCGGCCTGGGCGGATGAGCGCTACGACCACCGCGGCGCCGTGGGGCTGCTCCTCGCGGGAG
>CAZEDU010000077.1:0-3423 GCA_964511185.1 uncultured Myxococcaceae bacterium | reverse complement strand
CGCGCTCCCGATCCTCGCCGGGGTCACGTTCGCGGTCGATCACGATGGCGACGAGATCAAGCTGATGGGGCGCTCGCTCTTGGCGACGCCCACGCTCGACCTGGCCGCGATCGCCGGCTACCGCGCGTACTTCGGCATGGACCGGTGGAAGACCTTCTTCGATCTGGATCTGATCGCCTTCGCGCGGCCGACCTGGGGGCTGGGCCCGCGCATTGGCTTCGGCGTGCAGTACGAGCTCACCTCGATCCTCGGGGTGTTCGCCTCCGCGGCCGCGCAGCTCGGCTACGGCAACGCCTTCCGGATCGACGTCGACGCGCTGATCGGCCTGCAGCTGCGCTCGTACCTGCTCGAGTGACCGATTTTTTGACGGTGCTTTCGAGCATGAGACGCTGTGTGCCTCTGTGGGAGGAGGGCACATGAACGGCAGTCCACGCCTCACGTCGGTGGTGTTCCGGTTGAACCGAGAGAAGCTCGACGCGCTGAAGGATCTGTCTCGCGAGACGCGCATTCGTCAGAGCGAGTACCTGCGCGAAGCGATCACCGACCTCATCGACAAGTACGAAGATCGCCTGGTCGACTGATCCGGATCAGCCGCTCGAGAACGGGGGCGCGCTCGGCACGCCGACACAGGCCGCGCGCTCCTGTTCATCGAACGGATCGACCTTCGGGTCGTAGCGCACTTGCCAGAGCACCAACCCATGCGCCGGGGCCTTGAGCCCGCGCATGGCGACTTGATGGACGAGCGCTGCGTCGACGGCCTGCTCGCTCAAGATCCCCGCGGCGGCGGCGACCGCCGATCCCACCAAATAGCGGACTTGGTAGCGGGCGAAGCGGTTCCCCACCAAGCGCGCCTCGTACAGGCCGCCCTCGAGCGACACCAGCCGCGCCGCTTCGATGCGGCGCGCCCCGCGCTTGCTCGAGCTCTCGTGGAACGCGCCGAAGTCGTGCTCGCCCTCATACGAGCGCAGCACGCGCGCGAGCACGTCCGGGTCGACCGCGCGCCCTTCCAGCCGAGGCTCCTGCCGCGTCGACCAGGCGAAGCCCTGCCAGGCTTCTGGCACCGGCTCGGCCGACAGCCAGAGCCGATACCGGTACTCCTTCCCGGTCGCCTGGAATTGGGGGTGAAACCTCCGAGGCGGGCGCTCGAGCGCGCACAAGCCCAGGTCTTCGGGCAGCGCGCGTCGGAGATCCGCCGCGAGCGCCGCCACGTCCAGCTCGAGCGGAGCCCGGAACGCGCAGATCTGCATGCGCGCGTGCACCCCGCGGTCGGTGCGGCTCGCGGCCACCGTGGCGACGGGGAAGCCGATGCGCGCGAGCGCCTCTTCGAACGTCTGCTGGACGGTGCGCCGGCCAGGCTGCCGCTGGTATCCGGCGAAGGCGGTGCCGCGGTACCACAGCCACGCGACGACAGGCCCGCGGGGAGCATCGGGCCTGGTGCGACGGGCGTTTGCGAGGTCTCGCAGCACCGGTACAATACAGCCGCGCACATGGGCCCGAGCAAGAACCTAGGGGTCGACCTTGGTACCTCGGGCGACCTGTGGCTGTTCCGACAGGCAGAGTTGGTGTTGGGCCCGGTGCCCGCCGCGCAGGTGATCGAACGGCTCTACTCCGGCGAGCTCGACGGCAAGAGCGAGGTGTCGCGCCTGGGCTCGGGCCGCTTTCAGAAGATCTCCGAGGTCGAGTTCTTCCGCGTCCACGTGGCGAAGGCGGAGGCCAAGCTGCGCGTCGAGGCGCAGGCGCGCAACGAAGAGGCCAGGGGCCGGCTCAAGCGCAACATCCGCATCGGCATCGTGGCGGGCATCGCGGTGGCCGTCGCCGGCATCGTCGCGTGGGGCGTGCGCTACCTGGTCATTCACAAGCCGTGGACGGACCCCGACGAGGTCGCCTACGCCGACATCACGGTCGAGCCGCCGAAGATCGGGCTCGCGCGCCGCCAGAGCGCCGAGGAGCTCCTCGAGTATCAAACCGGCAGCCCCGCGCGCCCTTCGGGCTCGGGCGAGGCCCGCCCGGACAAGCCCGACCGCACGCAGCTCGCGTCGGCGCGCAGCCGTCCGGCCAACAACAACAAGATGTCCGATCCCGGCGCGGACCCGGACGGCATGCAGATGGGCGAGGTCGACCAAGCGGCGATCCAGCGCGTCGTGTCGTCGAAGCAGAAGACGCTCTTCCCGTGTCTGGTGGAGGAGGCCAAGCGGCAGCCGGGGCTCTCCGCCAAGATTCCGATCGAGTTCGCGGTCGGGGCCGACGGCCGCGTCTCGAAGGTCTGGGTGGACCACCCGCAGTTCAAGTCGGGCTCGCTGCCGCAGTGTTTCTTGCGCGAGCTGCAGAAGTGGCCGTTCCGCCCGCAGGACGCCGGCGCCACCATCAGCCTCTCGTTCAAGATCGGCAAAGGCTAGCGCGTCGGTTCCCCCCAGGTTTCCCACACCATTTCCACGTTGAAACCCACAGGGCAGCGGGGGCATACCGGCGCGCCTGATGACCGCCACCGCCGAAGCGCTCTCCGCCCCGCCGTCCGCCATTGAACCCGGTTCCTTCCGCCACGCCGTGCTCCAGTCGGCGCGGCGCTTCAAGTCGACTTGGGTGGACTTGGGCAAGCTGCTCGTGAAGGTTCGCGACGAGGGCTTGTTCCAAACGTGGGGCTTCGAGTCCTTCGAGCAGTACTGCTGGAAGGAGCTGCACATTCGCAAGCAGACCGCGCTCAAGCTGACGCGCAGCTTCTCCTTCCTCGCCAAGCACGAGCCGAAGGCGGTCGCGAACGAAGACATCGCCACGCAGGCGCCCGCCTTCGAGGTCGTCGAGGTGCTCGCCAACGCCGAAGAGCGCGGCCAGCTGTCCGCGTCGGAGTACCGCAGCATCCGCGATTCGATCTGGAACCCCGAGCGGCCCGCCTCCGAGCTCAAGCGCGAATTCGTCGAGCGTTTCCCCGCTCCGGAAGGGGCCACCCGGGGCAGCGGCTTGAGGCGCCTCGCTGGGCTCGCCCGAAAGCTCGCTCACGAGCTAAGCGCCAGCAAAGACGTGCCGAAGGCCATCGCTGAACGCGCCGCGGCGTTGGCCGAGGACATGGAAGGCCTGCTGCAACAGAAGGGTTAGCCCCTCGAGGGACGAGCCCGCTTTTGGTTCACCGGGAAACCGTCCGCTGCGGAAGAGGGCGGGCCTGGTTACGAACCACTACCTATATTTCGACTGGTGTAGGTGCGCCCTTCTTGCCTTCTCATTTTGGGGTTCGGGGTGCTGTAGTACCATTTGTGCAAGCGGCCGAAGTGAGTGCGGAGCAGGAGGCCTCGCGTGAAGAAGGGTGAGCACCACGTCAATCTTTCCTGTTCGTTCTGCGGAAAGTCTCAGCGCGAAGTCCGCAAGCTGATCGCCGGCCCCACCGTCTACATCTGCGACGAGTGCATTGAGCTCTGCAACGACATCATCGCC
>CAZEDU010000076.1:9045-24585 GCA_964511185.1 uncultured Myxococcaceae bacterium | reverse complement strand
CGTCGACTCCTGAATCTGAGTCAGCGCCTGAACGGTACCGACCAACAAGCCCACCAACATGCTCGCCCCAATCGGGGGCAACGACGCGAGCAGCATCAACCAGAGCGCTTCGCGGGCGAGCAGGACGAACGTTTCAGTGACCATCTATGCGTACCCGAGGGTCAGGCCGCGAGCGATGAGGAGCCAGCCATCGACCGCGACGAAGAGAAGAATCTTGAAGGGAAGCGAGACCTGCGTCGGAGAGAGGGTCTGCATGCCGAGCGCCAGCAGGACATTGGCGACCACCATGTCGAGGACCAAGAACGGCAGGAAGATGACGAAGCCGAGCCGAAACGCCTCCTTCAGCTCGGTGAGCACGAAGGCAGGAGCGAGGATCGACATCTCGTCGTCCCGGAGCTCCTTCGTGCGCTGGCCCTGCCGAAGCTCTCGGGCCCAGGCCGCGAGCTGCTGCCGCTCGTTGGCGCCTGCATGTTGAAGGAGGAAGGCTCGAATGGGCTCGGCGACCCGCGCGGAGGTCGAAAGAAGGCTCCCAGGTGAGTCCATCTGAATCGTCACCGTCTCGGTCGCCTCGATCGTTCGCTCGATGACCGGCGCCATCACGTGCAGCGAGAGCACCGCGGCGAGCCCCGTCAGCACACTGGTCGGTGGCGCCTGCTGCGCGCCGATGGCGGAGCGCAGCAGCGAAAACACCACCACCATCTTCGAGAAGCTGGTCACCATCAGGGCGGCGAACGGAATGGCCGACAGCGCGACCAGCAGCACCATCATCGACATGGGCTGGCTCGCGGCCCGCTCGAGCATCGCCCCTGAAGCACCTGCCGCCAGCAACAGCATCGGGCTCATTGCGCCCCTCCCGGTCCTGCGAGCACTTGTGCAAAGGCGGTGCCCTCTGGCGTTGACCATCCCTCCGCCAGCGGACGCACCTGAGTTCCCCCTTCGCCGTAGGTCACGAGGTACCGACGGCTCTCCACGCTGACCAGCGCGATGCCCGCCCGGGGCGTCAGCGCCAGCTTGGATTCCATCTTCAATCTCGGGCCCTGGACGCTTGCGGCCGTGGCACGCAGGCGGGTCCAACCCAACCAAGCCGCGACGACCACGAGACAGCCGATGATGAGTGGCCACGAAGGAGCACCCGAGCGGGCCGAGGCGCCGGTGAGGACGAGCGCGCCCAAGAGCAATGAAGCTGCCAGCACCTTGTTGCGCGGGTTCACGGGGCCACCTCTTCGAGGGAGAGGATGCGCGCACCAATTTGGCCATCGATGTCGACCAGCTCCGCAATCGCGAAGGTCCGGTCGCCGGCCTTGAGCCGAACCGGAGCGTGCGAGCCAACGTGCAGCGGCAGCACGCCCCCCGGGCCGAGCCCGCTCAGCTCCGAGAGCGAGACCCAGCTACGGGAGAGCTGAACCTCGATTTCGACAGGGACCGAGGATGACCGCGCTGGGTCGAGTGAACCGTTCATGACAGCTCCTTCTGGAGTTCGGGTGGAAAGGTGATGAAGGGTGAAGCCGTTCGACTTGAAGTGACCTCGCAGTTGAAAGCCCGAGGCCAGGAGACGACCGGGGCCGCTCAGTCCCTCCGCCAGCCGCTCGAGGCCCTCGAACAGGACGACGTCCCCGGGCACGAGCTGCTTGAAATGGACCTGGCTGAAGGACGCCCTGCCCATTCGGGCGGAGAGCGGCAGCCGCGTGTGGGCGAGGACCTCTGGGAGGCTTCCTCGCGTGGGGCTTGGCTCGTCGAGGAGGACGGCCTGGCAGATCGCGTTCGCCGGCAACCAGAGCCGCGCCAAGCCCTCACAGCCCGCGATGCTCAAGCGGATGGAGACCACGAAGTGTTGCTGCCCTTCGTGGGCGAGCGTGCCGTCGGGCGACACCACGCGGACCCAGCGGGGCCCAAAGGCCTGGTCCAGGTCGCCCACTTTGCGGAGACGGGCGAGCGCCAGGGTACCGAGGAAGCAAAACGCGACTTCCTCCAGCGGCGTCAGACAGGTCGCGGGAACCGCGTTCGCTTGCCCCGACGCCAGGTGCTCGATCGCACCGACCAGCAGCGGGAGCTCGACCTCGAGGTGGGCGCGAGCGCCGAGCTGCGACAAGTCGATTTCAGCGACTGCTGCCGAGGTCGAAAGCTCTTCGCGGCTCAGGCGAACGACGTTCGGCAGGAGCCGAGCGCTGGCTTCCACTTCGGCCCCCAGCCGTTCGCTCAACGCCCGGGACGACTCGCTCAGCGCCTCGTTCGATAGGTGCTTGAGGCGTGTCGCCCCTTGCAGTCGGAGCATCGCGGCGCTGAAGGTCGGCCACCGCCAGGGGATGAAGGGCTTTCGAGCACGTACGGTGAGGAGGCGGGTCATGCGCACCCGCTATTTCAAGGCGCCTGCCAGACCTGAACGTCTTCAAATTCGGAAACTTAGCCGTCGAGGGTCTGCCTTCGTCCCGAGCGCGAGATGCTCCGGTCTCGCTCGAGAAACGGTGCCTCTTTGAGTCGACGGCTCAGGAGCAGCGGCAAGGCGTTGGCCTCTCGCCCAGCTTTTTGGCTCGACCCGAACCGAACGAACCACTCCGCGCGGCGCATCGAGGCGGGCCAGCCCTTCACCCGCACTCCGTAGGCATGCACCATCGCCTCGCTCTCCACGCTCAGGCATGACACCAGCTCGTCGAGCTGCTCAGGCGCGATGGCACAGCACCACAGAGCGAACGCTTCGGCTTGTGCGCGTGGCATGGCTAGGCCGCCTTCCGCGGTTGAGGAGTCAATCCGGTGGGGCGAGGTGCGGGCCGCTCAGGCGCACGCTGCTTCTTGACCAAGACAGTGACGCCGACGATGGCCAGGCACGAGAGTGCGGCCAGCACGCCCGCGAGGACCCGAAGCGGCCCATCCGCCCGGGCAGGCGGCGCGGCGCGAACCTGGGCGGCCACCTCGGTGAAGACGATCGTGACGTCGTCCGGCGCCAACCCCTCCACCGCACCCGCGACGAGCCCTGCGAGCTCGTTCCGCTTCGCCACGAGCCGCTCGGCCGCGTCCTGCCGCACCTTGAGGAGCGCGGAGGCCTTGGCGCCCGTCGGCTCGGCGCCCTTGCGACGATCTGGCAGCGCCACATGAACCCTCGCCGCGACCACACCATCGATGGACTCGAGCGTCTGGGCCAGATCCCCACTCAGCGCGAGCAGCTGCCGCCCCTGCTCCTCTCCACTGGTCGGCACCAAGCTGGCGGAGGCGAACAGGTCGGCCGAGGTGGGCGCCTTCGGCTTCGGCAGCCCCAGCTCGGAGAGCACGCGAACCGCATCGATGGCCTGCGCGCGCTCGACTCGAACCGACCAGGTCGGCTTCTTCCCGGCCTTGAGGACCTTCTCGGCCGAGAAGCCCCGCTCGGTGAGCACCGACTGAATCTCGTTCGCCTGGCGCTCATCGAGGTTCTGTTGAATCTCGGTTCGGCAAGCGAACAACGACATCGCCAACAGCAGCACCCATGCTCTCTGACCCATCGCTCGCCTCACATTTGTGTCTGAAGAATCTGCTTGATGCCGCCGGTGGCCTTCTCGACGACCTTTCCAGCCAAATCGAGCTCTTGGCTCGCGCGGTAGACCGTCGCTTGCAGCCCCAGCAGCTCGGACGGGGTGAAGCTCTTGCCCGACTGGGCGAGCTTGAGGACCTGGTCGAGCCGCTGCTGCGCCAGCGCCACTCGGTCGACCATCGCCGCGCCGACCACTTTGGGGCGGGCCGACGGCTCCGCCCGAGCCGCCGGGAGAGCCGACGACTTGTCGGGACGGGCCGGCGCAGCCCTCACCATCACTTCATCGAATTTCACAGCGGGCGCCCTGACCGAGGGGAGCGAGGTGGCGCCGCTGATGGCAGCGATAGGACCGGGCATCGGGGCTTACCGAATGTTGTTGATGGCGGCCTTGGCCGAGTCGTGTCGAACCTTCATCACGTTGGAGAGCGTGTTGAACTCACGGCTCTCGCGCTGCATCTCGTTCTGAAGGCTCAGGTAGTGCTCCGTCTGCAGGCCCTGTGCTTCGAGCAGCTGCCAGGCATCTCCCTTGGCGCCGGCGACCGGGGCCGGCCCGGGCGAGCGAACCACCGCGCTTTGCGATGCGACGGCGCCGAGCGCCTTCACCCCCGAGACGGCGGCGCTCACCGCGCCAGAGCCCGGAACGAAGCTCGTCAAGAACGCGCCACCCACCTGCGTGGCCAGATCCGCGTTGGCGACCAGCACGTCTCCGAAGTCTCGCTTGGGGGTCTGGCGCTCGAGGGTGGGTGCCGTGCTCAGCGGGTTGATTCGGTTGTTGTTCATGGACTCCTCCGTGGGGAACGAAGGCGGGCATTTCAAGCCACGTGCCTAAACCCCCGCCCCGACGTACGGACAGCGCGGGCCGTCCTTCGTGCTAAGAGGCGTCCCGAGCTCGAGACGGCTCAAAACTTGCGGGAGCGACAGGCTGATTCACACTGCTTCACGTCGCCACAATCGCGTTGCCAGCGAGGTTGCCATGGAGTCCAGCGCAGAGCTTCGAGGCCCCGTCGAACGCTTTCACCCCCGGGTGGAGGCGAACATCATGGTGAAGGTGCTTCTCAACGGCCGCGCCATTCTGGTGAAGGCGCGCGACCTGTCGATGGCGGGTCTTCGTCTGGTCGGTGGGCCCGAGCTGAGCTCGAGCCAGGTGACCGTCTCGCTGCCGCTGCCGGGGGATCGCGAGGTGGTGACGAGCTGCTGGGTGCGGCGCCGCACGAACGATGGGTGGGCGTTGGAGTTCGACCACCTCGACTGGGAGGACCTGTTCGCGCTGGCGCGGTTCCTCCACCCCCGCTTGCCGTAGCGGTCAGCGGAAGTCGGCCGCGAGCCCCAGGGCGGCCAAAAAGTAAGTCTGCTTGAACGGGCCCGTGTCGAAGAAGCGCAGGCCGCTTCCTTCCACGAACACGCCGAGCCATTTCCCCAACGGGTAGCTCAGCCCGACCGAGCCGCCGACGCCCGGCGAGGCCGGTGACGCGAAGAACATCGCGCCATCGAGCGACGCGTGTGCGCCCACCGGTCCCAAGAGCGCCGGGGCGCGCAACGCCGCGCGCAGCCCGACGCCGGGCGCGCCGCCGAGCGTGAAGTGGCCCGTGACGAGCCAGTGCCGACCGCCCAGCCCGGCGCCCACGTCGAACGCCACGCCCGCCGTCGGGTCGACGATTCCGCGGAGCGCCACCGTCGGTCCCAGCTCCAGCGGCGCGCTCGGCGCGCTCGAGACCGGCCGCTCCGGCTCTTTCGCGGTGGGGAGCGCCAACACCACCCGCTCCGTCTGGCCCGCCCGAAGCACCACCTCTCGGAAGGCGAGCTCCGCGCCGTCGGGCGAGCGCGCCGAGATGCGGTGCCGCCCGATGCTCAGAGGGCTTCGGACCGGCGCCGTTCCCGCGGGACGGCCGTCGATGACCACCTCGAGTGGCGTCTCCGGGTCGACCGAGACGTCGACGACCCCCTTGAGCCTGTCGCGCACACCGTCGAGCACCGCCACGACGGTCGGCAACACCTCGTTCGGGTCGAGCTTGGCCTCGGGATCATGCTCCAGCGCCTTCTCGAAGGCGCTTTCCACTTGGTCGAAGCGCTGAAGCGCCGCGAAGCACCGGCCTCTCAGCAGGTGCACTCGGGAGAGCGTGGCGTCGTCTCTCACCTCGGCGCTGAGCTGATCCAACCGCTGGAGCGCTCTTTCGAACTCGCCCTGCTCGAACGCCCGCGCCGCCTCGCTCAAGCCGTCCTGCGCCCAGGCTGGCGTGGCGAAGCACACCCAGAGCAAGAGAAAACGCAGAACGCGTCTCACGGCCGGAGCTCGATCTGAACCGTCCGCGTCTCACCGCCAGCGACTTTGACCTTGCGCTCCACCGACTGAAAGCCGGGGCGCTCGATTCGGACGGTGTGGGTGCCCTTGGGGACCTCGAGGGAGACCGGCGTGCCGCCGCGGGGATCTCCGTTCAACGAGACCAGCGCCCAGGTCGACTTGCCTTCGAACAGTGTCACGACCCGAAGCGTACCGCTGGTCGCCACAGCTGGCACGGGAGCGACCGGCTTCGCCGCGGCTTTGGGGCGCGGCTTGGGCCTGGCGACCGGCTTGGCGACGGCTTTGGGAGGCGGTGCTTCGACAGGTGCGGGTGCGGATACCGCCGCGGGCTCGGGCGTGGGGACCGCGTCGGCGGCTTGAGGCGCCGCCGGGACGGGCGGGCTCGCCGGCAGTGTCTGTGGTTCCGAGCCCCAGGGCGCGAAGGCCACGAGGGCGCCGGCGAGCACGATGCCCGTGGCGAGCCCCAACAGCACCCACTTGCGGCGGCCCGGGCCGCTCGGCGAGCGCGACTCGACAGGAGGCAGAACCAACGGGGCGGTGCGGCGCTCGATCTTTTCGACCGGGCCGACGCCGTTGACCGCGTCGGCGAACGCGCGCTGGAAGTCCCGGGCGCTCTGGTAGCGCTCGTCGGGGTCATGGGCGAGCGCCTTGCGCACGACGGCGTTGAGCGCGGGGCTGACGTCCGCGCGGTGGTCGCGCGGCTCGGGCGGCGCCTGGCTCAGCTTTCGCTGGATGACCTCGACGTCCGTGCCGCCCAAGAAGGGGTCCTTCCCAGCGAGCAGCTCGAACACCACCACGCCCAGGGCGTAGAGGTCGGCGCGGTAGTCGACCCCGTTCGTTCGCTTGAGCTGCTCCGGCGCCATGTGCGTGACGGTCCCCAGCAACAGGCCGTCGGTGGTGACCGAGTCCGACTTGAGGTCGCGCAAGATGCCGAAGTCGAGCAGCGTGGCGTGACCATCGGGGCCGATGAAGATGTTGCTCGGCTTGATGTCGCGGTGCACCAGCCCGCGGCCGTGGATGAAGTCCAACCCCGCGCACAGCTGATCGACCAGCTCGGCGACGCGCGCCATGGGGAACGGCGGCTTGCCTTCCTTCAGGCGCGCCGAGAGCGGCAAGCCCGACAAGTACTTCATCACCATGAAGGGCCGGTTCGCCCAGCGGCCGACCGCGTAGACCGAGACGATGTTCGGGTGCTCGAGCATCGCCGTGAGCCGGGCCTCGCGCTCGAAGCGGGCCACCGCCTTCGCGTCGCCGCACAGGTGGCGGGCGAGCAGCTTGATGGCGACTTTGCGATCCAGCTTCAGGTCGTGGGCGAGCACCACCGTGCCCATGCCTCCCTCCCCCACCTTGCGCTCGACGCGCCACTGGCCCTCGAGCACGTCCCCCACTTTGATCGCGAGGGAGTCCTGCTCGATGGCCTGCTCTTCGCTGACAGCCGTCTTGGGGTAAGGGGTCAGTGCCACGGCGGAGCCCTTCGAGGGGCTGACACATTATGCTCCATCGAACGAGCCCAACGGTAAGACCCTTCGGTATGCTGTCGGGAGCCCGCCATGAGCACCAAACCCCTAGAATCCGAGCAGGTTCCCCTGGCAGCGGGGGAGCCTCACGAATACCTCCTCGAGGTCTTGAGCGGCCCTGATCTGGGTCGGTCGGCCCGCGTGCGCGGTCCCTTCATCGTCGGAAGCCAGGAAGGCGCCGACCTGGTGCTGTCGGACCCGACCGTGTCGCGCCGGCACCTGGGCATCGAGCTGTCGGCCCAGGGCGCGGTGGTCAAGGACCTGCAGTCGAGCAACGGCACGTTCCTCTCGGGCAGCCGGACCACCCAGTTCCTGGTCAAGCGCGAGGAGACGTTCGCGGCCGGCGCCACGCTGATGCGCCTGACCTACGTCGACCGGACCCAGCCACAGGACCAGCAGCCCTTGTCGACCTTCGGCGGCACGGTGGGCGTGAGCCCGAAGATGGTGTCGTTGTTTCACCTGCTCAAGCAGGTGGCGAGCTCGGACTCGACCGTCATCGTGTTGGGCGAGACCGGCACCGGCAAGGAGGCGCTCGCGCGCGGCATTCACGCGCAGTCGCCCCGGGCCCACAAGCCGTTCGTGGTGGTCGACTGCGGCGCGATCGCCCCGGGGCTCGTCGAGAGCGAGCTGTTCGGCCACACCAAAGGTTCGTTCACCGGCGCCACGCAGGAGCGAGAAGGCGCGGTGATGCAGGCGAACGGCGGCACGCTCTTCCTCGACGAGATCGGCGAGCTCCCTCTCGAGCTGCAGCCCAAGCTGCTGCGCTTTCTCGAGGCCGGCGTGGTCAAGCCGGTCGGCAGCGACGAGCAGGCGACCGTCGATGTTCGCATCATCGCGGCGACGCACCGCGACCTCGACGAGGACGTGAAGGCGGGCCGCTTCCGGTCCGACCTGTACTACCGGCTCGCGGTGGTGGTGGTGCGGGTGCCGCCGCTGCGCGAGCGGCTCGAGGACATTCCCGTCATCGTGCGCCATTTCCTCGCCCAGATGGGCCGACCGGACTTCGCGCTCCCGCCCGAGCTGCTCGAGCAGCTGCGCAAGCACCCGTGGCCGGGGAACGTGCGCGAGCTGCGCAACGTGGTGGAGCGCGCCGTGAACGGCGGCGAGGTGATGCTGTCCAAGCTCTCGCCCGCCCAGCGCGCGGGGGCCTCGGCCGACTTGGCCGAGCTGCCGTTCAAAGAGGCGAAGGAGCTGCTCGTCGAGTCGTTCATGCGCGAGTACTTCGAGGCGCTGTTCGAGCGGTCGGGGCGAAACATCTCGGAGATGGCGCGGCTCGCGGGCATCGCGCGGACGTACGCCCACCGGCTGGTCAAGAAGTATGGGCTCAAGGAGAGCGGCGGCTGAAGAGGCCGCGCACCACCGAGGCGATGGCGAGCGAGGTGCCCACGCGTTCGTCGTAGAGCGAGCGCAGCGCCTTGCTGAACTGCGCGGCGGTCTGGAAGCGCTGGGCGCGCGGGCCGAAGTTTCTTTCGACGAGCAGCGCCAGCTCGCGGGAGACGTCCTTCGCCCGGTGGTGGACCGGCACGAAGCGCCGCGCGCGGATGGCGCCGGCGAGCGCCTCGGGGGTGGCGCCGTCGAAGGGCCGCTCGAGCGTCAAGAGCTCATAGAGCATCACGTTGGCGGCCCACAGGTCGGCGGCGGTGGAGATGAGGCCGGCGAGCAGCTCGGGGGACACGTAGGTGAGCTTGCCCACCTGAGAGAGCGGCACGCTCGGCATCAGCCGCGCGCGCGCGACGCCGAAGTCGCCCAGCTTCACGTCGCCCTCGCGCGAGATGAGCACGTTGCTCGGCGAGACATCGGAGTGGACGATGCCCAGCGGCCGGCCGCTCGGGCCGGTCGCCTTGTGGGCGGCGTCGAGCGCGTCCAGCACCTGCCGCATCACGTGGAGCGAGACGTCGACCGGGAGCCGAATGCCCTTGGGCCGGCACCGCCGGAGGATCTCGCCGAGGTCTCTTCCTTCGACCAGCTCCATCACCATGAAGTAGTCGGCGCCTTCGATGCCGACCTCCAGCTGCGCGACGACGTTCGGGTGCTTGAGGAACTTGGCGAGGTCGAGCTCGGCGGTGAAGCGCTCGACCTGGACCGGATCGGTGGCGAGCTGGGGAAGCAGGCGCTTGATGGCCACACGCTGCCCGGCGCGCGCACCGGTGACCGCGCGGGCGCTGAAGACTTCCGCCATGGCGCCCTGGCCGATTTTGGAGAGAATCTCGTAGTTGCCGAGTCGAACCGGAAGGGCAGTCAACGGAGGTGCAGCATACCCGCGTTCACCGTGGTGATGACCTGGTCGGCCGGCAGCGACGCCGGGCCGGCCGCCGGCTGGGTGGCGACGCTCCAGGAGAAGCTGGGGAGCGCCGAGCTCACCGAGCTGCAGGTATGCCTTCCCGCCGCCGAAGCGCACGTCCAGGTGCGGCTCGAGGCGACCCCGTTCCCCCAAGCGCTGATTCGCCGCCTGAAGGCCGAGGTGGAGTCGCAAGGGGCGATGTTCACCGAGCTGTGGAAGATGACCAAGGAGCAGCGCGACCGGTTTCGGTCCGAGCGGCTGACGCGGCCGCGCGGCGTGAAGGACCTGGCGGAGGCGGCCGAGCTGGTGCGCGCGCACCTGACCGCGATCGCGTCGGCGCGGCCCGCCGGCGGATCCAAGGCGATCATCGTTCCGCCGCCGCCCAGTGACGCGCCGCCGCAGCGGCGCGCCAAGCGCTACGAGGTTCAGCTCGACGTCGAGTTCCAGAGCGAGCTCGACTTCGTGCAAGAGCACGCGAGCAACATCAGCAACGGCGGCCTGTTCGTGAAGACCTCGCAGCGGCCGGAGATCGACACGCTGGTGGAGGTCCGCCTCACCCTGCCCAACGGCGACAAGCTCGAGAGCGCCGCGCGGGTGGTGCACGTCGTCAACCCACCCGACGGCGCGGGCGGCATCGGCCTGGCGTTCGTGACCGACGACGACGAGTTCCAGCGCAAGCTGGACGCGTACCTGGCGAGCCTCGCTTAGCTCTTCGCCTTCTCCACCAGGTGCACGTGGCCTTCGTGCTGGTGCCCTTCGTGCGAGACCGGGACCTCGCCGGCGTTGAGCGCCTGCTGCCGGAGCATCTCGGTGAACTCGCGCAGCGCCGAGGGGAACTCGGGGAAGGCGGGCGGCCTGTCCTGGTACAGCTGCAGGAAGGCGCGCACGCAGTCCGGGTCGAACTGCTTGCCGTCGCAGCGGATGATCTCTTCCACCGCCACGCTGTGCGACAGCCCCTTGCGGTAGCAGCGGTTGCTGGTCATCGCGTCGTAGGTGTCGGCCACCGCGATGACGCGCGAGGGCAGCGGGATGTCGATGGCCTGCTTCCCTTCCGGGTAGCCGCGGCCGTCGTAGCGCTCGTGGTGCAAGAGGATGCACTGGTTGATCGGCGCCAGCTCCTTGACGTTCTCCAGGATGCGGTAGCCCAAGACCGGGTGGAGCTTGATGACTTTGATCTCCTCGGGCGTCAGCTTGCCGGGCTTGGCGAGCACCGACTCGGGCATGCCGATCTTGCCGACGTCGTGGAGGATGGCCGCGATGCGGGTGCGCTCGACCTCGGCTTCGGAGAGCTTGAGCTGCCGGGCGATGCTCTCGGAGAGCATCGAGACGCGGCGGGAGTGGCCGTGGGTGTACGGGTCCTTCGCTTCGATGGCGAAGGCGAACGCGTCGATGGTCTGGAGGAAGACGTCCTTCTTCGAGAGGACGAGGTCCAGGTTGATCTTCTCCAGCGACTCGTTCTTCTCCTTCAGCTCGCGCTCGAGGCGGCGCTGGTTGAGCAGCGAGCGGATGCGTGCGCGCAGCTCCTGGAAGTGGAACGGCTTGGTCAGGTAGTCGTCGGCGCCGTGCTCGAGGCCGTGGATCTTCGCCTCGAGGTCCGCCTTGGCGGTGAGGAAGATGACCGGGATGTGGCGGGTGCGCGGCTCGCTGCGCAGGTCCTGCAAGAGCTCCTGGCCGTTGCGGCGCGGCATCATCATGTCGGAGACGATGAGCGCCGGGTTCTCCTGGATCGCGCGGCGGAAGGCCTCTTCGCCGTCTTGCGCGAGCGAGACGCGGTACTCGGCGGCGAGCACGCGGCCGATGTAGTTGAGCATGTCGTGGTTGTCGTCGACCACGAGCACGAGCGGGCGGTTCGGGTCGAGCGGCTCGGTCGGCGTCTCGACGTCGGCGGTGCTGAGCTCGGCGAGCGCGAGCGTGGACGGGTCCTTCACCAGCTCGCGCAGCTTCTTGAGCTCCTCCGGGTTGCGGCGGTCGGTGGGGACGTCGAGCTGCTCCTGGCGGCGGTCGATGCGCTCGACCGGGTACGCGTCGGCGCGCATCGGCAGCTCGATCGCGAAGGTGGAGCCGCGGCCCAAGCTGCTGGTCACCGAGACGCGGCCCATGTGGAACTCGGCGAGCTCGCGCACCAACGCGAGGCCGATGCCGGTGCCGCCGTAGCCGCCGTTGAGCTTGTTGTCGACGCGGTGGAAGCGGTCGAAGATCTTCTCGATCTGATCCCCCGGGATGCCGATGCCCGTGTCTTCGACGCGGAAGCTGAACTTCTGGCGGTCGACCTGGTAGCGCACCTCGACGCGGGCGACGCGGTCGGTGCCGGCCGGCGTGTAGTGGAGCGCGTTCGAGAGCAGGTTGAGGAAGATCTTCTCCACCTTGTCGCGGTCGATGGGGAACGGGTCGACCTTCGGCCCCTCGCGGAACTCGAGCGCGATGCCCTTCTTGGTGGCGAGCCCGCGCGAGGCGTCGACCAGCGAGCGGAGCATCTCGGGCACGTCGGTGGGCTCGAGCTTGAGGCGCTCGCGGTGCGCGTCGAGGCGCGAGATGTCGAGCAGCGAGTTGATGTGCTTCAAGAGGCGAAGACCGTTTCGGTACATCGTCTCGACTTCCGGCCAGCTCTTCGCCGCGTGTCCGCTCGCCATCAGCGTCTCGAGCGGCGCGAGGATGAGGGTGAGCGGCGTGCGCAGCTCGTGCGAGATGTTGGTGAAGAACTGGGTCTTCGCGCGGTCGAGCTCCATCTGGCGCGCGAGCGAGATCTGCAGGTCCTCGGAGGCCTTCTGGAGGTCGCGGGTGCGGGCGTGGACCTTCTCTTCGAGGGTCTCGTTGAGCTTGCGGACCTCTTCGAAGCGCTCCTGCAGGTCCTTCATCGACCGCAGCACGTCTTCGTTCTGCTCCGCGAGCAGCTGCCGCTGCTGCCGCAGCTGGCGCCGATCGTCCGCGATGGTCCCGAGCAGAGTGCCCACCAGCCCGGCGGTGCTGGCGAGGGCCCAGGGGCTGACCGGGGTGTCGAGCGCCCACGGCGCGACGGAGCCCAGGGCGGCGCCGCCGAGCAGGCCCGCCGCCCAGAACACGCGCGTCGGCCGCTGGTCCCAAGAGAACTCGTACTCGCAGCGCTCGTGCCCGAGCGCCCCGCACCGGTGCTCCACCGCCCTGGCCGGCTTGAGCCCCCAGATGGTGGGGAACGACTGGAATTGCCCGATGCGGAACTCGCAGAAGTTGCGGTTGGGCTCGCGGACCTTCGAGGCGTAGCTGAAGGTGATTCGGCTGGGCGACTCCGTGCCGATCGAGAACGCGCCGACCTTGTTGTACAGCTCGGAGATCTCCAGCGTCTTCCGGTAGCAGAGCCTCGGGTTCCCGAACGCCTTGAGGAGGCTGTAGGTGAAGCCGAGCACGTCCTTCGACGCGGTGATCATTCCCGCGCGGCGCGGAAAGTCGCTCGAGCCCGAAGCTTCGGTGAGCACGTCGAGCACACGTTGGGCGTGCTCGAACGACGTCCAGTTGTTCGGGTCTTCGAGGAACTCCAGCGTGAGGTGCGGTGGGAGCTGCGCGCGCTGGAGGGCTTCGGTGAGGCGTTCGGCGCCGTGATCACGTCGGAACTGGAGAATCATCGACTTCAACGGTCGACACGACAGCTCGGCGTCTCCCATGCTTCCCCCTTGTCGCCGCTACGCTTTGGGCTTTCGACCTTCGACGATCACGATCACGCTGTACGTGAACGTGTCGGGTGCCTTGAGGAACGCGATGAAGTCGGAGGCGAATCGTTGGTAGCGGCGGGTGCCCAACACTTTAGCCCCGATCGCCGCGATGCCGCGAAGCTTCATGGTCCAGTCGTGCAGCGCGACCGGTCCCGCGCGCCCCGCGTGTAGGTGATAGGGCTGGACGTGTACCTGGATGTGCCCCAGGCCCGCCCGCACGAACCGGTGAAACAGCTTGCGCCCAGCGTACGGATCGAACCGGCCTTTCAAGCCGGTCATCAGCTCCGACAGGTCCTTCTCGAGGCGCGGCGGGAGCGGGTGATGAAACAGCGCGTGGCCGTCAATCTCGGCGATGACGACCTTCCCGCCCGGGCGCGTCACGCGGATCAGCTCGGACAAGACGTCGTCCGGCCGATCGAGGTATTCGAAGACGAACCGCGCCCACGCGAAGTCGAACGAATGATCCGCGAAGGGGACGCGCAGCAAGTTCCCGGCGACGAACCCGAGGTGCTTCTGCCCCCGGCGGGCGAGCCCCTTGCCGTAGGCCAAGCGCTCGCGCGACAGATCGAGGGCGGTCGCGCTGCCGGTGGGCCCGACGATGCGGGCCATCTCCCGGGCCACCGCGCCGGTGGCGGCGCCGGCGTCGAGGGCGCGCATGCCCTTTCGCAGCCCGACGCGCTGGAGCTGCCGCCTGGCCAAGGCCGCGTCGGTCTTCGCCTCGAGGCGCTCGGCTTCCGCCTCGTTCTCCATCAGGTAGCTCGAGCGGGTCGCCTTGCCCATCAGCTGGTTCTCTCTCGGCCGTAGAGCCGAAACACGTACTCGTAATAACGGCGCAGCAGCGAGCGGTGCCACGTCCAACAGGTGTACTGCTTGGTCGTCTTGAAACCTGCATCGCTCAACGCCTGCGCCCCCGAGCCGTCGTCGAGCGCGAAGCAGACCGGGCGCCCCAGCTTCCCGTAGAAGGCGCGCGCGGCCTCGATCAGCGCCGCGCGCGCGTCCGGGTCGGGCTGGTCGAGGTGTAGGGTGAAGGTGTTGGTCAGCTCGCTCAAGTTGAGCCCCAGCGGCGCGACCTCGAGGAGCGCGAAGCCGACCCCCTTCCCCGCGCGCTCGGCGACGAGGACATGGCGGCCGCGGTGGAGCCCCACTTCCTCGTAGAGCATGCGCAGCTCGAGCAAAGGGATGCGGCTGCGGGTGAGGTCGTTGGCGCGCAGGAGCACCGTCTGGTTGCGCTCGACGAAGTGGGCCTCGACCGCGGCGAAGTCGTCGGTGACCGCGTCGCGCACCTCGACGCCCGCGCCCGCCCGCCCCTTCTCCGCGGTGGGCGCCGACCAGTAGTCGAACGTCCTCAAGTCCGAGAACGTGGGCTCGCCCACGCGCTTGGCGAAGGTGCCGAACACGCGGGCCGGCCACTTGTTGTTGGGGCGGAAGAAGATCTTCAGCCACTCCATTTCGGGGATCTGCTCCAAGTACTCCGAGAGCCCCAGGTTCATGAGCCGGGCGGCGAAGAGCGCCTTGCCGCCCTTCATCGCGGCCAGGTGCTGCACCACCCACGTCCGCCGGTAGATGCGCGCCGCGGACAGGTGGCCTTGAATCTGCTCGCCGCGCTTGAAGACCACCGTCTTGAACAGGTGGTGGTCCTTCTCGAGCAGGGCCGAGATGGTGTTGCGGATCTCCGGCAAGACCGGCGTGAGCTTCTCGAGCTTCTCGGGGTACAGAAAGCCGGTCGACTGCAGCACGCCCCAGATCGCGTCGAACGACAGGCCCGAGGCCGACTCGACGCCCGGGCTGCCCATGTGGAGGATGGCGTCGGCGATGCGGACGCGCTCCTGCAAGGACAGCGCGGTGAGCTGCACGCCGCATTTGTAGGTCGTGGTCGCGCCGTCCGGGTTGGTCGCGAAGGGCACCAGGTTGCGGACGCGGCCTTCGACCTTGACCTCGGAGCCGCCCGCGAAGCGCAAGGTCATCTTGTGGATGACCGTGCCGACCGGGAGCACCTGGCGCCGGTAGTCGAGCGGGAACGAGACGCCCCACGCGTTGATGTCGAGCACGTCGGTGGTGAAGGGCTCTCCCCCGAAAGGGGACTGGAGGGTGATCGAGATGCTGCGGCTGGCGCGGGGCCGGAAGCGGTTCGACGCGCGCCGGCGTGAGGTCTGCACCGCGCGCGGGAAGGTCAGGTGCACGGCGGTCGGCTCGATGGCGCGCAACGAGCTCAAGAACGAGTAGTTGGTGCCGCCCAGGTCGAAGGTGCCGCGCAGCAC
>CAZEDU010000076.1:0-9035 GCA_964511185.1 uncultured Myxococcaceae bacterium | reverse complement strand
CGTCGGGGAGCGCGCCGAAGAGCGTGAGCGTGCCCTGGGCGGCGTTGACGCGGCCCTCCCGAAACAGGTGCGCGGTCGCCGGGTCGTCCGCGCGGGCCACCGAGATGCCGACCTGGGCCAGGCCGACGCGGAGGGCCATCGCGCGGCGGGTCAGGTCGAGCAGCGCCTCGGAGGGCGGCTCCACCTCGCGGACCGGCCGCTAGGTGAACTCAACACCGACGCGGTAGCCGGGGCCGGTGGTCAGCGAGTAGGTCTTGCCGCCGTGGCGGTTGACCCGCTCGAGCGCGTGGCGCTCGACGTGGCGCACGACGCCGGCGTACTGGCCGACCACCGTGGAGCCTCGGCGGATCAGGATGCGCTTGAGCTGCGTGCCCGGCAGCACCGGCTCCAAGTCGTCGTCGAGCGTCAGGTCGAACGACAACCCGCGGTTGGAGATGTCGATGACCTGGGTGACCAGGGGCAAGTCCCCTCCCACCCAGTGCACCTCCAGCTCGAGCCGGCCCGACAGCCGCTGCCGCTCCATCTGGCGCGGGTAGAGCAGCGTCCGCACCTGGTTCAGCCAGTCGTCGCCCTCCACCGACACCAGCGCGATGGAGTTGTCGGCGGACAGGTCGTCCCCCGCGACCAAGGCTTCAGGGTCCTGGACCAACAGCAGGCGCAACGTGCCCGGGGCCTGGGTCTCGAACTGCTCGAGGAAGTCGCCGCTCACCAGCCCCTGCTCGGCGATGAGCAGGTCGAAGCGGCGGGTCGAGGCGAGCTGCACCGCTTCGTGGGTGCTGGCCACGCGGGTGAGCTCGATGTCCTTGGCCAACGCGCTGCGCAGCATGCCCTCGCGCGCGGCGCCCGAGTCGAGGAGAAGGACCTGTTTGAGTGGTGGCAACGCTGAACTCTTCCGCTATGGCTTAGACGGAGCCCAAGCGTACTTCGCTCGACAGTACGGCCCAATTGTCCGCCGGTGGGTGGAAGGCCATCCGGACAGTAAGCGATTTTTACAAACAAGACCGAAACACGTGCCTTCGCCTGCCGAGAATGTCTCCGCGAGGAGAACACATGGCGACGATTCGAGAGCTTGTGAAGCAGGTCACGGCGGACAAGAAGGTGACGCAACAGGAATGGTCGCAGCTGTTGCGACCGGCGACGTCCAAGCTACCGGCGAAGGTGGGGGCGGACGACCGCGAGCTGCTCAAGCTCTACCTGTCGGATGTCGGCTTCGAGTCCGGCGCCAAGCGCGGGCTGGGGCTGGCGTTGGCGGCGCGCGGGTACCCGGTGGCGATTCCGGGCATCTCGCCGAACGGGTCGACCACCGCGGCGGAAGCGATTCGCCGCAACGTGGCCGAGAGCGACGAGCTGTTCGAGGCCTTGAGCAAGAAGGTCGGCCGCGGCTCGGCGGTGGCGACGGTGGGGGTCATCGAAGGCAACTTCGACCTCACCCACCCGGTGCTCCAGGGGAAGACCTGGAAGAACACCAAGGAGATCGCCGGCAACGGCAAGGACGACGACCGCAACGGGTACATCGACGACGTGCAGACGCCCGTCTTCCTGAGCCAGCCCAACAAGTACTCGGCGGCCTCGAAGCTGTTCCTCGAGCACGGCACGCACGTGGCGGGGCTGGCGGTGCAGGGCTCGCAGCGGCTGCAGCTGATGCCGCTGCGCGCGTACGACGACTCGGAGCAGCGCTACGTCGAGTCGATCAAGTACGCGATCAAGGCGGGCGTGCGGGTGATCAACCTGAGCGGCGAGATCGACACCGTCAACGGCCTCAACGAGCTCAAGAAGGTCATTCGCGAGAACCCCAACGTGCTGTTCGTCAAGAGCGCGGGCAACCGCAGCGCGCAGATGGGCAGCGGCACCTACTCGCCCGACAAGTACCTGTCCGCCAACTCGATTCCCAACATGGTGGTGGTGTCGAACGCGAGGGCGGACGGCACGGTGGGCAAGACGTCGAACTACGGCAAGGGCGCCACGGTGGCGACGCGAGGCACCGACGTGTTCTCGAGCTTCCCGCGCGGCGGGTTCCGCGAGCAGACCGGCACCTCGCAGGCGGCGCCTCAGGTGGCCGCGCTCGCCGCCAAGTGCCTCCTCCTGTCGCCGACGATGAAGCCCGCGGTGCTGCACAAGCTCCTGCAGGTCGCCAGCGACCCGAACCGCGCGTGGACCGGCAAGGTGTCCTCGGGCGGGCTGGTGAACGCGGACCGCATGCTGCACCTGGCCGCGTTGCACGGGCTCCTCCGGTCGGGCGCGAGCACCACGGTGGCCACGCGCAAGCTGGGCCTGAGCGCGGCCGAGAGCCGGACGTTGGTGGCGCTGCTCCGCCAGGCGGAGCCCGGCATCGCGTAGCGGCGGGCCCTAGCGGATGTTGGCGATGGAGTTGCGCGCCGTCTCGTGTCGGACCTTGAGCAGGTTCGACACGAGCGAGGTGCGGCTCTGCGACATCTGAAACTGGAGCTGCAAGAGCATCTGCGAAGTGGCGCGGCTGTGCTCGAGCTCGGCCATCACGTCCGCGCTGGTGGCCGGGGCCTCGCCGCTCGGCGCGGTGGACTGCAGCGCTGATTCGAAGCTCCGCGAAGGCTTCGAGCCGGGGTCAGAAGTGACCGTGGAGGCCTGGGACGGACGTAAGGCTGAGATGGGATTGGCCATGGCGCGCTCCTCCTCTCTAGAGTTGTCGGCCGAGGGGCGCGTTTCAATGCTTCGAATATTCAGCCGACAGACTTTGGTTTTTTCGAACCAATGAAGCTCGTCCTCGCCGCGTTCTTCGTCGCCGCGCTGGCCGCCGAGATCTACCTGTGGCGCGGTTTTCGGACGTCTTATTCGGGGTTTTCGGGCGAGCAGATCGAGCGGTTCGAGCGCGCGCACCGCGCCAAGGGACCAGACGACTTCGAGGCGAGGTTCGGGCTCGAGCGCATCGACCTGGAGCGTCGGCGCCGGGCCGGGCTGTGGCTGGTCGGGGGCGCGGCCTTCGTCTGCGCGCTGGGCGCGTACCTGGTGCCTTCGCGGCGGAGGACGGCCTCGCGCGGCGAGGAGGAGCGCTTCCAAGCGGCGTTCGGCGACGCGGGGGTCTTGATCGAAGGCTCACGGCAGAAGGCGGCGCAGCTGCTCGGGGTGACGCCGAACGCGCCGGCGGCGGTGCTCGACGCCGCGCTGCAGGCGCAGCTGGCTGCGCTGGGGCCGAGCGACCCGCGGCGGGAGGCGCTGCAGCGGGCGCACGCGCTGCTCCTTCAGCGAAGGAGCGCCGAGCCCCATCGCCCAGGCTAGCCGCAGGTCTTGTCTGACTGGCACGTGCCGCTGGCGGTGCCGCCGTCGGGCAACACGACGGTGCAGCTGTCTTGCCCCGCCTTGCAGTCGCTCGAGTCGGCGCAGTCGACCAGGCCGTCGCCGTCGTTGTCGACGAGGTCGGCGCAGTTGGTCTCCGCCCGCACGCCGCCTTTGCACACGCAGCCGGTGCCGCAGCTCTGGTTGTTGCAGGCGCCTTCCTGGCAATCGATGAGCCCGTCGCAGTCGTTGTCGATGCCGTCGGTGCAGTTGGTCTCGTTGGGCGGGCTCAGGCTGCCGTTGCACACGCAGCCGGCGTCGGCGGCGCACACGAAGATGGCCGGGCTGGGCTTGCACAGCTGCGCGAAGCAGTCGGGGTCGAAGCAGTCGAGCTTCGAGTCGCCGTCGTTGTCGAGGCTGTCGTTGCAGCCGGTCTCGCGGAAGCCTCCGTCGAAGCAGGTGCAGCCGCCGTCGCAGCTCGCGTTCTCGCAGTCCGGGTCCTGGCAGTCCTTCAGGCCGTCGCCGTCGTTGTCCAAGCCGTCGCCGCACCCTGTCTCGACCTGCCCGCCGTCGACGCAGGTGCAACCCGCATCGCATGACTTGTTCTGCCAATCCGGGTCGGCGCAGTCGATGAGCTGGTCACCATCATCATCGAGGCCGTCGCTGCAGTTCTTCTCGACCGTCGTGCTGCAGACGCCCGCCACGCACGCCTCGTCGGTCAGGCACGCCTTGCCGCACTCGCCGCAGTGCTGGTCGTCGCTGGTGAGGTCGAAGTCTTCGTCGACGGCGCCGTCGCAGTCGTCGTCCTTGCCGTTGCACAGTTCGGCGCCCGGCAGCGTCTGCCCGCCGCAGCTCTCCACGCCGGCGACGCACTGCGATGTCCCGCCCGCGCAGACGCCGACGCCGTTGGTCCCCTCCGGACCCGCGTAGCACGCGCGCGGCTCGACGTCGTCGACCGTGCCGTTGCAGTCGTTGTCGCGCCCGTCGCACACCTCCTCTTCCGCCTTGCAGCAGTACGAGGCGCCGCTCGGGCCGCTCACGCAGGTGTAGCCGTCCCCCGCGCAGTCGGCGTCGGTGGTGCACTTGTAGAGCGCGTCCTCGGGCAGCGACACGCGGCAGGCGACGACGAACACGGCCGCGATGACGAACGCATGGGGTCCACGCCAAGTCATGGAAAGCTCCCGGCGACCACCACGCCGCCCCGCCACGAAGCCTCCAGCGGACCCGCCTCACGCGCGGGCTCGGGCGTCAGGAAGAACCAGACCGCGCCGCCGACCGCCGCGGCCGCGCCGGTGCCGACCAGCACGTTCGAGAGCATCGCGTTCCGCTGGGCGGTGTTCCGCTCCTGCCGGGTGATGTCGAGCACGCCGTCGCCGTTGGCGTCGGTGGCGCGCCGCTCGATCGACTTGGCGCCCATGCCCAGCGCGACGCCGACCGCCGCGAGGGCCACGCCGCCGGCCGCGAGGTACAGCCCGGGACGCTTCCAGACGCCGCCGACCGAGGTCTCGACCGTCGACTCCGCGGGCTCGACGTACTGGGCGACCTCGGCGGGCTTGTTGACCAGGTTCGTCTCGAGCTCGACCACCTTGGCGGGCTCGACGTTCGCCTCCAGCTCGTCGGGGAGGAAGCCTTGGGCCTGGACGCGCAGCGTGTAGCGACCGGAGGGCACGGTGCGCTCCGCGGGCAGGACGCCGAGCGGCGTGTCGTTGAGCACCGCGGTGGCGTTGGGCGTGGCGCTCTTCACCTTCAGGGTTCCCAACAGCACCGCGGCGGGGCGGCTGAGCTCGGCGACGGCGGCGGCGCTCTGCCGCTCCAGCTCGGAGCGCGTCCGCACGGGCAGCTCCACCGAATCGAACGCGTTCTGGTAGCGGATCAGCCGGTGCAGCTTGAGCACGTAGCCTTCCTCACCGACCGAGAGGTGCCCGCTGAGCACCACGTGCACGTCCAGCTGGCTGGCCGCCGACTTGAGGCACTCCGCGTCGGCGCAGTCGAGCGCCGCGCCGTGGTCATCCGCCAGTCTCTCTTTGGCTTCGGACGGCGTGAGGACTTGGGCGAACGCGTTGGTGCGGGTCAGCCCCGACACCCACAGCTGCGCGATGCGCTCGAGCCGCAGCTTGTTGGCGTCGCCCGGCGCGACCTCGTCCGCCACGCCGATGCCGATGACGGCGAGGGTCGGGCGGTAGTCGGTGTCGTCGGTCAGGTCGAGCCCGCCGAACTGTTGGGCGCGGGCGCTGGTCGCTGACGAGAGGGTCAGCGCCACCACCGCTCCCCACAGCTGCCATCGATGAACGCGGTTCATGTGCCCGGCGATGGTACCCCTTCAGTTGCCGCGAGGCACCCATTCGTGCGCTCTGCTAGGGTCGCCGCGCTTGGCATGTCATCGAACGACGCGATGCAGGCGCTCGCCAACCGGCTGCGCAAGAACCACAAGCACTGGAAGCGCTTCGCCAAGACGCACGAGCTGACGGCGTACCGCGTGTACGACCTGGACATGCCGGAGTGGCCGCTGTCGGTCGACTGGTACGACGGCTACGCGCACGTGATGGCCTACCCTCGCCGGCGCGTGCTCAAGCGCGGCCAAGTCGACACGCTCGAGCGCGACGCGGCGACGGCCGTGGCGCAGGGGCTCGAGGTCGCCAGCGACCGGGTCTTCGTCAAGACGCACCAGCCGATGGCCTGGGGGCAACGGCAATACACCCGGCAGAGCGAGCGCGGCGTCTGGCACACGGTGCGCGAGCAGGGGCTCTCGTTCCGGGTGAACTTGAGCGACTTCCTCGACACGGGGCTCTTCCTCGACCACCGCCTGACCCGACAGCGGGTGCGCGAGGAGGCCGGCGGCAAGCGGTTCCTCAACCTGTTCGCGTACACGGGCTCGTTCACGGTCTATGCGGCCGCGGGCGGCGCGCTCGAGACCACCACGGTGGACTTGTCGAACCGCTACCTGGATTGGGCGCGGGAGAACCTGAAGCTCAACGGATTGTCGCTTGCGGGGAACACCCTCCTCTGCGCCGACGTGCTGCAGTGGCTGGACAAGGCGCGGGGCGCGCCGGCGCGCTTCGACCTCATCGTGCTGGATCCGCCGTCGTTCTCGACGTCGGCGCGCATGCAGCGCTCGTTCGACGTGCAGAAGGACCACGTCCCGCTGCTCGAGGACGTCGCGGCCTTGTTGAGCCCGGGCGGCGCGCTCTACTTCTCGACCAACTTCCGCGGGTTCGCGCTCGACGAACGGCGGCTGGGCGCGCTGGCGTTCGAGGCGCTGACGCCCCGCTCCCTTCCGCCTGACTTCCGCCAGCGGGACGTGCACCGCTGCTGGCGCGTCACGCGCGCCTGAGGGGCGGCGCGGCGAGCCGCCGCTCGATTCGCCGGGCTGCTGTCCGCTTGGCGGTCACCGCGGGCGCGACGCAGCTTTCAAGGCGTCATGGGCACGGGGCGCATCCTGGGGTGGGTGATCGCGGCCTTCGTCGCGCAGGCGCCGGCGCCGGCGCCGGCCGACCCGCAGCCTGCCCCGCCCGTCCCCCTGACCGTGGCCGACGCAGGAGTCCCGCTGACCCAAGCGGCCGCCGACGCGGGCGTCGCGGTCGACGCCGGCCCGCCCGAGCAGGCGGTGGTCGATCAGCTCATGCGGATGGAAGAGCTCGAGGCGCAGACGAACGAAGCGCTCGAGCAGCTCAACCAGCAAGCCGACGCCGCGCGCGAAGAGCTGCAGGCGATTCGAGAGACGCAGCAGGCGACCGAGGAGGAGCGCGCGCGGCAGGCGCAGGCGTTCTTGGCGGCGGCGTCGCTCATCGCCGAGGCCGACGCGCTCCTCTCGCTCGGTTCCTTCGACGCCGACGGTCCGCTCGCGGAGGCGGAGGCGATGCTCGGGTCGATCCCCGGCCCGGAAGCCAGCCAGGTCGAAAGCTTCGTGGCGGCGAGCCGGCGCGCCCTCGCCACGCGCAACTTCTGGGACGCGCGCGAGTGGGCGTCGAGCGCGTACTTCTTGATCGGCGAGTCGCTCGTCGTCCCCTGACTACTCGTACGCGAGCGCGTCGACCACGTCGAGGTTCGCGGCGCGGCGCGCCGGGTAGAGGCCGGCGACGATGGCGCAGACCGTGGCCGCGACGGCCATCTGCAGGGCGAGCGTCCACGGGAAGTGGAACGGGAACGACCAGCCGGTGGCTTGCGCGCCGATGACGTAGGTGACGATGAGGCCCATCACGAAGCCGGTGGCCAGGCCGATGCCGCCGCCGGTGAGCCCGATGAAGGCGGCCTCTCCCACGAACAGCCGCATCACGTGGCCCTTCGCCGCGCCGATGGCGCGCAGGAGGCCGATCTCGCGCGTGCGATCGAGCACGGCGGCGAGCAGGGTGTTAATGATGCCGAGCAACGACAGGAGCACCGCGACCGCCTCCATGGCGTAGGTGACGCTGAAGGCGCCGTTCACCATGTTCTTCGCTTCCTGGCGCAGCTCGTTGTTGGTCAGCGCGTACAGGTCGTACTTCTGGCCGAACCTCTCGAGCACCTCGCGGCGCACCGCCTCGATGCGGCTCGGGTCGCTCAGGTACAGCTCGAAGGTGTCGACGCGGGTGTCGTCGAAGTGCTCGAGGTACGTCGGCCGGTCGATGAAGACCGAGCCTTGATCCGAGGTGTAGTCGATGATCACCGCGCCGACCGTGTAGCGGCGCAGGCCGGTCGGCGTGCTCATCTCGAACGTGTCGCCGCGCTTCAGGCCGCGGCGCCGGGCGAGGTTCTCCGAGATGGTGACGTAGCCCTGCCGGCGCTCCTCGGGCGTCGGCGGGTGGCCGTCGAGGACGGTCGGCTTGGCGCGCGTGTAATAAATCTCCGGCGTGAGCGAGATGACGTAGATGCGCAGCCCCAGCACGTCGTGCGGGAGGATGCGCACCTGGTCGACGTGCTCGACGCCGGGCATCGCCTGCATCGCCGCGAGCAGCTCCGGCGACTGCATCGGCGTGTTCTGCAGGCCGCCCAGGCGCGCCGCCGAGGTGACGAAGAGATCGGCCGGGACGGATTGATCAATCCACTTGTCCGAGCTGGTCTGGAACGAGCTGACGAACCCGCCGATGCACACCGTCATGCCGATGCCGACCGCCAGCGCCGAGACGGGCACCGCGGTGCGCGCCGGCGCCCGCGAGAAGTTGTCGGCGGCGAGCCGCCCGCTGACGCCGAGCACCGCCTGGCCAGGCACCTTGTAGAGCGGCTGCAGCGCGCGCAAGAGCAGCGGCGAGAGCAGCGTGGCGCCCATCAGGGTGCAGAAGATGGCGAGGTAGCCGCCGAGCGAGAGGTTCTCCGCGGGCTCGGGCAAGAGCGACAGCGGGTAGACCAGCGCGAGCAGCGCCACGCCCAGCAGCACCGGCCACGACTTGAGCGTGACGATGGAGGCCCCCGCCGCGACGTCGCGCCGGAGCGCCTCGACCGGCTGGACCTGCGAGGCGACGTACGCCGGACGCAGCGCGGCGAAGACGCTGCCGCCGATGCCGAGCAGGACGCCGAGCATCAGCTCCACCGAGCCCAGGCTCACGTCGCGCGCGTTCACCAGCACGTAGATGGACGAGATGGCGCGCGACACCGTCTCCAGCGCGGACTTCGCGAGCACCACGCCCAAGGGGATGCCGAGCGCGGTGCCCACCACGCCGAACGCCGTGGCCTCGAGCGTGAAGAGCGCGCGGATGCGAAAGCGGGTGGTGCCGAGCGCGCGCAGGGAGCCGATCTCGCGCCGGCGCTGCAGCACGCCGATCGAGATGGTGTTGAAGACCAGGAACACCCCGACCAGGAGCGCGACCCCCGAG
>CAZEDU010000075.1:0-24929 GCA_964511185.1 uncultured Myxococcaceae bacterium | reverse complement strand
CCGTCTTGCCCTGCTTCTTGCCCACGTCGACGCAGGTGGCGATGACCCAGTCGGCCGTCTTCGGCTGCTTGATGATCTCGAGCAGCGGCATCTTGTTGACCGGGCTGAAGTAGTGCATCCCGATGATGGTCTCCGGGCGCGACGACGCCTCGGCGAGCTTCGAGATGGGAATCGACGAGGTGTTCGACGCGAAGATGCAGTCCTTTCGGGTGACCCTCTCGACGTCCTGGATGACGCTCTGCTTGAGCTTCAAGTCCTCGAACACCGCCTCGATGACCAGGTCGGCGTTCTTGAAGCCGGCGTAGTCGGTGCCCGCGGTGACCAGCGCCATCTTCGCGTCGGCCTCGCGCCAGGTGAGCGAGCGGCGCTTGACGCGCTCGTCGTACAGCCCGCGCACGTGCTTGAGCGCGCGCCCCACGCCCGCGTCGTCCTTGTCCTTGATGCGCACCGGGATGCCCGCGAGCGCCGAGCTCACGTACGCGATGCCGCCGCCCATCAGGCCGCCGCCCAGCACGCCGACCTTGCGGATCTCCTTCGCCTTGAGCTTCGGGTCGTTGGTGCCGTTGTCCTTCTTGAGCGCCGTGGTGGCGAAGAAGATCTCCACCAGCCGGCGCGACACGTCGGAGATGACCAGCTCGCCGAAGGCGCGCGCCTCCGCGGTGTAGCCCGCCTCGATGCCGTCCTCGAGGCCCGCGCGAATCACCTCGAGCGCCTTCTCGGGCGCGGGGTACTTGCCGCGCGTCTTCTTGAGCAGCGCCTTCTTCGCCTGGTCGAACAGGACCTTGCGGCCCAGCGGGTTCTCCTCCAGCGCCAGCTCGGCCCACTTCTCCTTGTTGGCGAGCCCCTTGAGGATCGCGCCCAGCCCCATCTTCTTGGCCGAGCCCGCACCCGCGCGGCGCCCCTCGCGGTCGACCTTCAGCTTGCCCGCGCCCAGCTCTTCGGCGCGCTTCTTGGCGATCTCCCGCAGAATCGGCGCCGGCACGACCTCGTCGACCAGCCCGAGCCGGAGCGCCTTCTTCGCCTTGACGTTCTTGCCGGTGAGGATGAGGTCGAGCGCCTGCTGCGCGCCGACGAGCCGCGGCAGCCGCTGCGTGCCGCCCGCGCCGGGAATCAGCCCCAGCTGGGTCTCGGGCAGCCCGAGCGAGGTCTTCGGGCTGTCGGTGGCGACGCGGTAGTGGCAGGCGAGCGCCCACTCCAACCCGCCGCCCAGGCAGGCGCCGTGGATCGCCGCGACCACCGGCTTGCGGAACTGCTCGAGCCGCTTGAAGTCCTCCTGCGCCTCGCGCGAGACCCGCTCGCCGTCGGCGGGCGTCTTCAGGTCCGCCAGGAAGTCGATCTTCGCGCCGGCGATGAAGTTGTCCTTCTTGCCCGAGACGAGCACCAGCGCCTGGACGCCGTCGTCCTTGTCGGCGCGCGCGAGCAGCTCGCGGAACTCCTTGCCGACCTGAGGCGAGAGCGTGTTCACCGCCTCGCCCGGCTCGTTGAGCTCGAGCCACGCCACCTGGCCATCGACCGTGTAGGTGAAGGCCGGGCCGCTGTTCTGTTCCTTCTTCGAGGTCGACGTCGCCATCACGCACGCTCCAGGACCACCGCGGCGCCCAGGCCGCCGGCGGCGCAGACCGTGCACAGCACGGTGTTCTTGTTTCGTCGCTTCAGCTCGTTCAGGCCCTGGGTGATGATGCGCGCGCCGGTGGCGCCGATCGGGTGGCCGAGCGCGATGGATCCGCCGTTCACGTTGAGCCGCGCGCGGTCGACCTCGCCGAGCGGGGCCGAGCGGCCGGCCTTCTTGGCGAACTCGGCCGAGGCGAACGCCTGCAAGTTGGACGCGACCTGCGCCGCGAACGCCTCGTGCATCTCGAACAGGTCGATGTCCTTGAGCGTCATGCCCGCGCGCTCGAGCGCGATGGGCGTCGCGTAGGCCGGCCCCTGGAGCAGCTGATCCGCCGGGTCGGTCGCCGCGTACGCGAACGCGCGCAGGTAGCCGAGCGGCTCGTAGCCCAGCGCCTTGGCCTTGGCCTCGCTCATCAGAATCAGCGCCGCCGCGCCGTCGGTCAGCGGGCTCGCGTTGCCGGCGGTGATGGTGCCGTACTTGCGGTCGAACACCGGGCGCAGGTTGGCGAGCGCCTCCAGCGTGCTGTCCTCGCGCACGATGTTGTCCTTCGCCGCGACCTGCTCGTAGGCCGGCGGCACCACCACGTGCATCACCTCGCCGTCGAACTTGCCTTCCTTCCAGGCGCGCGCCGCGTTGACGTGCGAGGCGAGCGCGAGCTCGTCCTGCTCCCGGCGGCCGATGCCGTTCTCCTTCGCCATCTTCTCGGCGCTCTCCCCCATCGTCATGCCCGTCGAGTACTCGGCGATGGCGGGAGGGACGGGGAGCAGGTCCTTGGGCTTGAGCCGCTGGAACGGCTTCACCTTCTCGGGCAGCGAGCGGCCCTTCGAGGCGGCGGCGAGCGCGTGCGCGAGCGGGCGGCTGGTGAAGAGCGGCGGATCCGACATCGACTCGGTGCCGCCGGCGATCGCCACCTCCGACTGCCCGAGCGCGATGGCGTTGGCCGCGTCGGTGAACGCCTGGATGCTGGTGGCGCAGGCGCGCGAGACGGTGTGCGCGTCCATCGTGCGCGGCAGCCCCGCGGCGATCACCACCTCGCGCGCGATGGAGGGCGCGGTGAGGTTCGGGATCACCTGCCCGAACACGCACTGGTCGATCTCTTTCGGGTCCAGATCCGCGCGCTGCACGAGCTCTTGCACCACCAACCTGCCGAGCTCGAGCGCGGTGAGCTGCCCGAAGAGCGTTCCCGCTTTGACGAAGGGGGTCCGAAGGCCCCTCACCACCGCGACTCGGTTGAGACCGTTCGCTTGTTTCTGAGCCATGGGCTCCTCGAAGCTGAAGGGAGAGCTGAAGGGAAAACCGCGCTGAGCCTTAATGAGGGCAACGCGACGCGTCAACCACAATTGGGCGCCGGCTCGGGCGACCTCACAGCTCGATCTGCGCGCCCAGCTCGACGACCCGGTTGGGGGGCAGGTTGAAGTAGTTGGTCGCGGTGCGGGCGTTCTTGCTCATCCAGCCAAAGAGCGCCTTGCGCCAGAGCGTCATGCCGCGCTTCTTGGACGGGATGAGCGTCTCGCGCCCGAGGAAGAACGAGGTCTCCATCATCTTGAGCTTGAGGCCGCGCTTGGCGAGCCGGGAGAGCAGCTCGGGCATGCTCGGGGTCTGCATGAAGCCGTAGCGGGCGACGACGCGGAAGAAATTGCCCTCGAGCGGCGAGAGCTCCAGGCGGTCCTTCTCCGGCACGCTGGGCAGCTCCGCCGTCTCGACGGTGAGCAGGACGACCCGCTCGTGGAGCACCTTGTTGTGCTTGAGGTTGTGGAGCAGCGCGGGCGGCGTGCCGTGCGGGTTGCCGGTCATGAACACCGCGGTGCCCGGCACGCGCGGCGTCTGGTGGTCGGCCAGCCCTTTCAGGAACACCTCCATCGGGAGGGTGCCCTCGCGCAGCCGCTCGGCGAGGATGGCCCGGCCCCGCTTCCAGGTCGTCATCAGGACGACGATGCCGAGCGCGAAGACGAGCGGGAACCAGCCGCCGTCGGCGATCTTCAGCGCGTTGGCGGTGAGGAACGAGACGTCCACCACCAGGAACGCGCCGAAGACGAGCGCCGCCACCGCCGTCCGCCAGTGCCACAGGTCCTTCGCCGCGAAGAACATCAACAGGCCGGTGAGCACCATCGTGCTCGCCACCGCGATGCCGTACGCCGCGGCGAGCCCGCTCGAGGTCCGAAAGCCGAGCACGAGCAGGATGACCGTGACGAAGAGCGCCCAGTTCACCGCGGGGATGTAGATCTGCCCGATCTCGCGCTCGGAGGTGTGGACGATCTCCAAGCGCGGGCAGAACCCCATCTGCACCGCCTGCCGGGTGATGGAGAAGGCGCCCGAGATGACCGCCTGCGACGCGACGCACGCGGCGGTGGTGGCGAGCGCGATGAGCGGGAGCAGCCCCCACGAGGGCGCGAGCAGGTAGAACGGGTTCTTCACCGCCGCCGCGTCTTCGAGCAAGAGCGCGCCCTGGCCCCAGTAATTGAGGAGCAAGGCCGGCGCGACGACCGCGAACCAGGTGAGCCGAATCGGCCGGCGGCCGAAGTGGCCCATGTCGGCGTAGAGCGCCTCGCTGCCGGTCACCACCAGGAACACCGCGCCCAGAATCCAGAACGCGTGCCAGCCGTGGTGCAGGAAGAACACCGCGCCGTAGTACGGGTTGACCGAGAGCAGCACCGAAGGCGCGTGGAGGATGCCGCCGATGCCCAGGCCCGCCAGCACGATGAACCACAAGAGCGTGATCGGCCCGAAGATGGCGCCGATGCCCGACGTCCCCCGGCGCTGGAGGAGGAAGAGCCCGGCCAACACCGCGAGCGCGAGCGGAACGATGAACGGCTCGAACTGGGGCTGAAAGACCGCGACACCTTCCACCGCGCTCAAGACGGAGATGGCCGGGGTGATGACGCCGTCCCCGTAGAGCAGCGCGGCGCCCACGATGGCGACGAGCACCATCGCCGCCTGGAGCTTCGCCCCGCGCGGCTTGGCGCCCTGCACCAGCGACATCAGGGCGAGGATGCCGCCCTCGCCGTGGTTGTCGGCGCGCATCACGAAGGCCACGTACTTCACGGTGACGATGAGCGCGAGCGACCACACCATGAGCGAGAGCACGCCCAGCACGTTCTCGCGCGTCACCGGCAGCGGCACGTGGCCGGCGAAGCACTCGCGCATCGCGTAGAGCGGGCTGGTGCCGATGTCGCCGTAGACGACGCCCACCGCGCCGAGCGCGAGCGTCAGCAGGTACTTGCCGCTCGGCCGCTGTCGCGCCTCGCTGGCGGCCGTCTCGTGGCTGCCTGTCTCGAAGGCGGCGCCGTCGGTCCCGTTGGCGCCTTTTGACTCCGGCTCCGGATCGGGGCCGGCCGGTGCAGGGCCCGAGGAGCTCGACGTTGAATCCGACGGCATTTTCGACTTCCTCCTCCTCGGCGCCCACACGGTGGGCGCGGGCCGAGGTGGCTGAAGGGCCGACAATTAGAGCGGCGCCGCGGCGAGCGCAAGCTTCGCATGTAAATTCGTGGACTTGGACAACCCTCAAGGGGCCTGGGCGAGCGGCAGCGTGAAGTAGAACCGGGTGCCCTGGCCCAGGTCGCTGTCCACCCAGATGCGCCCCCCGTGCGCGTCGACGATGCCCTTGGCGATGAACAGGCCGAGCCCGGTCCCCTTTTTTTCCTGGGTCTCCCGCCAGAAGCGCTCGAAGACATAGGGGAGGTTCTGGCGTCCGATGCCGGGCCCCGTGTCCGCCACGGTGAACTGCGCCATCGACGCCTGCCGCTCGACGGTGAGCGACACCTGCCCGCCTTGAGGCGTGAACTTGAGCGCGTTGCTCACCAGGTTCGAGAGCACCTGCAAGACGCGCTCGCGATCGGCCAGCACCACCAGACCGCCCTCGCTCACCGTCTGCTCCAGGCGCACCTGCTTCGCCGCGGCGTCCGCCCCGAACAGCTCCGTCGTCTCGCGCAGGAGCTCCTCGGCCGCGCAGCGCGCCGGGAGGACCGAGAACTTGCCGGCCTCGATGGTGGTGACGTCGAGCGTGGTCCGGATGAGGCGCTCCATGCGCGCCGCCACGTTCTCGATCGACTCCGCCTGCTTTCGCAGCCGCTCCGAGTCGGCGCTCTTGCGCATCAGCGTGGCCTTCATGGCGATCGCCCCGAGCGGGCTTCGCAGATCGTGCGCCACGACCCCCATCAGCATGTCGCGGGCCGCCAGCGCTTTGCGCGCCGTCTCCAGCGCCTCGCGCTGCTGCCGGTGCGAACGGCCGAGGCGCCGGGCGAAGTACCAACCCACCGCGAGGCTCGCGAGGAGCAGCCCGCCCAACAGCGCGTAGAGCCGCGCCGCCAGCTGGGCGCGCTCGCGCTCGGCGCGAAGGTAGTGTTCCTGCAAGGCCGACTCTTTGTGCTCGACCAGGCGCGAGAGCGACTCATCCAGCTCGGCCGCGAGCGGGAGCAGCTCGAGCTCGAAGCGCTCGGCCAACAGCTGGGGCGCGTCGGGACCAAGCCGCGCATCCAAGATCTCCTGCTGGACCCGAATGAAGCGCGTCGCCGCCTGCTCGGAGGCCTCGGCCAACGCGCGGCCTTGGGGGCTGCTCTCCAGGGCCAACAGCTCGTCCATGGCGCGCTGGAACTGCCCCTTGGAGGTCTCCACCTGCGTCCGAATGGCGGGCTCACCCGTGATCAGGTACCCGCGGCCGCTCGAGATGATCAGCTCCGCGCTCCAGCGCAGCCGCTCCACCAGGGTGATCTCGTCTTCCTCCGCGCTGATCCGACGCACCTGCTGGTTCGACTCGGCGGCGAACCGACGAATGGAGAAGGCCATGCCAAACGCCAGGAGCGCGGTGAGGATCACAAAGCCGATCGTCGCGGTGCTTTCGAACTTCGCGCCCGTGGACATGGCGACCTCCACTTCCACCAACTGCCAGGTCAGCCCGCACGCAAGGCGCGACCCGCCGCGTGCACCGCGTCGACCAGGGCCTTGGCGGCCTCGGGGTCGGTGGGCGGCAGGATGCCGTGGCCGAGATTGAAGATGTGACCGACCGGCCCGGCGCGGCGGACGATGTCTTCGGCGCGGCGGACGAGCTGCTCGCGCGGCAGGAACAGCGCGAGCGGGTCCAGGTTGCCCTGCACGGCCACGTCCGGCCCGAGCACCTTGCGCCCTTCGTCGATGTGCATGCGCCAGTCCATGCCGAGCACGTCGGCGCCGGTGCGCTTCATCAGCGGCAGGTGCGGCGTCATCGAGGTGCCGAAGTAGATGACCGGCACGCCGGTGGCCTTCAGCGCGCTCACCATGCGCGTCACGTACGGCAGCGTGAAGGTCTCGAAGTCGGGCGGTGAGAGCTCGCCGCCCCAGCTGTCGAAGATCTGCACCAGCTTCGCGCCCGCCTCGACCTGCATCTTCAGATACGGGATCAGCGTCTGGGTGAGCTTGTCGAACAGCCGGTGCGCCAGCGCGGGCCGCTCGAACAGCATGCGCTTCACCTCGATGAAGCTCTTCGAGCCGCCGCCTTCGACCATGTACGCGGCGAGCGTGAACGGCGCGCCGCAGAAGCCGATCACCGGCACCGCGTCTTGAAGTGCCTGGCGCGTGCGGCGAATCGCCTCGGCGACGAAGCCGGTCTTCTCCACCGGGTCCGGGATGGCGAGCCGGTCGACGTCCGCGTCGGTGCGCAGCGGCTGCGGCAGGTGCGGCCCCTTGTCGCCGAGCTCGAGCGCCATGCCCATCGCCTCGACCGGGATCAGGATGTCCGAGAAGATGATGGCCGCGTCGACGCCCAACCGCGTCACCGGCTGCACCGTGACCTCGGCGGCCAGGTCGGGGTCCTTGCAGAGGTCGAGGAACGCCGTCTTGCCGCGAATCGCGCGGTACTCCGGCAGGTAGCGCCCCGCCTGCCGCATGATCCAGATGGGCGTGGTGTCGGTCGGCTGCCGCCGCGCCGCCTTGAGGATGCGATCGTTCATCGCCGAGTGCTCTCTTCCGCCCGCCAGGCGACCTTGACCTTCAGCGGCCCCTCGCCGTCGGGCACGAACAACGCGCGGTTCTCGCCCGACTCCCACGCCGGCGCCTGCCCGGGCGCGCGCGCGAGGAGCTTGTACTCGAACACCGAGCCCACCGGTAGCAGCGCGCGCGAGCGGCCCTGCGCGTCGATCGGCCCGACCGCCTTGCTCGGGCTCCAGCCGCCCAGCTCGGGGCCCGAGCCCACCCAATAGACCTCGGCCGAGCGCGGCGCGTCCTTGACCACCACCTCGACCGGACGCCGCTTCGCGCCGCGCGTCCACTGCGCGTCGAGCTGGCGCGCCCACGCGTCCAACGCGCCTTTCGCCTGGGGGGCCGCGCGCCAGACGCGCACGCTCTTCGGCGGCACCTCCCCCGCGCTGCCTTTGCCGCCCAGCGGCGCGGACCACTTCGCGCCTTGCAGCTGCGCCGGCAGCTCGAGCTTCCTCACCTTGGAGCCGCGGTTCACCGCGATGAGCACCGCGTCGTCGGCCGCCACGCGCAGGTACGCGAACGCCTCGTCGTCGGCGACCAGCACCTGCGGCGCGCCCGCCTGCAGCGCGGGGCTCTCCTTGCGCAGGGCGAGCAGCCGGGCGATGTGCGCGCGCAACGGCTGGGCCTTCTCGTCGTGCACCATCGGGCCGCGGTTGAGCGGCTCCTTGGCGCCCTCGAGCGCCGCCTCGGTGCCGTAGGAGAGCGACGGCGTGCCGCGCGCGGTGAGCTGCACCGTGAGCGCCTGGCGCACCCGCTCCAGGTCACCGCCGCAGTCGGTCGCGACGCGGGGCAGGTCGTGGTTGTCGATCAACGTCACCAGCGAGCGCGGATCCGCGTAGAAGCGATCCGCCGAGAGCGTGGCGGCCAGCCGCACCGGCGCGCGGTCGCGGCAGAACACGTCGATGAGCGAGAAGTAGAGCGGGAAGTCGAACATCGCGTCGAAGCCGCCCTCTCGCTGCGCGCGCGCGACGACCTCGGGGTCGCCGTCGAGCATCTCGCCGATGAAGCGAAACCCCGGGCCGGCCGCCGCGCGCACCTGGGCGACGTAGCGGCTCCAGAACTGGCTCGGCACGTGCTTGACCGCGTCGAGGCGGAAGCCGTCCGGCCGGGCGAGGCGAATCCAGTGGAGCGACGCGTCGACCAGGTACTGAAAGACCTGCTCGTGCTCCTGCTTGAGATCGGGCAGCCCCATCACGTCGTGGGTCAGCACCTGCTCCGGGTCGTCCCACTTCTCCAGCGGACCCTTGCCGTGAAACCAGGCGGGCTTCTCGCGCGCGAGCTTGGCGTCGGGCGCGACGTGGTTGAGCACCATGTCCAGGTACAGCCGCATGTTCCGCTTCTTGAGCTCGGCGGAGAGCGCCCTCAAGTCCTCCTCGGTGCCGAAGCGCGGCTCGAGCTTGAAGAGGTCCTCCACCCAGTAGCCGTGAAAGGCGCCGTGGCCGAAGAACTTCTCGGTGCGCATCGCGAAGACCGGCGAGAGCCAGATCGCCTCCACCCCGAGCGCCTGCAGCTGATCCAACCGTTGAAGGACGCCGCGCAGGTCCCCGCCGTGAAACGCCGCTGGATCCTTCGGGTCGACCGCGCCGTCGTTGCTGGGGTCGGCGTTGTCGAACCGGTCCACCATCACGAAATAGATGGCGCCCTGCTCCGCCCGGGAGAGCTTCGGCGCCGCCGCGGCCTTGAGGAAGCTGTCGAAGGCGCTGCCCGCCGCGTCGCCGAACGCGGTGGCGACCGAGGAGAGCACCTCGTCCTCCTTCTGGTGCTCGAAGTTGACGATCGCGCCCACGTCCAGGTTCTCGACCACCGGCTCGTCGCTCGAGCCCGCGCGCGCCGCGCTGACGCGGCCGTACACGTTCCAGCGCCAGCGACCTTCGATGTGCGAGAAGAAGCGGGCGCGCGCTTCGACCATCAGCACCAGCGGCGCGCCGGCGGCCGCTCCGCGCACCGCCTCGAAGCGCCGCGCCGAGTCGGTGACCTGCTCGAAGGTCGGCCGCACCGTCTCGAACGGGACCTCGCGCGCCTCTAGGTTCCGGGCGTGGAGCGCCTCGGCGACCTGGGCCTTCACCGCCTCGGGCATCGGGCGGACGACCGGGTCCCGCTCGAAGTCGACGACGTAGACGACAGCGACCGGCATCCGCTCCGGCGAGCGCTGAACGGCCGTGCGCTGCAGGCAGCCGACGAGCGCGAGGCAGACGAGGGGAAGGGCGAGCGCGCGCATGGCTTCCTAGAACCACCCTTCCGCTTCGATCGCAACGACCGAGTGCCAGTGGTTCTCCGGGGCGACGAAGACGTTGTACTGGTCCAGACTCTCGACGAAGCCGTTGCCGAAGGCGTTCTGCTGATTCGAGTACTGCAAGCCGTAGAGCAGGCGCAGCGACGGGCGCGTGTAGATGCCGAAGCCGGTCGGGTTGAGCACGAAGCCCGTCTTCAGCTGCCAGGTGTTGCGCGTGTCCGTGTCGCCGAACTCGAGGCCGCGCGTGTCGGCGACGCCCCTGGTGTTGCGGAAGAGCGAGTCGGAGTGCTCGCGGTACACGTTGCCGAGCTTCGACCTCTCTTGCGCGAGGCTGGTCTCGCCCAGCCAGTGCACGGTGCGGGTGAGGTAGAGCTGCAGCCGCAACACCGCCGAGTAGACCGTGCGGTTGTCCTCGCCCGGGGCGATGGCGTTGTCGCGGTTCAGCGTGTCCGCGTAGAAGACCGCGAGCACCGCGTCGAGCCGGTTGGGGACGAGCTTGAGCATCAGCTCGTTGCCCACCGAGAACCAGAACCGCTCGTCGGTGAGCTGGGTGATGTAGATGGTGTACTCGCGGCCGCCGAAGCGCTCCGTGTAGAAGTTGTCGGGGTGCTGGCGGTTGAACTCGATGAACAGGCTGTTCCACTCGATCGGCCCCAGCTGACCGAAGCCCAAGTACGCGTGCGTGCGGAAGCTCCTCGAGCTCGTCGGCACGGGCTTGGGGAACAGGTCTTCCTGACCCGGGTTCTCTTCCAGGTAGCGCTGGACCACCTCGCGCCGGTGAAAGTTTTCGTAGTCGAGGCCCGGCGTGGCGTACGGCGCGAAGCGGTTGCCCACCACGCGAGGCTCGAAGAGGTACTGGCCGCCGACGCCGACCTCCACGTGGCTGCCGAGCCTCAGCTTCGCCTGACCGCCGCCGGTGAGGATGGTGCTGTACTGAAAGCCGCGCGTCGCGAAGCCCGCGTCGCCCACGCCGAGGAGCAGCTCGAAGCGGTCGTGGCTGTAGCGGCCCGACAGCCCGACCGTGTCGTGAAAGACCTGGCCGCCGCGGAAGTCGTAGAGCCCGAGCATGCCGAAGTAGCTCTCGAGCGTGCCGAGCTGCCAGGTGACGCGGTCGAAGAGGATGTTGCCCGCCTTCACGTAGAGCTGGCTCAACCGGTACTGCGCGAGCGAGCCGTTCGCCGGGTCGGCGTTGCCGATGGAGCCGCCCTCGATTTTGGTGTGGACGCTGGCCCAGACGTCGCTCGACTGCGGCTTGAGCTGAAGCACGTCGAGCTTGAGCTCGAGCGCGGCGTACGGGCCTTCGTTCAAGAGGCGCCCGTAGAGGTTGTAGAAGCCCAGCTTGCCGTCGCCGCCCTGAAGATCCGGGCGGGTCATGATGCGGAAGTAGCCGCCCGCACTGAACCGGTCGGGCTGCGCGTCGGCGAGCGCGAGCGTGGGGACGAGCAAGGCGACGAGGACCGGGCAGAGGTGGGCCGCACGCATGGCGGGGGCTTATAGCCCAGCGGGGCGGGCGCTCGTCACCTGGGTCGGCCCAGGCGTGGCGAGCGCGGCTTCAGCCCCTCGCCTTCCGTTCCGGCGTCACGAACTGCTCCGGGTCGAGCTTGCGCACCACGCGGGCTGGGATGCCCGCGACCACCGTGAACGCCGGCACGTCGCCGCTCACCACCGACGAGGTCCCGACGATGGCCCCGCGTCCGATGGTCAGCCCCGGCATGATCGAAGCCTTGGCGCCGATCCACACGTCGTCCTCGATGACGATCGGCCTCGGCTCCGGCATCTTGTCGCGGTCGTAAACGTCATGAAACTCAGTGTCCATGATGTGAACGTACGGCCCGATGCGCACCCGGTCGCCGATGCGGACGTGCTTCATCGCGCCGATCGACACGCCGTAGTTGAGGCGCGACTCCTCGCCGATCTCGAGCAGCGCGCCGACGCCGACCGCGAGCTCGACCGGCACGTTGATGGAGCGCAGGAGCGTCCTGGGCCCAATGGTGATGCGGCCGAAGTTCTCGACGCGCGGTCGCCCCAGCGTGCGCACCCCCGCGCCGATCTCGTTCACCGCGCTCAAGTACACGCGGGCCGTCGCCAGCTCGCGGGCGAAGCGCACGCCCTTGCGCAGCTTGGCGGAGAGCGGGTCGTTCTGGTGCTTGCGGAGCTTTCGCGCGAACTCGGCGAAGTCGAACATGGCGCCAGCATAGCCGGGCTTGGGGTGGGCCCAAGTAGGCGTGCGCGGCCCCGAAGAGTTTGACGGACCCATACGGCGTGGGGATGCTCGGCTTCACGCATGTCCCTCCGCCAGCTCATCGCCGACGTCTTCCGCATCGCGCCCGATCAAGTGACCGATGACCTGTCCCCCGACACGCTGCGCGCGTGGGACTCGATGGGCCACCTGGGCCTGGTGAGCGCGCTGGAGACCGCCTATTCGCTGCAGCTCACCGACGAAGAAGTCGCTGACATGACCAGCGTCGCGCAGGTGAAGGCGGTGCTCGCCAAGCGAGGCGTGGCGCCGTGAACGTGGTCGATGCCCTGCTCGGGCACGACGTGGCGGCCGACGCGCCGGCGCTGCTCACGCTCGAAGGCGACGCCACCTATGGCGAGCTGAGCGCGGCGATCGACGACGTCGCGTCGTTCCTGCACCGCGCGGGGATCCAGAAAGGCGAGTGCGTGGTGCTGCTCGCCGAGAACTCGCTGTTCTACGTCGCCGCGTACTTGGGCGCGTTGAAGGCCGGCGCGGTCGCGGTGCCCTTGTCGACCACGGTGTCGAAGGAGCACTGCGAGGAGATTGTCCGCACCACGAAGGCGCGCCTGGGCTTCGCGCAGGCGAAGCTGGTGCCCGACTACGCGAGCGGCCTGTCGCTGCTCGAAGAGGTGGTGGTGGATGGGCCGCTGCGCGCGGCGCTGAGCGGCCCCCAGCCGCACGCGTACTCCGAGCTCCAGGGCCGCGCGGAGGGTCAGCTCCCCAGCGTCGAGGTGAACGAGCGCGAAGACCTGGCGCTGATGCTCTTCACCTCGGGCTCCACCAGCCGGCCCCGCGGCGTGATGCTCACGCACCGCAACGTGCTGGCGAACACCGCCTCGATTCGAGGCTACCTGCCGCTGACGCGGACCGACCGCGCGATGGTGGTGCTGCCGTTCCAATACAGCTTCGGCGCGTCGGTGCTGCACACGCACCTGCAGGCGGGGGCGTCGCTCGTCATCGACCGGCGCTTCATGTTCCCCGAGAAGATTCTGCAGCGCATGCTCGAGACGAAGTGCACGGGCTTCGCCGGGGTCCCGAGCCACTTCCAGATTCTTTTGCGCCGCTCGCGGCTCAAGACGCTGACGTTCCCGGACCTCCGTTGGGTGCAGCAGGCGGGCGGCAAGCTGCCCGACCTGTTCATTCAAGAGCTGCGCGACGCGCTGCCGCAGACGAAGGTCTTCATCATGTACGGCGCGACCGAGGCGACGGCGCGCATCGCGTACCTGCCGCCCGAGCGGCTCGGCGACAAGCTCGGCTCGATTGGCCGCGCGATTCCAGGCGTGACGATTCACCTGCTCGACGAGAACGGCCAGCCGGTGAAGCCCGGGGAGGTCGGAGAGATTGTCGTCGAGGGCGAGAACGTCGCGCGCGGCTACTTCGGCGATGCGGACGAGTCGGCGGCCACCTTCCGCAACGGGCGGCTGCATACCGGCGACTTGGCGCGCATGGACGACGACGGCTTTCTGTTCATCGTCGACCGCGCGAAGGACTTCCTGAAGTGCGGCGGCAACCGGGTGAGCTCCAAGGTGGTGGAGGAGGCGCTGCTCGCCTTCCCGGACATCGTCGAGGCGGCGGTGGTCGCGATGCCGGACGAGGTGCTGGGCGAGGCGGTCGCCGCGTTCGTCGTCGCGAAGGACCCCAAGGACGAGACGGTCGCGCAGCGGCTCGCCGCGTTCGCGGCAGAGAAGCTGGGGCCGCAGCTCGCCCCCAAGCGCGTGACGGTGTTGCCTTCGTTGCCGAAGAACGACGCCGGCAAGGTCCGGAAGGTGCTGCTCAAGCAGATGGTGTGAGCGAAAGTTACAAACGCTCGGCGTCTTGAATCAGGCGGTCGACGAACTCGACGAGCCACTCGCGCCGCGCCTCGTCGTGCTCTTCGATGCACACGCCCATGCCCGGGAACGTGCCGTCGAGCCGCGACCAGATGACGACGCCGGTGAGCTCGAGCGGCCGCTCGTCGACGCGCAGGTGCAGGCGAAAGCACGTCCGGCTGCCCACCGGGAGCGGGCTCCGGGTGACCACCGAGAAGCCGCCCTCGGAGATGTCGGCGGTGGCGGCCGGGTAACGTCCGACGCACTCGACCCGCAATGCGACCGGAACCCTTCGATAGCGGCGCGCCGGCGCCTCGACCTGTCTCATGACCACCCCCGGACAACCCTTGGGAACGTGTTGTGAGGATGCTCAACGGTAGCGAAGAAGCGCAAGCACCACGTGCGCTCGGGCGCTCGAACGTCCTCCGGGCGACAGCTACGGCGCTTCCAAGACCACGATGGTGCGGCTCTGGACCCCGTACGTCGATGTGGGCACCGCGACCGGGCTCTCCAGGCGGATGTTCCCGGAGCGGCTCGGGTCCGCGACGCCGAGCTGCGCCAGCCCTTCAGGCTTGTCGAAGTAGCTCTGGGTGTCGATCACCCGCTTCCACTGTCGCCCTTGCGGCAGCTGGAACGTCACCGGGTCGTTCGACATGTTGAAGAGGATGGCGACCTCGGGGCCCTTCGTCTTGTCGTGGTAGTGGATCATCAAGTTCTTGCCGTTCCAGTCGGGCGGCTCGGTGTTCTGGGGGCTCTTCCACGCGAGCGGCGCGGCGGTCTTGTAGTCCTTCGGCGCGAACAGCGCGGAGCGCTCCTTGCGGTAGCGAACGAGCTGCCGCACGAAGTCGCGCATGCGCTGGCGCTCGACCTGCGGCTCCCAGGCGCCCCAGTCGTACCAATTGAACTCGTTGTCGGCGCCGGTGCTGTACGCGTTGTTGTTGCCGAGCTGGGTGCGCATCCACTCGTCGCCGCCCAGGAGCATCGGCGTGCCGTGCGCGAGCAAGGTGAGCGCGAAGGCGTTGCGCATCATCTGCCGCTTCATCGCCTCGTCGCCCCACTCGCGCGAGCGGTTGTGGCTCTCGCCCGAGTCGCGATCGCAGAACGGAGAGAACGGCGCCGTGCAACACACCGGATTGAGAGGGCCGCACTTGTTGCGCTTCTCGTTGTAGGTGAACAGGTCGTAGAGGGTGAAGCCGTCGTGCACGGTGACGAAGTTCACCGAGTGGTACGGCTTGCGGCCGTTGTGGTCGTAGTAGTTGAAGCTGCCGGTGAAGAAGAAGCCCATGTCTTCGTTGGCGTCACCGCGCAGGTTCCACGCCTCGTGGTTCAGCTTCCACGCGTCGTCGTTGATGTACGAGCGCATGAAGTCGCGGAACCCGCCGTTCCACTCGTACCAACCTTGCGAGCTCGGCCGCGTCTTCGAGTTGGGGAACTGCGAGACCTTCATGCCGTAGTTGCCGCCCGCGCTCCACGGCTCGGCGATGATGCGGACGTTGTACTTGTTCAGCACCGGGTCATCGATGATCTCCTGGAGCACCGTGTTCCGCGGGTCGTCCCAGTTGTTGTAGTCGCCGTCCTTCTCTCCCAGGATCGGCGCCAGGTCGAAGCGGAAGCCGTCGACGTGGAACTCGGTGACCCAGTAGCGCAGCGAGTCGAGGATCAGCTTGCGCGTGGGCTTGTGGTTGGGGCGCGTCTGGTTGCCGACGCCGGTGTTGTTCCAATACGTCTGACCGTCGGGGGACAGCGCGTAGTACGCGGCGTTGTCCAGGCCGCGGAACGAGTAGAGCCCCGCCACTTCCTTCGGATCGAAGTTGTAGAGCTGCGAGTCGAAGACCGGGTCGGGTGAGTTGTCGAACTGGATCTTCTCGCGCCACAGGCCCCCTTCGCCGGTGTGGTTGTAGACCACGTCGAGGATCACCTCGATGCCGCGCTTGTGCAGCTCGTCGACCATGAACTTGAACTCGTCGATGACCTGCTCGCGCTCGCGCTTCGACGCGTACTCGCGCTCGGGGATGAAGAAGTTGAGCGTCTGGTAGCCCCAGTAGCCGCCGTCGAGCGGCTTCTCGTGCACCGGCATCAGCTCGACCGCGGTGATGCCCAGGTCCTTCAGGTAGTCCGCCTTCTGCGCGAAGCCGCGGTAGGTGCCCGGGTGCGTGACGCCCGAGGCGGGGCTGGCGGTGAAGCCCTTGGCGTGCACCTCGTAGAGGATCAGGTCGTTCCAGCTGTGCCCTTTCCAGTTCTCGTCCTGGCGCGCCTGCCAGTAGGCCTGCGCCTCTTGCGACCACTGGTAGCGGCTCTCGACGATCACCGCCTTCGACGCCGCGCCGTAGCTCACGTCGGTGCGCTTGGGGCCGCTGGCGATGCTCGCCTTGCTCCAGTCGTGGTCGCGGTGGAGCGCGCGGGCGTAAGGGTCGATGAGCAGCTTGTTGGGGTTGAAGCGGTTGCCTTGCCCGTCGACGTCCGCCTTGAAGCCGGCAATCGACCCCGGGTACCAGTCGGGCTCGTAGGTCCAGTTCGGGCCCCAGGCGACGTAGCCGTAGTGCTGGCCGAGGCCAATGCCCTCAATGTGGATGTTCCAGACGTCGCCGAAGCGGTGCAGCTCGAACTGCTTGGTCGGCTGATCCGACTCGGGATCATCGAAGAGCAGCACTTCGATGCGCGTGGCGTTCTCCGAGTAGACGCCGAAGTTCACGCCGTTGTCGATCAGCGTCGGGCCCAAGTAGGTGAGCGCGGCGATGTCTTCGTCGGTGTAGCTCGGGGCGCGCGGGCTGGTCTGGTACAGCTTCGGGTAGTCCTCCTTGGCGCAGGCGGCCAGGGCGAGGAGGACGACGCAGAGCGCGGGCTGCCGAAGACGAATCATCGAGTTTGAATAGCAACCGGGCGCACGCGCTGACAACCACCCCAAGGTCGGCTTAGCCTCGCGGGCCATGAAACGAGCCTTGAAATTCGTGGGGATCGGCCTGGGCGCGCTGATCGGCCTTCTCCTTTTGGGCGTGGTGATCGCCGGCTTGGTCATCGACCTGGACGGCCTGGTGAACGCGCAGATCGCCCAAGCGAAGCCGAAGATCGAAGCGCAGCTCGGGCGCCAGCTCGAGGTCGGGCCCGTGACGACCTCGGTGTTTCCGACGCTCGGCGGCTCGGTGAAGTCGGTGCGCATCGCGGCGGACGCCGCGCACCCCGAGGATGATCAGCCCCTCCTGCAGATCGGCGAGGTGCGCTTCTCGGTCTCGCTGTGGAAGGCGCTGCTGACGCTCGGCAAGAAGGTGAACGTCAACGAGATCGCCGTGAGCGACCTGAGCGTGAGCCTGGTCCGGTACAAGGACGGCACCCTCTCCTACCAAGACATCCTCGACCGGCAGGCGAAGGCCGGCGCCGAGCCGGCGCCGGCGGACGCGCCCGCGAAGCCGATGGAGCCCGCCGTGCAGGAGTACCTCCGGGGGCTCTCCATCGACTCGCTTCGGGTGGAGAACGCCCGCTTCCGCCTGGTCGACTACGCGACGCCGACCGGCCAGCGCGCCGAGAGCGTGGTGCAGAAGGTCAACCTGCGCATGAACGACGTGCGCGTCACCGAGCCGATCCGCATCGCGCTCGACGCGGCGATCTTCTCCGACCAGACCAACTTCAAGCTCGAGACCGCGGTCGGGCCGCTGCCGGCGGACTTGCAGATCAGCGGCCTGGTGCCGCTGGGCAAGACGACGCTCGACGTGAACCAGGTCGACCTGTCGAAGATCTCGCCGTACCTGGGCAAGGGCTCGCTCGGCCAGGTCGACTCGGCGGTCGCGACCATGAAATACGAGATCAGCGAAGTCACCGACGCGCGGCCGTTCGAGGTGAACGGCTTTCTCGAGGTGAAGAAGCTCCAGCTGCAGGGCGGCCGGCCCTTCGACGTGCGGACCGACACGCAGCTCACCACCGACCTGGGCAAGGGCAGCGCGCAGATTCGAAAGCTCGACCTGAAGATCGGCGAGGTCGGGCTCACCGCGTCGGGCGGCTTCTCCGACCTGAACGGCGCGCCCAAGTTCAAGGACTTCGTGCTGCGCTCCAACAACCTGAGCCCCGGCGTGCTGCTCTCGTACTACCCCGCCGCGAAGAAGGACCTGCCGGAGGGGTTCCAGATCGACGGCGTCGCCAAGCTCGACTTCACCGCCAGCGGCGACGCCGAGCGGCAGCAGGTGAAGGGCATCTTCGACCTGACGCCGCTCGACATCGTGTACCCCGGCACGCTGCTCAAGCCGCGCGGCGTCCCGCTCGCGCTGCGCATCGACGGCGCGGTCTCGTCGGTCGACGCGCTGCTCCAGGAGCTGGCGCTGCAGATCGACGAGCTCGACCTCGTCGTCCGCGGCTCGGTCAAGAACTTCACGCAGCCGCAGTTCGACTTGAAGGCGAGCGCCAAGCCGTTCCGCTTCGAGCGCGTCGCCAGGCTGCTCCCGCAAGTGGCGGAGGGGCTGAAGGAGAAGAAGGCGAAGGCCGAAGGCCAGGGGAAGCTCGAAGGACACCTGAAGGGCTCGATGCAGCGGCTCGACGCCGCGCTGGACTTCGCGTTGGTGAACGTGAAGCTGAACATCCCCGGCACGCAGCTCGACGGCGACATGACGCTGGTGGCCAAGGCGCTCGGCGATCCGCAGAAGGACCTGAAGGCCGAGCTCAAGTTCAACGCGAACCAGGCGCTGATCAAGGTCAACAAGCTGATGGACAAGGGCGTGAAGACGCCGCTCGCGCTCGACCTGGCCCTCTCACGCACGCCGGAGCGGCTCGACCTGAACAAGTTCGACCTGAAGCTCGCCGAGCTGGGGCTCAAGGTCCAAGGCGGCATCGACTACGCGAAGGACTTCATCGACGTGAAGGTGGATCTGGACAGGCTCGACCTCGAGAAGCTGTCCAACACCATCACCGCGCTGCCCAAGAACAAGATGAAGAACAGCTTCCTCGACTTCCAGCTGGCGATCACCGGCGATCCGGATCAGCTGGAGACCGTCGCGCTCGACGTGAAGACGCTGCACGCGAAGATCGGCAGGAGCGATCTGCAGGGCACCGCGCTGATCAAGAACCCGCTCGCGCCCGACATGAAGCTCAAGCTCACGTCGCAGAACCTGGACCTCGACGAGCTGTTCCCGCCCAAGAGCGACGCAGAGAAGGCGGAGGCGAAGAAGAAGAAGGACTCGAAGAAAGAGGAAGAGCAGCCCGCGGAGGACGACCCCGAGCTCAAGAAGTACGCGTTCGATGGGGACTTCGACTTCAAGCGCATCTGGGTCGAAAACACCGAGCTTCGGAACTTCAAGGGCATCGTGAAGCTCAAGGACGGCGTGCTCACGCTGGAAGACTGCACGTTCAACGTGTTCGACGGCACCGTGACGGCCAAGGGCACGCAGGCCGAGATCTGGCGCGGCAAGGTGCCGTTCAAGGCGAACCTGGCGATGAAGGGCATCGATATGAACCAGGCCCTCTCGTCGCAGACCAAGTACAAGAACGTGCTCGAGGGGAAGGCCGACCTGAACTTGAACCTCGCCGCCGTCGGCACCGACACCGCCGATCTGGAGAAGACCTTGAGCGGCATGTTCGACCTGTCGATGAAGGAAGGCCGCTTCACCAAGGCGAGCCTGCTCGAGTCGACCACCGGCTCGATGGTGAAGCCGCTCTCCGCCGTCCCCGGCATGCAGGTGAAGAGCATGGGCGGCTCGAACGCGATTCGCGATCTGGCCGCGGCGTTCGAGGTGATGGAAGGAAAGATGAAACTGAAGAAGCCGGTCGGCTTCAACTTGGACGGGAACCGCGCGCAGCTCGACGGGGCCATCGGCATCGTCGGCAAGCTCTTCCTCACCGGTACGTATTTCCTGCCCGGCACGGTCTTGAGCGGCCTGACCGGCGGCAAGTGCAGCGCTGCGGGGGAGCTGCCGATCCCGATCGCCATCGAAGGCACGGTCGATTCGCCCAGCTACCGGCCCGACGTGAGCGGCGTGATGAAGGGCGCGATGGACCAGTGCCTCAAGGGCGCGGCCGCCGCCGCCGCGCAGCAGAAGCTCGACGACGCCAAGCGCAAGGCGGAGGAAAAGGTGAACCGCCGCAAGGCGGAAGCCGAGGCCTCCGCGCGCGCGGAGGCGGAGCGCCGCCGTCAAGAGGCGGAGGCCGCCGCGAACAAGGCGAAGGCGGACGCCGAGGCGCGCGCCCGGGCCGAGGCCGAGAAGAAAAAGAAGGCCGCGGAGGAGGCGGCGAAGAACAAGCTCAAGGGGCTGAAGTTCTAGAGGTCGGGCGATGGGGAGATGTCGCGCGCCGTTGGCCTAGAGGAGACGGGGCTGGACTTGGCGAACGCAGCGGCGAACGTCTACCAGCGCCACGACTTCGAGCCGGGGGATTGTCGCGTTCAGGAGTGGGGTAACTCATCCCCCGCCCCGGGGACAGGTTACCCCACAGACCGCGAGCGCGGCACGGCGGACCGTGAAGCGGTCGCGTCTTGGCGTGAGCTCGAACCATCGGAGCGCCGGCACCAGCCCACAGCCACCAACGCTTCCTTCAAGGCCAACCTCAGCGTTTGTCTGTTCTAAGCGTTCGCGACCACCGCCTCGAGGTACTTCCGGAAGCTCTCCACGTCGGTGGCGCCGCGGAGGGCGAGCCGATTGCCGACGAAGAAGGGCACCGCGTGGATGCCCAGAGCGACGGCCTGCGACATCTCCTCCTTCACCGAGTCGCTCGCCTCACCCCGCTCGAGCGCCTCGCGCACCGGCTCGAGCTTGAGCTCGGGGATGTGCGTCGCGAGGAAGCCCAGCACGGCGTGTTGATCCGACAGGTCGACGCCGTGCTCGAAGTGGGCCCGGAACAGCGCGTCGACCACGCTCGGCTCCAAGCCCTGCTGGCGCGAGAGGTGAATGATGCGGTGCGCGAGCGTGGTGTTCGGCGCGCGGCGCAGCTTCGAGAAGTCGAAGCGCACCCCGTCGGGCGCGCCGGCTTCGGTCACCCTGTCGAACGCGCGCTGCATCTGCTCGGGGCCGCCGAACTTCTGGTGGTAGAGCTCCCGCGCGTCGCAACCTTCGAGCGGAAGGTCGGGCTGCAGCTGGAAGCTCCGGAAGCGCACCTCGAAGGTGCCCGGCTCGAACGCGCGCATCGCCGCGTCGAGCCGCCGCTTGCCGATGAAGCACCAGGGGCAGACGACATCCGAGAACACGTCGATCGCGATGGGCGGGCGAGAGCGCATGGCCCTGGAATAACCAACTCGGCCTCAGCGCGCGACCTCCAACAGGAGCTCGGCCGGAAGACTGACGTTTCCGCCCGGGTCCCGCGCCACGGCCTCGATGAGCAGCGGCCCTTCGGGGAACTGCGCCGAGTCGAAGGTGAGCGCGGCGACCGGGCCGCGCAGCTGCGCCAAGGCCGCGCCCCCGGCCCGCACCTCGATGTCGGGCGGGCCGCTGGTGTCGCTCGCCGCGAGGTGAAGCGTCACCGGCCCTGTCACCTGGCTCTTCGGTGCGGGGGCGCTGAAGGCCACCTGCGGGGGCATGCGATCCACGGTGATGCCGTCGACTCGCGTCTTCAGCTCGTTTCCGAGCGCGTCGCTCAGCACCAGCTCGAGCGCATGCGTGCCTTCGGGCAGCGCCTCGAGCGGCAGGTCGACCGGCGTCAACCGGTCGCTCCGCTCCGCGCGTGGGAGCGCCTGCTCGAAGCGATGATCCCCTGAGACCGCCACCAGCCTGCCCAGCGCGTACGCGTCCCACACGTACAGGCGCAGCGGCTCGTCGCGCGCGAGCTGGCGGTCCTCGACGCGCACCAGCTCGGGAGGCGTGGTGTCGATGCGGACCTTCTCCAGCCTTCGCTCGTTCCGCCCTTCGATGGCGATCACCAGCGGGGCGAGCGCGTCGGGAAACTCCTCCGCCCGAAACCGCGCGACGTCCTCGGGGCCAGTGACGCGCTTGGAGATCTGGCGAGGCCCGAACGTGGCCGAGACCACCCCGGCGCCGTCCAAGGTCACTGTGAAGTCATCGCCCGCCCCGAGCTCGGCGCCCTCGGCCAAGGAGAGCGAGGCCACTCCGGTCGCGCGCGGCGGCGGGGTCGGCTCCTCTGGGGACGAGACCCAGCACGCCTGGCAGAGCAGCGCGGTGAGCAAGACCGCGGCGCGCTTCATGGTGCCACCTCCAAGCCTGCCACGCCGCGATGCAGGGGCTGCCCGCCCTGGAGCTCGAACACGCGCACGCCCACCTCGCGGTCGGCGACGTAGAGCTTGTCTTCGAACTGGGCCGCGCCGATGGCGGCACCGACGAAGGCCTGCGCATCGACCAGAGCAGGGCTCCCGTTCTCCGCCAGCGCGACGGTGAGCACGCTCGTCCGGTAGGTGGCGCGATCTCCCTGCACCAGCACCAGCCGCTTCCCCTGGGAGAAGCCTGCGACGTAGCGGCCGGCGGGGAGCTCGAATGTCTTGGCCTGGCTCCCATCCATGGCGTGCACGAGCGCACGCGCGCGACCGCCGAACGAGGCCACCTCGATCATCGACTGGCCGTGCGGAACCAGGAGCCGCGACGGCGCGCCGCCACGCCAGGACTTGGGGTTCTCCAGCTCGCGCTTCTCGTAGGCTCCGGCGAGCGGCTCGGCAGTCGGAAAGCTCGCGCCGAGCGCGATGCGGACCGCGTTCGTCCAGGTCGGCGAGACGACGAACAGCGCGCTCCCCAAGAACGACTGCGTCGCGCCGTGGGTGAAGGTCGGCACCTGGGCGGTGCGAGCCAGCTCGAGCGAGCCGCCACGAAGCTGGTGCACCTCGGCGACGCCTTCTTGCCGGAGCGTGGCGATGCGCTGGTCGCTCACCGCCAGAGTGGGCGCGCGCCCTTTCGCGAGCTCCCCCTCTGCGCCTTCGACGCGGAGCGCGCCGTCGCGATCGAGGGAGAGCAAGCCGCCCTGCGCGTCAAGCGCCACCACGCGGGCGTCGCGCTGCGCGGCGGGGAGCGCGCCGACGCGCGAGAGCCAGGGCGCGCTGCCCACCGGGGTGAACAGGCCCGCACGCTTCCCCGCGAGCGCGACCTTTCCACCGCCCGCGGCGATGGCGTCGACCAACCCCGGCTCCTCGTAGCGGCCGACGAGCGAGTGGGCGCCGGTCTTCCCCAGCTCGTACACGTCGACGGCGCGAACCCCGAGCCGCGACGCGTCGCCCATCGCGTAGAGCACGTTGCCCACCGGGACGACGTCGAGCGGATCCTGCGTCCGCGGTGGAGGGAGCGTGGTCTCGAGCTCGGGGGCGGGCTTGCGGTCGGGGTTCTCGGCCGAGCCGCAGTAGCGGCCGAAGCGTGCAGGGACGACCGTCGAGGGCGGCTTGGTCTTCAGCGCCGCCAACGCGACGCGATCGACGCCCCAGTCTCCCGCCGCCAGGTAGAAGTGGCCGTTCGCCGCCGTCACTCCGTTGCCGTAGTAGAGGAGGTCGTCCCGCTCGGTTCGGTTGCCGAGCCGAACCGGCGCGGCCGGGTTCGACACGTCGACGAACACCATGCCCCAGCGGCCCGCCGCCAGCGCCGCGACGCCATCGGCCACGGCGACGTCTTTGATCGGCATCGGCGCCTGGCCTTCCGCGCCCTTCAGCGCGAGCTTCCCGATGACGCTCTTCTCCTTCGCGTTGACGATCGACAGGCCGGAGCACGCGGCGACGAAGAGGTGCTCGCCGTGGACGGTGACGCCGTTGACGAACCCGCTGACCTCGACCGGGCTGGCCTCTCCGGCCGGCAAGCCGTCGGCGGCGAGCGGCACGGTGGCCAGCCCTCGATTGCCGAGCGCGACGTGCAGCGCGCTCCCGTCGGGCTCGAGCGCGACGTCGAGCGCGGTGCCCTGAAGCGGCACCGACGCCACGCGCCGCACGTGGGCAGGTTGGGTGAAGTCGATCTCGAAGATGCCGACGCCGCGGTCTCCCGAGGCCACGTACAGATGCTTCGAGCGCCCGGTGATCGCCAACGCGCGCCCAATGCCGGCCACGATGTGGCGCCGCTCCGGCCGCGTCGGTTGGCTCCCGTCGATCACCCAGAGGTTCGCGCCGTCGATGGCGTAAAGCAGATCTCCCGCCGCGTACCCCGAGCGGAAGAGCGACGCCTCGAAGTAGTCGAGGTAGTCGGATTCATCGGTGCCGCCGCACTCCTCGTCGGCCAAGACGAAGCAGGCGGCGCCCGAGGCGTCGACGCCGTCTTCGACCCACTTGTTCCCGGTGGTAGGCGCCTCGGGCGGGGCACCGCCGCTGGTCGGCTCGGACACGGTTCCACACGCCTGAAACAACAGCACCCACAGGATGCCGCGCGCCAACAACAGTTGATGGATCTTCACAACGACCCCCAAGTCGCCGTGGGCGGCGCTCCGGCCGGGCGCCGCGGGTTCAACTCCTTAAGGAAGCTCGTTCGTCACGTCCTCGAACAGCACGGACGCGCAGTCGTCGCACAGGCGTCCGTCGATCTTGCGGGTGAAGCGCCCGGTGAAGGTCGCCGGCACATCGCTCCGCCGCGCGAAGACGAAGAACGTTGGCGCCTGCGACAAGGTGAAGGGCGCGATGGACTCCCAACTGCCCTTCAACACCTGCGCGTCGACGACGTCGGTGGTGGCTCCGGCGTCGGGCTGCCGGAGCGCGTCCACCGTGGCGCGGGAGGGCAACGTGGCGGCTCGCGCGAAGAACACCTCGGGCGGCTGGCGCTCGGCCGAGGGCTCGAGCGCGCCGGCGTCGCTCTCAACCAGCGGCTCGAAATAAGAGAAGCCGCCCGAGAGCTCGACACCGCCGTCACTGACGACGTCGAAGGCGGTGACGCGGTAGATGGCGAAGGGCCGCGTCTCCACGTCGAACAGGTGAGCGACGTCTGGCGGACCACGCTGCGAGGTGGCGAGGAGGGCGACCGCGGTGCCGATCAACGCGACGAGACGAATGAGGTCCTTCATGGCTCCGCGCCCTGTGCAACGCGCGTTCCCGAGCGGCAGACGCGCTCAACGTTGCGCAACGATTGAGCGAGGGGAGAGGCGAACCCTGCGCGGCGACAGTGGAGCGTGCGTGCGCAGCGCGTGGGCTGACAAGAGCGTCACGGCCCTGGGGGCCGCCGCTCCTCGAACCCGCGCCAACGTTCCCAGTGTCGCTTGGCGCTCTCGATGCGCGCG
>CAZEDU010000074.1:21811-25338 GCA_964511185.1 uncultured Myxococcaceae bacterium | reverse complement strand
GGTTGGAGAACGTCGCCACCCCGCTCGAGGCCGAGACGATGAGCGTGCCGGAGAGGGTGGAGCCGCCGGGGTTGTTGCCGATGGCGACGGTGATGCTGGCGGACGAGCTGGTCACGGTGTTGCCGGAGCTGTCGGTGACGCGCACGGTGACCGCTGGCGTGATGGACGCTCCGGCGGCGACGTTGCTTGGTTGTGTATCGAAGGCGAGCTGCGAGGCGGCGCCAACAGAGATGTTGAACGCGCTGCTGGTCGCGGCAGTGAGCGCGCCGCTCGCGGCAGTGAGCGTGTAGCCGGTGCCGGGGCGGTTGAGCGAGAGGTTGGAGAAGGTCGCCACGCCGTTCACCGCCGAGACGATGAGCGTGCCGGAGAGGGTGGAGCCGCCGGGGTTGCTGCCCAAGGCGACGGTGATGCTCGCGCTCGACGACGTGACGCGGTTGCCCGAGGCGTCTTGCACTTCGACCTGCACCGCGGGTGAGAGCGAGGCGCCGGCGCTCGTGCTCGTCGGCTGCACGAAGAACGCGAGCTTGGTGGGCACCGACGAGGAGACGGTCACCGACGTCGACCCGGACAGGAAGTCGATGTTCGCGCCGGTCAGCGTGCCGGCGCCGGACGAGCTGGGCTTGAAGTAGGTGGTCGCTGAGGTCGCGCCGGCCGAGATCGCGACGCTCGTGGTAGGCGAGGTGCAATCGGAGCTCGAGTGGTAGGTGCCTGAGACGCCGCTGACGCTCAAGTTGATGCCGGTGGTGTAGGGCGCGGCCACCGCCCCGCCGAGCACGCTCGTGAAGCCGACCGTCACCGGCACGCAGGCGCCCACGGAGTGCGGGCCGGCGCTGGTCGACAGGCTGACGCGGCTCGCGGTGGGCTGGGGGTAGGCACGGAAATCATCGAAGTCCATCGTGCCGGTCCACCGCAGGTCGTCGCTCCAGCCCGCGCCGAGCTGGAACGTGTCGAGCTGACGCGCGCTGAAGTCGATGCCAGAGACGTTCCCGCGGAGCGTGCCGTTGATCCACGCCCGCCGTCTTCCGTTGGTCGTGTTGAGCCCTTCGAGCGCGGTCTCGACCAGGTACCACTGCCCGACGCTCATGCCCAAAGGCGTCGTGGAGTCGGAGGTCCAGTTGCCCGACGCGTCGTACCCTGCCACCACGACCCCGTCGAAGCCGAAGCCGGTGAGGAAGTTGAGCGCGCTGTCTGGCCCCGGTTGCCAAAGGCCTCGGTAAGGCGCGGTGGTCCCCAGGCCGTTGCTCGAGGTGATGCGCAGCCAGAAGCGGGTGTAGTACTGGGCGTCCGCCAACGCGGTGGTCTCGTAGTTCAGCGAGCCCTCTGACGCCGACCCGGTCGTGTTCCGCGCGTCGACGAACCGCATGCCCCAGGCACCACGGTGCGCTGCCGCCGTCGACGCGGTGACGGAGTTACCTCCCGCAAGGTTCGAGATGGAGCTCCACTTGCCTGCGGGGGAGTTCGACGTGAGCAGCGTGCCGGTCTCGAAGTCGTCCTCGAAGACGGAGCCATACGTCGGCGCCGAGCTCGAGCTCTTCTTGAACGCGAGCCAGTAGTAGTTGACGCCGTTCTGGTTGACGGTCGGGTCCGTGCCGACGGTGAAGCCGGTGCCGGTCAGCGACTCGATGCCGTTGGCGTAGGGGGGCAGCTCTTGCCGGAAGCGAATGGTGGTGTCGGTCGACGGCCCCATCGCTTGCGTGTGCATAGCCGCGCCGACCGAAGCGAGCTCGTCGCGGTTCGGAATGACGAACACGAACTCCGACTCGAACCCGACGTTGGTGATCGCCCGGCCGTCGACGCCGTTGCCCACGTAGGTGCCCTGCTTGATGAGGCCGGAGGTGTCCTTGAACACGGCGTAGTAGAAGGGCCGCGTGTTGCCGTTCCAGATGCCGGTGGCGACGAAGCCGTCCGCGTTGAAGGTGATGGCGGAATGCACGCCTTGCCCATTGACAGAGTGCTCGCGCGTCCCGGTGCTCGCCGACTTGTAGCAAGCGTCGATGGTCCCCGACGGGCCGTTCATGATCCACATGGCGTCCGGCTGAAACCCGACGCCCGAGATCGTGCTGGTGCCGCCGTTGCCGGTGTATCCACCCACGTGGACTTGGCCCGCGGCGGCGCTGATCGCCATCCACTGATAAGTGGTCCCCGCGGCGTTCACCGCGGCGTCGGTGCCGACGATGAAGCCCGTCGCGTCGAAGTCGGTGATCGCGTTGGGCTCGAGCGCGCCCGCCCAATCGAAGGCGCGGCAGCTGCCTGACGGCATCGACGAGAGCCGAATCGCCGTCCAGTCGTTCGGGCCGTCCGTCTTCTTGACCAGCACGATGGCGGGCTGAAAGCCGACCACGATCTTTCGGTCGGCGAGGCCGTTGCCTGTGTACGAGCCGCTCAAGGCCTGGGCGCTGCTCGAGCTCGCGGCCGTGACCTCGAGCTTGAGCTCGGTGCTCCCGACCCCGTTCACCACCACGCTCGCCCAGTAGTTGCCGGGCTGGAGCGACGCCGGCAGCGTCGCGGTGCCCGACGTCGCGGTCCAGTCGGCGACCGGCACGTAGATCGGCGCCTGGCTCGTCATGTTCCGGAGCCGCAGGATCGGGAAGTTCGTCGCGCTCGATTGATACGCGCCGGACGCGCCTTCCGACCGCCCGGTGAACAACGTGCCGGTCAGCGCCAGCGTCGCGCCGGCCTGCGTCGACGGCAGCGGCCCAGTCAGCGTCGGGGTCCAGGCGGGTTGGGCACCGAAGCCCAAGTCATAGAGGTTGCAGGCGCTGGTCACCGTAGGCGACGAGCCCAAGCCGCCGCAGTAGAGCGCCTTGCCGTTGGGGAGGGCGGCCACCGCCCCGAGCCGACGCGCCGACAAGAGCGTCGGTCCTACGGTGGCCACGCCCGACGCCCAATCGTAGTGCTCCGTCGCGTTGGTCGAGGTACCCGAAGAATTGATGTTGCCGCCGAAGGTGATCGGCCGGCCCGACGACACGACGGTGCCCGCCAGGTTGTCGCGGCCCACGCTCAGCGTCCCGCGGCTCGACCAAGTGCCGGTGGCGACGTTGAAGTATTCGATCGCCGTGGTGTAGGCCGAGTAGTTGTACCCGCCGAAGAAGGCGACGTTCCCGTCGGGCAAGAGCGACATGTAGCCCGCGCCGCCCGCGGTGATCAGGTTGCCCGTCGCCGACCACGTGTTGGTCTGCGGGTTGTAGATCGCCGCCGCCTTCGCGGTGGGACCGTAGCCGCCCGCGACCAGCACCCGCCCGTCGCGCAGGAGGACCATGCCGTGGGACTCGGTCTCGAACGGCATCGTCCCGGCTGATGACCAGGTGTTGGTCGCCGGGTTGTAGATCTCGGCGGTCGTCAGCGTCGCGGTGCCGGTGGTCAACCCGCCCGAGACCAGCACGCGGCCGTTCGGCAACAAGACGGCGGCGTGGCGGGAGCGCGGCGAACCCATGTTCGCGGCGTTCGACCAGGTGTTGTTGGTCGGGTTGAAGATCTCGACCTGGTTTCGGTACGTGGAGCCGTCGCTGCCGCCGGCGACCAGCACC
>CAZEDU010000074.1:5617-21801 GCA_964511185.1 uncultured Myxococcaceae bacterium | reverse complement strand
GGTGTTGCTCCACGTGTTGGTCGTGTAGTCGTAGAGCTCGGCGGTCGCGAGCGCTGGTCCGCCCGGCGAGCTTCCGGCGACCAGCACCCGCCCGTCGTGGAGCAGCGTCATGCTGGGCCGGTCGCGCGCGGTCCCCATCGAGTTGGCGGCGGTGATCGCCGGCGTGGCCGGGTCATACACCTCGGAGCTGGCGAGCAGCACCGTGCTGCGGCCGGCGGCGATCAGCACGGTGCCGTCCGGCAGCATCGTCGCGGTGTGGTGCGCGCGCGTGCCGATCAGGGTCAAACCCGAGGCGAAGGTGTTGGCGCTGGGGTTGAAGAGGAAGGTGGTGTTGACCGTGGAGCTCGCCTCGCTGGTCAGGCCGCCGGCGAGCAGCACGAACCCGGACGGCAAGAGCGTCGCGGTGTGGCGCAGCTTCGCCGCCGGCATCGTCCCCGACGCGGCGGTCCAGTTCCCCGTCGAGGGGTTGTAGAGCTCGGCGCTGTTGTGCCCGTTGCCGTTGTCCAGCTGTCCGCCGGCGACCAGCACGCGCCCGTCGGTGAGCACCGTGGCCGTATGGTTGCGGCGCAGCGTGCCCATCGGGTTGGCGTTGACCCACTGGTTGGTGGCCGGGTTGTAGATCTCGACCGACGTGGTGTTGGTGCCCGCCGCGCCGCCGCACACCAACACGCGGCCATCCTGCAGCAGCACCGCCGCGTGCTCGCCGCGCGCGACGTTCAGGTTCGCCGCGGCGCTCCAGCTGTCGGTCGCGGGGGTGTACAGCTCGGCGCTGACGCTGCCGCCTTGGTGGCCGGCCACCAGCACCCGGCCGTCGTTCAGCAGGGTGAGCGAGGCCCGCTGGTGCACGTTGGCCATCGAGCCGCTCGTCGGCGACCACTGGCCGGTCGCTGGGTCGTACAGCTCGGAGGTCGTCAGGTTGTCCGAGTTGTCGAAGCCGCCGACGACGAGCACCTTGCCGTTCTTGAGCAGCGCCGCCATGTGGTAGTAGCGGCCGGTGTTCAGGCTCCCGGTCGTCGTCCACAGGCCGGACCTCGGGTCGTAGATCTCGGCCTTGTCGGAAGCGCCATTGCCGTCGGTGCCGCCCGCCACCAGCACCCGCCCGTCGAGCAGCGGCGTGGCCGTGTGGTAGCGGCGCGCGATCGAGAGCGAGCCCCGCGGCCGAAAGAGGGGGTCGATCAGCACCAGCTCGTCGTGCGCGTCGATCCACAGGGCGACGGTGCTGCCCTCCACCGTGAGCCGCGGCTTGAGCCGTTCGCCCCCGGCGCGGAACGCGATCGGCGCCACCATCTCGATCCGCTCCCGGCCTCCTTCATCGCCGAAGACGACCGCCTCCTCCCGGAGCGCCGCCCACGCGCCGGTCACCTCCCAACGCGCGACGGGCTGTCCTTTCCGGGGCGTGACGAGGAGCCACTCTTCGAACCCGGCGCTCGTGGCGCTCCAGAACGCCGAGCCTTCCGCGCGCGCGTACCGCAGCGCGGTCTTCCCTGTTGGCTCGACGGAGCCGACGAGCTCGCGCTCGCGCACCGACATCGAGAAGCCGGGCAGCGAGAAGCGGATGGCGCCGCTCGCGTCGTTGGGGAACACCGCGCTCAGCGCTTCGTCGTCCGATCGCTGGACGACGAAGCCTTCGCTCACGGCGTGAAACGCCCGGCCTCCGTGCTCACCCAAGACCTGCGGCGCTTGTTGCGGGAACGCGCGCCGGAGTTGCGACTCGGCCGGCGATGCGCGATCGCAGCTCGCAAGCAACACCAGGCCAACGCTGATGGGCAGCCAGACGGCCGGGCGTCGACTTGCGAGGCGCTTCGCTGTCATGGGGCCTCGTGAATTCTCACAGACCAGACGGATCGCCGCGAGTCACCGAACGCTTGCGGTGCGGAGCGCACATCAACACATCGATGCCGCGACACCTCATGCGTCCAACGTACGACAGCGGCCGCCAGCGTACGCGCGGGTGCGCTGCCGCGCCTAGCCGGGGTTCTTCTTGCGGTTGGGCGGGAGCGGAATGCCGAGCCGCTGGAGCGCCTTGTGAATCGACATGCGGTCCAGGCCCGCCGCCCGCGCGGCGGCCGAGATGTTCCACTGGAACTTGGTGAGCAGCTGCTCGACGTAGAGCCGGTCGAACGCGTCGATCATCGCCTGCTTGGCGACCTTGAACTGCACGTTGACGTCGATGGGCACCTCGAGCTTGCCGCTGCTCGGCTCGCCGTCGCCCGCCGGCTTGAACTGAAGCTTCTGCAGAAGCTCGTTGGGCGGCTTGTCCAACACCAGCGCGCGCTCGAGCACGTTGCGCAGCTCGCGCACGTTGCCCGGCCAGTCGTGGTCCTTGAGCAGCTCGATCGCGTCGCGGCTGAGCTGGTGGCGCGATTCGGCCGGCATCTGCTCGATGAAGTGACGCGCGAGCAGCGGGATGTCCTCCTTGCGCTCGCGCAGCGGCGGCAGGTGCACGTGGAGCACCGACAGGCGGAAGAACAGGTCCTCGCGGAACAGCCCCTTGTTCACCCGCGACCACAGATCGTGGTGCGTCGCGGCCACCACGCGCACGTCGATGGGAATGGAGTGCGTCGCGCCGAGCGGCCGCACCAGCTTCTCCTCCAGCACGCGAATGAGCTTCGGCTGGAGATCGATCGGCAGCTCGCCGATCTCGTCGAGGTACACGGTGCCGCCGTTCGCCCGCTCGAACACGCCGGCCGACCGCTGCGCCGCCCCGGTGAACGCCCCCTTCTCGTGCCCGAACAGCTCGGACTCGAGCAGGTTCGGAGACACGGCGCCGCAGTCGAGCACCACGAAGCCCTTGTCCACGCGCGCCGAGCGCTCGTGAATCGCCTCCGCCACCAGCTCCTTGCCGGTGCCGGTCTCGCCGGTCACCAGCACGTTCGAATCGCTGCGCGCGATGCGCTCGAGTCGGTGGAACACCTCGCGCATCACCGGCGCCTCGCCGAGCAACCCGCCGAAGTGATCGGCCGAGGAGAGCGGCAGGTCGACCGCCTCGGGCAGCGCCTCGAAGCGCAGGCGCGTGCCGCCGATGGTGATCACCGTCCCCGGCGAGATGTACGCCTCCACCACCTGCAGCCCCTGAATGAACGTCCCGTTCGACGAGCCCAGGTCCCGCAGGCGGTAGCCGCGGTCGTCGATCCGGATCTCGAAGTGCGAGCCCGACACCCGCCGGTCGCTCAGCCGCAAGGTGCACGCAGGCCCCGCGCCCACGCGCATCGTCCGGTCGTCGAACTCCTGCACCTGGCCGGCGTCTTGCCCGGCGACGACGTTCAAGCGGCAGCGCCGAACCCGCAGCGAGGTGGGCTTGCCGTCGACCTGCGTCGTCCACGTCGATGTGTGGAGCTCATGCGTGCTCATACGTTCTTTCTTGGGTTGGACAGGGTTAGGGGAGGGTGACGCGATAAGGCGTTTTGGAAGGAACGACCACGTCGACGAACGTCTGACGACGCTGAATCGGGTTCACCAGCTTGAGCCGGTGCTTGCCGTAGGGGAGCTTCAAGCCTTTGACCGGCGCGTTCCCCAACTTTTGATCGCCCAGGTACACCACCGCCCACGGCTCGACGAACAGGTCGATGCGGCCCATGCGCGTCACCGGCTGCAGCGTCGCGTTCACCTCGAGCCGGTCTTTGCCGGCGGACCACTGGAGCGTCCGCTCGTAGGGCTCGTGGCCTTCGCGCCGCAGCACGAGCTTTCGCTTCGCGCGGTCGTTGGGCAGCTCCAGCTTCAGCGGGGTGACGCCCCGGCTCACGCCGTCGACGATCACCGCGGCCCCGCTCGGCTCCGAGCGCACCGAGAGCGTCTGCGGCAGCGGCTCGAGCCGGGGCCGCAGCATCAGCCGCACCCCCGACTGCGCATGCAGCGGCTCGCTCCACACGCGGTGGCCGTCGAGCTTGAGCTCGAGCCGCTGCTGCACGTCCGCCTCCAACGTCAGCACCGTCGGGGTGACGCTCTCCAGGCGAACACCGTCGAGCCACACCTGCGCCCCGGGCGGCGTCGACTCGATGGACACCTCTCCGGTCGCGCGCGGTGCGGGCGCCTCGGGCGCTTGGGGCACCGCCGGCGCCGGGACCTCGCCGCGGCCGCTCAGCGCGACATACCCGCCCGCCGCCAACACCAAGCCCGCAACGACCGAAACCACCATCCACCGAACAGGGGACCGTCCCCGCAGGGGACTGTCCCCGGCCTCTCCAAGCCCCGCCTTCGCCTCAGCCCCGTCCGCCACCTCGCGCCAGGACGTCACACCGCCGTCATCGGTCGCGCCGCGCACCCACGTCAGCCCGACCGTCGGCGGCTCCTCCGCCGCCAGCGTGCGGTGCCGGAGCGGCCGCGCGATCTCCGTCGCGTCCTCCGACGACGGCCCAGCGCCCAAGAGCCGCTGCAGCCCCTGCTCGAGCGGGTTCTTCTTCGCGCGCGCCTCCCGCGGCAGCACCCGGGTGACCAGGTCGCCCACGTCGATCGGCGTCGACACCAGCGAGCGCGCCTGGGCCAGGTCTCTCAACTCGCGCAGGAGCTCCGACGCGCCGGCCATCCGCCGGTCGCGATCGCGCTCGAGCAGCTTGAGCAGCACCGCGTCCAGCTCGGTCGGCAGGGACGGGTTCACCTTCGAAGGCAGGGGAATCGGCTGCTCCCGGACCTGCACGAGCAGCTCCTCACTCGTCCGGCCGTCGAAGAGCCGCTGGCCGGTGAACAGCTCGAAGAGCACCGCCCCGAGCGAGAAGAGATCCGAGCGCGTGTCGAGCGGCTGCCCGCGCGTCTGCTCGGGCGACATGTACGGCAGCTTGCCCACGAGCTGCTTGGGGTTCTCTTGCGGATCAGCGCCCCCGACCAGCGCGATGCCGAAGTCGGCGACCTTCACGTCCCCCGCGTACGAGACGAGCACGTTCGACAGCGACACGTCGCGGTGCACCACGCCGCGCCGGTGCGCGAAGTCCAGCCCCTGCGAGAGCCCGAGCGCGATGTGAAAGGCCGCCGCCAGCGGGAAGCGCTCGCCGCGCGCCTGGAGCGCCTTGAGCAGCTCCCTCAAGTCCGGCCCGTCGACGAACTCCATCGCGATGAAGAGCGAGCCCTGGAAGCGCCCGAAGTCGAAGACCTGCACGATGTTCGAGTGCGTGAGCGAGGCCGCCACCTGCGCCTCTCTCACGAAGCGCGACTCGAACTCCGGCGAGCTCGCCAGCTCGGGAAGAATGCGCTTGATCGCGACCGTCTTCTCGAAGCCGTGCAGCCCCGAGGCCTTGGCCAAGAACACCTCGGCCATGCCGCCCACGGCGATGCGTTGGATGAGCTCGTACCGCTCCGGGACTTGGCCCGGCATCGCCGCCGCGCTCCTGGTGGTTTCGACTTGTCCGCGCACCGCTGCTTCGATTCTCGCCGACTTACGCTCGAACCGGAGTCTACCCTCAAAGTGCGGGGACGATGTCGCACCCGCCTGTCGACCGTGGTCAGCATTCGGCCGGGGGCTTCCTCCCCCCGTGGGGTGGTTTATCGTCCATAGGGTGGGGTTGAGGCCTGGCTTCATGCGCGCGCTCGTGGCGCTTCTGGTCGCGGGCTGCGCGCGCCCGGGACCTCCGCGCGACGTGGCCGTGCAGCTCTTGGTGGATCCGGCGTGCTCGAGCCCCGCCATCTCCTGCGCGGGCGAAGTGGCGATCCACCTGGTCGACGCGGACACGGACGCGCCCATCGAGAGCCGCTGCCTCCCGCTCGATGAGGCGACCGGCCGCACGCTCGACAACGTGCCGGCGCTGCTCGAGGCGGCTCAGGTCGACTTGGGGACCTTGCCGCAGGGCCGGCCGTTCGTCATCGAGCTGGCGGTCTGGTCTCCCGCCAGCAACTGCCCCAGGGCCCGGCCCGAGCAGGCGCCGGTCGGGCTCACGCACTTCGGGCGCACCGCCGTCACCCGGCTCGAAGGCGAGCCCGCGCCGATTCCACTCACCATCTCGTGCGTCCAGGCGCAGGCCTGCGGGGGGCCACCGCCGCCGCCGCCCCCCTCCTGCCTGCGGTACGCGTCCACCACCGGAAGCGACTCCACGGGTACGGGAGAGAAGGCGCAGCCGTTCCGCTCGGCGCAGAAGCTGCTCGACAGCCTCAACCCGGGCCAGACGGGTTGCCTCGAGGCGGGCACGTACGCGGGCAACGTCACCGTGACCAAGGGCGGCCAGGCCGGAGAGCCCATCACCCTGGCCAGCGTGGCGGGCGTGCGCGCGACCTTGCAGGGGCGGCTCATCATTAACGCCGCGGCGGATTACCTGGTGGTCGAGGGGCTGCTGCTCAACGGCAAGAACCCGGGCAACGGCGTGTCGCCGCACCTGTTCGCCGACCACGTGGTCCTGCGCAACAACCACATCACGACCGAAGGCGCCAGCTCGTGCTTGTACGTCGGAGACGGAGCGACCGGCGCCACCGTCACCGGCATCGTCCTCGAGAAGAACCGCTTCTTCGACTGCGGCGGCCACGGGCTGTCGATCAGCGGCGGCAAGGGGACCGTGTTTCGCGACAACTACGTCTACGGGAACGACGAGTTCGCGATGCAGATCTACCCGGACGCCGACGACTCGATCATCGAGTACAACGTGTTCGACGGGAACAACTGGGGCGTCCACTTCGGCGGCAGCACCTCGCTCCGCTCCGAGCGCAACGTCGTCCGCCACAACATCATCTCGAACACGCAGAATCGCCACAACGTCGACTCGAACTGGGACGGCGCGGTGGGCACCGGCAACGTCGTGGAAGAGAACTGTCTGTGGAACGGCAACCCCGGCAACCTGGGGGGCTCCGGCGGCTACACCGCGACGAACAACACGGTGGCGGATCCGCAGTTCGTCGATCGGCTCAACGGCGACTTCCGGATGAACGCGGGCAGCCCCTGCGCCCAGAAAGGCCCGAGGAGCCCGTGATCGCCCCGGCCGCCGCGCTCGCGCTCGTCTCGCTCGCCGCCGCCGACGGCGCGGTCGTCTTCTTGAACGTCGCCGAGGATCAGCTGGCGGGCGAAGCGGCCACGGTGCGCTTGCGCGATCAGGCGAAGCAGCGGGGAGAGCCTGTCCTGGCCGACCCGCGCTTGTTGCCCGCCGCCGAGGCGCCGCTCGAGACGCGCGGCGTCGCCTACGTCGCCCGGCCGCGCGCCGAAGCCCTGCTCCGCTCGGCGCAAGAGGCCTACCGCTCCCTCGAGCTCGACGCCGCGCTCCAGTGGCAAAGCGAAGCGGTCGCGCTGCTCGAGCTCGACGCCGCGCCGAACGCGAAGACCTTCCGCCTGCTCTCCGAGCTGTTCTTGGTCGCGGGCTTCGCCCACGAGGCGAACGGCGACCGGGCCAGGGCGCTCGAAGCCTTCCGGCTCTCGCACCGGCTCGATCCGGAGCGGCGGCGGCTCGACCCGGCCACCCACCTCCCGTCGGTGGTCTCGCTCTACGCCGAAGCCGCCAAGCGCGACACCCGCGGCGCGGGCGCCTTGAGCGTGCCGGTCACGCCGCCGGACGCCACCGTTCGCCTCGACGGAGCGGAGGTGGAGGCGGGCAGCGAGCTGCGGGTGGCGGGCGGCGAGCACTACGTAACAGTGGAGAAGCCCGGCTTCGTGCCCCGAACGCTCCGCGTCAGCGTTCGCTCCGGTGGCGTCACCTCGACGCCGGTCTCGCTCACCGCGAGAGATCCGAGCGCCGAGCTCGCCGCGCTCCGCAGCAGCGCGAAAGAGGTCTCGAGCGCGCAGTACCCGCCGCTCGCGCGCGCCGCGAAGCTCGATGGGTTCTCGGCCGCGGTCTTCGTGCGCGAAGGGCCCGACGGCTGGACGGCCACGCGCGTCGACCTCACGTCCGACGCGCCCGCCGCCATCGTCCCGGCCTGGGTCCCCGGCCCCGCTTCAGTCACCACCACCGCCGGGGTGGCCACGCCTTGGTACAAGACCGGCTGGGGCATCGGCGCCATCGTCGGCGGCGTGGTGGTGGCCGGCGCCGCCACGGCCTACCTGCTCACCCGCCCATCGCCAGAGCCGACCTACAGCATCTCGCGCTGGTGCGGGGCCAGCTGTGCACGCTGATTTTGCTATCGACCGGGATCGACAGCCGGTGGAGCGGAGGCGCGCTCCGTCTCCCTAACCGTTGGGAAACGGGAGGCTTGTTCAACGCCAGCACACGGTACGCTCCTTGCGATTGACCGCCCGTCATGAAGACGAGCGCGCGATTCCGTTGTGGGTGCATCTGGGTGCTCGGCGTCACCTTGGCGGCGTCCGGATGCTTCGGCGAAGGCATCATGTCGAGCGACCGCGCCGGCGCCGGTGGCCCCGGCGGACCTTCTCTGGGCCCCGGCGGTTTGCCCGAGGAAGACCCGGTCGTCACCGAGGCCGAGTTCGTCCCTGGTCCGCTCGCGCTGCGCCGCCTGCTCAAGTGGCAGTACGCCAACGCGGTGGGTGACTTGCTCGGCGCGCAGGCCGCGGCCGCGGTCGCCCCGCCCGACGACATCGCCATCAACGGCTTCGAGGCGATCGGCGCCTCGCAGTTCGCCATCGCGAGCGAAGACGCGCTGGCCAAGTACGAAGCCTCGGCCTTCGCGGCGGCCAAGGCCGCGCTGGCGCGCTCCGACAAGGCGACCTTCATCGGCTGCACCCCGAAGAGCGCCACCGACGCGGCCTGCTTGAACGACTTCATTCAGCGCTTCGGCAAGCTCGCCTTCCGCAGGCCGCTCGACTCGGAAGAGGTCGCGCTGATCGCCGCGCCAGCCACCGCGGCGGCCACCAAGCTCGGCACCTTCGACGCGGCGATCGAGTTCGCGATCGCCACCATTCTGCAGATGCCCGACTTCATCTACCTGGTCGAGCGCGGCAGCGAAGACCCGGCCTACCCGGGCCTGCGGCGCCTGAGCGCCTACGAGCTCGCGGCGCGCATGGCCTTCTTCTTGACCGGCAGCACGCCGTCGGCCGCGCTGCTCGCCGCGGCCGAAGCCGGTGAGCTCGACACCATCGAGGGCATTCGCACCCAGGCGCGCAACCTGCTCAAGGCACCCAAGGCGCGCCAGACGATGCAGTCGTTCTTCGACGAGTACTTCGAGCTGCGTTCGCTCGAGGCCCTCTCGAAAGACCCTGCGCTCTTCCCAGCCTTCAAGCCGTCGCTCCAGCAGGCGATGCACAAAGAGACCAGCCTGTTCTTCGAGAACTTGATCTGGGAAGCGAACGGCGACTTCCGCCAAGCGTTCAACGCCGACTACACCTACGTGAACGCCGAGCTCGCCGCGCTCTACGGCTTGCCCTCGCCGGGCGGCACCTCGTTCGCCCGTGTCCAGCTCCCGGCCGGCAGCGCGCGCGCCGGCGTGCTTGGGCATGCCAGCTTCCTCGCCGTCAACTCGCACGTGAACGCGTCGTCGCCGACCATCCGCGGCAAGTTCGTGCGGCTCTCGGCGCTCTGCCAGGGTATTCCGCCTCCGCCGGCGAACGTGTCGACCGTCTTTCCGGACGACCCGAACGCGAAGACGGCGCGCGAGCGGCTCGCGGTGCACCAGACCGACCCCGCCTGCTCCGGCTGCCACAGGCTGACCGACCCGCTCGGTCTCGCGCTCGAGAACTTCGATGCCGTCGGCCGTTACCGCAACACCGAGAACGGCGCGACCATCGACCCGCAGTCGACGGACCCCTTGCTGGGCACCTTCGCCGGCGCGAACGGCCTGGGGGCGGCGCTCGCGAAGGAGCCGTCGGTCGCCAGCTGCTTCACCAGAAACCTCTTCCGCGTCGCGACCGGTCACGTCGACACCGTGGGAGAGCAGCCGTCGCTGCAGAAGGTCGACGCGCTGGTCGCGGCGGCTGGTTACCGAACCCAGGACGCATTGGTTGAGCTCGTTGGCAGCGCGGCGTTCCGTTACGGCCGCATCGAGGAATGAGAATGAGACCCTTTCGACTCCACCGCCGGGCGCTTCTTCAGGGTACGGGCGCGACGCTCGCGCTGCCGATTCTCGAGTGCATGCTCAACTCGAACGGCACCGCCTTCGCTCAAGGCATGGCCTTGCCGAAGCGCTACGTGACCTTTTACTGGGGCAATGGCGTGCTGCGCTCGACGTTCCAGCCGTCGGTCACCGGCGGCAGCTGGCAGCTGGCGCAGTCGATGCAGCCGCTGGCGGCGGTGAAGAACTACCTCAACATGGTGACCGGCTACGACATCAAGACCGGCGGCAGCAACGGCCACCACGACGGCACCGCCGGCATTCTGTCGGGCTACCGGTACACCGCGGGCGGCGCGAGCAACAGCCCATCGGGCTCGGTGTTCGGCGGCCCGTCGCTCGATCAGGTCATCGCTCCGCTCATCGCCGGTGGCACGCCCTACCAGTCGCTCCAGCTGGCCATCGCGCCGAAGAGCTCGACGAACTACAAGAGCAACGAAGGGCCAACCACCACGTACATCTCGCACAAGGGGCCCAGCACGATGTTGACCCCTATCTTCAGCCCGGCCGAGCTCTACAACAAGCTGTTCGGCAGCTTCACGCCTCCCACGAGCGGCGGCGGAGGCAGCACCACGCCGCCGCCGGTGGACCCGCGGCTCGCGCTTCGTCAGAACGTGCTCGACTCGGTGCGCGAGAGCGCGAAGCGGCTGCAGGGGAAGGTGGGCGCGGCAGATCGCCAGCGCATCGATCAGCACCTCACCTCCATCTCGGAAGTGCGCGCGCGGCTGCAGCAGGAAATCAACGCTGGCTCGACGGGAGGACCGGCGCCGATGCCCGCCGGCAGCTCGTGCGTGAAGCCCGCCGCGGTGACCACCAACAACCCGCCCGGCGGCAGCACGCCGCTGGTGACGACGACCACGCTGATGTCCGACCTGTTGGCGCTCGCCTTCGCGTGCGACCTCACCCGGGTCGCCAGCGTGCAGCTCAACAGCTCGTTCTCGAACACCGTGTTCAGCGAGGCGGGCATCGGCGTCGACCACCACAACGGCGTGTCCCACACCGGCTCGCAGGCGTTGGTCACTCAGGCGGCGACGTTCGTGATGCGGCTGTTCAACATCATGCTCACCAGGCTGATGAACACCTCGGAGGGCGCGGGCAACCTGCTCGACCAGGCGTGCGTGCTCGGCGTCACCGAGCTCGCCAACGGCTACAACGACGACCACGGCGTGCGAAACCACTCGATCATCGTGGCGGGCCGGGCGGGCGGGGCGCTGCGCTACCCCGGCATCCACCACCGGGCCGCGGGCAAGAACACCTCCGACGTGCTGCTCGCTGCCGCGCGCGCGGTGGGCGCGAACGTGAACAGCGTCGGCGGCGGGGGCGGCCTGAGCTCGACCCCCTGCACCGAGATCATGACCTGATCGGAGCGCGGGCTACTTCGGGGCGCCCCCCGAGCTTCTACACACTCAAATCCTCCGGTGGCGGAGCGCCGGCAACCTCCTCCTCACATTCTCCAGCCTCTCCACCTCGAACGCCCCCACCGCGACCCCTTCCCCCTCCGGCGCCCGCGCGACCACCGTCCCCCACGCGTCGACCACCATCGCGTTCCCAAACGTCACCCGCTTCTCCGAGTGCTGCCCCCACTGGGCAGGCGCCAGCACGTAGGCCTGGTTCTCGATGGCCCGTGCCCGCAAGAGCACCTCCCAGTGGTCTTTGCCCGTCATCAACGTGAACGCCGACGGAACGGTGAGCAGCGTCGCGCCCGCGTCCGCGTGCCGTCGGTACAGCTCGGGAAAGCGCAGGTCGTAGCAGACCGACAGGCCGACCTTCAGCTCACCGCAGCTCGCCGTCACCACCTCGGTCCCCGGCGCCACCGCCGCCGACTCGCGGTACGTCGCGCCATCGCCGATGTCGACGTCGAACAGGTGAATCTTCCGGTACACCGCAAGCCGCTCGCCGCCGGGGCCAAACAGCACGCTGGTGTTGAACAGCCGGCCGCCGGGCGCGCCGGCCTCCAAAATCGACCCCGCCAAAAGCGCCACCTTCAGCTCCCGCGAGAGCTGGGCCATCGCCGACAGGGTCGGCCCGTCCAAGGGCTCCGCGGCGCTCGGGCGATCTGGCTCGGGGCCCATCCAGCTGAAGTTCTCGGGCAACCCGACGAGCGTCGCGCCTCGTTCGGCCGCCTGCCGCACCAGCCGGGTCGCGGTGGCCAGGTTGGCCGCCTTGTCTGCGCCCGAGCACATCTGCACCGCTGCCAAGAGCTTCATGGCCGCTGTTATAGAGGGGCTCTCAGCGGCTTTACACCGTTTGGCCGTTTGTAGTAGGGAGCCCCGGACATTTTTCGAAGTCTTCGAAAAGTGGGCGAGCAGTTGCCCGCTTTTTTCTTTTTTGGGCCTATGGCGGCGGAAGCCCAGTCGAAACAAAGCGTTGTCGACAAAGCGCGAGCCCTGGTCGAGCCGTTGGTGGCGGCCGAGGGTCTCGAGCTCGTGGACCTGGAGTACGTGCGCGAGCACGGCGGCTGGGTATTGAGGCTCTTCATCGACAAACCAAGTGGCCGCGTGGGGTTGGACGAGTGCACCCAGGTCTCGCGCGCGGTGGAGCCGGCGCTCGACGTCGAAGACCTGATCCCGCACGAGTACAGCCTCGAAGTGTCGAGCCCGGGGCTCAACCGGCCGCTGACCCGGGCCGACCATTTCCGCCGGGCGCTGGGCCAGCGGGTGAAGGTGAAGACGTTCGGGCCGCTGTCCGGCACCGAACCGCCGCGCAAGAACTTCAGCGGCGTGCTCAAGACGGCCACCGAGTCCGAAGTGGTGGTCGAGGTCGAAGGCGCGGGCGAGTTTCACATCCCGCTCAAGGACATCGCGAAGGCGAACTTGGAGTTCGAGTTCTAAGCAACGGAGACGATCAGATGGTCACGCCTCAGACGCCCAACATCAACCTCAACCTGGTCCTCGACCAAGTCGCGAAGGACAAAGGCATCGAGCGCGGGGTCCTCGTCGCGACGCTGGAAGACGCGATGAAGACGGCCGCCAAGAAGCACTTCGGCCAGGACCGGAACCTGGAGGCCAAGTACGACTCCGACAAGGGCGTGGTCGAGCTGTTCCAGGCCATCACCGTGGTCGAGGAGATCACCGACCCGGTCCAGGCGGTGAACCAGCTGCCCCTCGCCGAGGCCCGCAAGAAGGGCATGGAGGTCGAGCCGGGGGACGAGCTCGTCTTCCAGATCTTCTACCGCGACGAAGACGCGGCCGAGGCCAAGGCGCAGGACGACCAGTACGGCGACATCCTCAAGCTCAAGACCTTCCGCCGCGGGTTCGGCCGCATCGCCGCGCAGACCGCCAAGCAGGTCATCCTGCAGCGCACCCGCGATGCGGAGCGCGAGAACGTCTACAACGAGTACAAGGACCGCAAGAACGAGATCGTCACCGGCATCGCCCGCCGGTTCGAGCGCGGCAACATCATCGTCGACTTAGGGCGCGCCGAGGCGGTCTTGCCGGTGCGCGAGCAGGTGCCGCGCGAGACCTACCGCCCGGGCGACCGCGTGCAGGCCTTCGTCATCGACGTGCTGCGCGAGTCGAAGGGGCCGCAGATCATCCTCTCCCGCGCGTCGGTGAACCTGCTCACCAAGCTGTTCGAGATGGAAGTTCCCGAGATCGCCGAGGGCATCGTGGTCATCGAGGCGGCGGCGCGTGAGCCGGGCGGCCGCGCGAAGATCGCCGTCTCCTCGCGCGACGGCGACGTCGACCCGGTCGGCGCCTGCGTCGGCATGAAGGGCACCCGCGTGCAGGCGGTGGTGCAGGAGCTGCGCGGCGAGAAGATCGACATCGTCCCCTTCGACGAAGATCCGGCGCGCTTCGTCTGCGCCGCGCTCCAGCCGGCGGAGGTCAGCCGCGTCATCATCGACGAGGCCAACCACGCGATGGAGCTCATCGTCCCCGACGACCAGCTCTCCTTGGCCATCGGCCGCCGCGGCCAGAACGTGCGCCTGGCCGCCCAGCTCACCGGCTGGAAGCTCGACATCAACAGCGAGAGCCGCGTGAAGGAGATGCGCGAGTTCGCCAACCGCTCGCTGGGCGCGCTGCCGGGCATCAACGAGATGCTCATCGAGACGCTCTACGCCCACGGCTTCCGCCAGGCGAAGGACGTCGCCGAGGCCTCCCCCGAGGTGCTGGCGCAGATCCCAGGCCTCGACCCCGCGCGCATCCCCGCCATGCAGGAGGCCGCCCGCGGCCGCATGGCGGACGACGCCGCCGAGCTCGCCCGGCTGGAGTACGAGCGGGAGCAGCAGCGGCTCATCGAAGCCCGGCGCCACCCGGATGAGCTGACCCAGACCGAGCGGTTGTCCAGGGTTCGCGGCGTCGGCGAGAAGACCATCGAGCAGCTGGCCGCGTCCGGCTACCACACGGTCGAGGACATCGCGAACGAGAAGGACCTCGCCAAGCTGGGCGACGTGCCGGGCGTGGGCATCAAGAAGGCGCGGCAGATCAAGAGCGCCGCCGAGAACTACCTGGTCGAAGAGGCCAAGCTGCGCGCCGAGCTGAACGCCGAGCGCGCCGCCGCGGCCCAAGCGGGCAGCGAGGCCGGCCAGGCCGCGGTGGAGGCGAAGCTTTAAGGCTGTGACGGCGCGTTCGGAGCCAGGGGACAGCGGCCTCTCGGGGCCGGTCCGAACGTGTCTGGGCTGCGGGAAGAAGCGGCCCAAAGGAGAGCTGAAGAGGCTCGTGGTCGGCGTGGGGGGCAAGGTCGAAGTCGATCGCGCCCAAAGGGCACCCGGGCGGGGCGGGTATTTGTGTGGCGTGGGGTGCCTCAAGGCGGCGGCGAAGCGCAGGGCGATCGTCAGGGCCCTGCGCATGGAGGCCGCCGTGGACATCAACAGCTTGGAGGCCGCCCTGGCGTCGCCTCCACATTTCGAATAGATGCAGACCGCCATGTCGAAGAAGCGCGTTCACGAAATCGCCAAAGAGCTGAAGGCTCACGGCATCGAGCTCGACAACAAGGAAGTCGTCACCGAGCTTGTGTCGCTGGGTTACGACGTGAAGAGCCACTCGAGCTCCTTGGAAGACGACCAGGCGACGGCCGCGGTGCAGAAGATCCTGGACAAGCGCAAGCCGAGCGCGCCTGTCGCCGCGGTCCCCGCCAAGGGCTTCGTGGTGCGCCGAAAGACGGGCGCCGCCGCCCCGGCCGCCGTTTCCGCCGAGCCGGAGCAGCACGCGGAAGCCTTCCCGCCGCCGGCCGAGCCGGCGGTCGCCTGGTCCGAGGCCGCCGAGCCGCAGCCCGCGCAGCCTGCCCCGGTGGCCGAGCCGCCGCGCGAGGCGCCCGCGCCCGCCGCCGCGGCCCCGGCGCAATCCCAGCCTTCGGCGCCGGCCCCGGCCGCCGCGGTGGTGGTCCGCCCGGCCGTCGGCCCGCGGTCCTCCGCGCCGCGCCCGCAGGTGACCCCGAGCGCCCCGCGCCCCACCGTCCCTAGTGCGGCGGCCGCGCAGACGCCCACGCCTCCGATCGATCCGCGCACCCTGCGGCCGACCGCCACGCAGGCGGTCGTCATCAGCCGGCCGTCGGTGCAGGTCCGCCGCGTCACCCCGTCGTCGACGGCCCACAAGAACATCCCCATGGCGCCGGGTCGCAAGGCCATCGGCGAGGTGCGCGAGTTCAAGGTCGTCCCGGATCACCTGGGCCGCGGGCGCGAGCTGGTCGACGTCTCGAAGAACAAGAGCGATCGCGGCAAGAAGCGCTCGGCCTCGAACGACGGCAGCGTCAGTCAGCAGGACATCAAGGAGCTCGTCTTCGGCCGCATGGCGATTCCCGTGCGCGGGAAGAAGAAGAAGCCCACCAAGAAGGGCGCCAAGACGCAGATCACCGAAATGGCTGAAGAGAAGAAGGTCATCAAGGTTCAAGAGGGCGTCTCGGTCTCCGAGCTGTCGCAGCGCATGGGCGTGAAGACCGCCGAGATCATCAAGAAGCTGATGACGGGCGGCACGATGGCCACCGCCAACCAGACGCTCGACGCCGACACCGCGGCGATCCTCGCCTCGGACTACGGCTGGAAGGTCGAGAAGGTCGGCTTCGAGGTCGAAGACCACCTCCCCGAGGTCGAGGCGCGGCCCGAGGACGCGCGCCCGCGTCCGCCGGTGGTGACGGTGATGGGCCACGTCGACCACGGCAAGACGTCGCTGCTCGACGCGATCCGCCAGGCCAACGTGGCCGCGGGCGAGGCCGGCGGCATCACGCAGCACATCGGCGCGTACTCGGTGAACACCACGAAGGGCGTCGTCACCTTCCTCGACACCCCGGGCCACGAGGCGTTCACCGCGATGCGCGCCCGCGGCGCCGAGGTGACCGACCTGGTCATC